>JAAWPF010000032.1 GCA_022799835.1 Lawsonibacter sp. | reverse complement strand
TCAGTTCACTGAACTTGTAAAGAAACTACTACTATAAAAACAATCAGATATGGAAATAATAAACTTTGCCGAGACCCCGTCGCTCGTCAGCCAGTACATACCTCCGACGAGCTCTTCGATATCGGCTGGGAGGATTACCTGGCCCGCGGGGGGGTGTGCGCTGTGGAGTGGAGCGAGAATATCTCCGATGCCCTGGAGGAGGACGCCGTTTTGGTGGACATCCGCCAGGGGACATCGGACAGCCAGCGCGTGATTACCGTGGAGGGGGTGTCCCTGTGAATATTTTAGCCCTGGAGTCGTCTGCGGCGGCCTGTTCCGCCGCCCTGTGCCGGGACGGGGCGCTGCTGGCCCAGTCCTTCCAGTGCGGCGGCCTGACCCACAGCCGTACCCTGCTGCCCACGGTGAACGACCTGCTGAAAAATTGCGGAGAACAGCTGGAGGATGTGGATGTCATCGCTGTGGCCGCCGGACCTGGGTCCTTTACCGGCCTGCGCATCGGCGCCGCCACCGCCAAAGGGCTGGCCTGGGCGGGTGACAAGCCCTGCGCCCCCTGTTCTACCTTGGAGTCCATGGCCTGGCCTCTGGCCCACCTGGAGGGAAAACTCATCGTCTGCGCCATGGACGCCAGGCGGAAACAGGTGTATAACGCCCTTTTCCGGGCCTGGGGGGACCGTCTGGAACGGCTCAGTCCTGACCGGGCCGTCTCCCTGGCCGAGCTGGGGGAGGAGTTAAAAAATTTCCAGGAATCGAAAATAGTCGTTGGCGATGGAGCTCAGCTGTGTTATAATACCCTAAATGAGCAAATTCCCATGGCTCTGGCCCCCGGCCATCTGCGGATGCAAAGCGCCTGGGGGGTGGCCCGGGCGGCGGAGGGACTGATTGCCTCCGGCGGACTGGTGCCGGCGGCGGAACTGGTCCCCGTCTACCACCGCCTGTCCCAGGCGGAGCGGGAGCGATTGGAACGTGAACAGAGGCGCGTGTAGGGGCGCGTAGTATGTGCCTGCGGGCAGATGATACCCGCCTCAACAGAAAAAGACCATCATTACAAAAGGAGTCGATAAACATGTATAACGACAAGGTACACATTCTGGACCACCCGCTGCTTCAGCACAAGCTGACCATCCTCCGGGACGAGGCCACTGGCGTGAAGGAGTTCCGGGAAATTGTCTCGGAGATTGCCGCCCTGGAGTGCTACGAGGCCACCCGGGACCTGCCCCTGGAGGACGTTGAAGTGAAAACCCCCATCGCCATCGGAACCTTTAAAACTCTGGCGGGCAAGAAGCTGGCCATCGTCCCTATCCTCCGGGCAGGCCTGGGCATGGTGGACGGCATCATTAAGATGATCCCCTCCGCCAAGGTGGGCCATATCGGCCTGTACCGGGATCCGGAGACCCACAAGCCTGTGGAGTATTACTGCAAAATGCCAGCCGACATCGCCGAGCGGGACGTAATCGTGCTGGACCCCATGCTGGCCACCGGCGGCTCCGCCTCCGCCGCCATCACCTTTATCAAGGGCTACGGCTGCAAGCACATTAAGCTGATGAATGTCCTGGCCGCCCCCGAGGGCATCGAGTGCATTATGAGGGACCACCCCGATGTGGAAATCTACGTGGCGGGTGTGGATGAGAAGCTCAACGATCACGCCTATATCGTCCCTGGCCTGGGCGATGCCGGCGACCGCATCTTTGGCACCAAGTAAGTTTAACATAGGGGCGTCCGGTCTGTTGGGCCGGGCGTTTCTTCTTGACAAACTGTCCCGCGCGTGGTATGCTTTCCCCAACAAAACAGATGGGAGGCGGGAAGATGCGCAAAACCGCTTGCTGATTTCATGACAGGAGATTAGGCATGGGCTGTGAGAACAGCCCAGTTCTGTCATGGGTTCGCAGGAGGAAACGCGCAGTCTTCCCCTTTCGGCTCATATTGGGCGTATTGTGCCCCGGCCGCCGTGAGAGGGAGATCCCTCTTGCGGCTTTTTCGCGCGCATGACAGGAGGGGACAATATGTCACAGATTACCGTACAAAATTTGTATTTCACCTACGATGGGGACCACACCCCTGTCTTTGAAGGCCTGGACCTCCAGCTGGACACCAACTGGAAGCTGGGGCTGGTGGGCCGGAACGGCCGGGGCAAGACCACCCTGCTCCGGCTGCTGGCAGGGGAGCTGGAGGGCCGGGGAACCATCTCTCTCCGCCAGCCCTGCCTGCGCTGGCCCAGGCCGGTGGAGGCGCCGGACCGGCGGGCGCTGGATATCCTGCTGGAGGGGGCGCCCCCTGGGGAGGAGTGGCGGCTTTCCTGGGAGCTGTCTAAACTGGGGTTGGAGGAGGAGGCGCTGGACCGTCCCTTCTCCACCCTCAGCGGCGGAGAGCAGACCAGGGCCCTGCTGGCGGCTCTGTTTCTGGATGAGGGAGCCTACCCCATGATTGACGAGCCCACCAACCACCTGGACAGGGAGGGCCGGGCGCTGGTGTCGGAGTACCTCCGGAACCTGGACCGGGGATTTCTGCTGGTGTCACATGACCGGGCCTTCCTGGATGGCTGTGTGAACCACGTCCTGGCCCTGAATCAGACCGGTCCGGAGCTGGTGCGGGGCACCTTCTCCAGCTGGTTCCGGGACAAGGAGGGCCGGGACCGGGGGGAGCTGGCCCGGAACGAGAAGCTGAAAAGGGAAATTCGCCGCCTGGAACAGGCGGCAGCTGACCGAAAACAGAAGGCGGACGCGGTGGAACGGGCCAAGACCGGAATTTCTCAGAAAGGGATTGTCAAGCACGGCCTGCGGCCCTACCTGGGGGAGAAATCCCGGAAGGGCCAGCAGCAGCGGAAGAACATCGAGCGCAGGGCGGAACGGGCCATTGAGGAGAAATCGGGCTTGCTCAAGGATATTGAGCGGGCGGACAGTCTGAAGCTGACCACCTTGGCCTATCATAGCGGCCGGCTTCTGGAGGGCCGGGATCTGGCCGTCACATACCCCGGCATGGCTGGCAGGCCAGTGAGCTTTACCTTGCGGCAGGGGGAGCGGATGTGTCTGGACGGGGGCAACGGCTGCGGAAAGACCAGCCTGTTCCGGCTGATTCTGGGGGAGGAAGTGCCCCATATGGGGGAGCTCTTCCGGGCGTCTGGGCTGAAAATTTCCTATGTCCCCCAGAAGGCGGATCACCTGCGCGGCGGTCTGGCCGGCTGGGCGGAGGGACAGGGTGTCGATCTGACAAAGTTCCTCACCGTCCTGCGCAAGCTGGACTTCTCCCGGGCCCTCTTCGAGCGGGACATGGGGGAGTACAGCGCGGGCCAGCAGAAAAAGGTGTTGATTGCCGCCAGCCTGAGCCAGAGCGCCCACCTGTATCTGTGGGACGAGCCGCTGAACTATATTGACCTGTTTTCCCGGATGCAGCTCGAGGAACTGCTGCTCCAGTACCGGCCCACACTGCTCTTTGTGGAGCATGACCGGATGTTTCGGGATAAAATTGCAACAGAGGCGGTTGAACTGGGATAAAATGGGAAATACCGCTGAAATGTCTTGCTTTTTTGGGGGACTGAGATATAATAGAGATATTCTGAACTGAGGAGGATCTTTATGAACAAGACGATCACCGCTCCCAATGCCCCAGCTGCCGTAGGCCCCTACTGTCACGCCAAGTTGGCGGGCAGCACACTGTACACCTCGGGTCAGCTTGGTCTGATTCCCGCCAGCGGCGAGCTGCCCCAGGGGGTGGAGGCCCAGGCCGCTCAGGCGCTGGACAACCTGAAGGCTGTGCTGGCCGCCGCCGGAATGGATTTGGGGGATGTGGTGAAGACCACCGTATTCCTGGCGGATATCAAGGATTTTGCTGCTATCAACGCTGTTTATGCCAAGTATTTCCCGGGCGAGGCTCCGGCCCGGTCCTGTGTCCAGGTGGCAGCCCTCCCCAAGGGCGCGCTGTTTGAGATCGAGGCGGTCGCTGTCCGGTGACAGAGCGCGGTTCTCCTGCGGAGGAGAAACCTTACAGACAAGGCCGTTGAGAGCGGCCGGCGACGGAGTGGTCGCCGGCCGCTAAAAACTTTTCTGAAAAAAGAGGAATCCAAAGAGATATTTCGTATAAGTAATCGTGACCAGAAAGCAAATCGGGAGGGGATGTTCATGACGCTGCGGGAACAGCTTCAGGCGCGGGAAGCGGCCGCCCTGTCACCCTTGGCCTGCCAGTCGTCCCAGAGTCGGGGGCGGGTCTGGCCGGAGCCGGAGTGTGACATCCGCACCCCCTTCCAGCGGGACACTGACCGCATTGTCTACTCCAAGGCCTTTCGGCGCTTGAAGCACAAGACTCAAGTTTTCCTCCAGCCCGAGGGGGACCATTACCGCACCCGGATGACCCACACGCTGGAGGTCTCCCGTATTGCCCGCACCATCGCCAGGGCCCTGTTTTTGAATGAGGACCTCACCGAGGCCATCGCCCTGGGCCACGACCTGGGACACACCCCCTTCGGCCATGCCGGGGAGCGGCTGCTGGACGAGGTGATGCCTGGGGGCTTTGCCCACTACCAGCAGTCGGTCCGGGTGGTAGAGCGGCTGGAGAAGGGAGGACAGGGACTCAACCTGACCTGGGAGGTGCGCAACGGAATTGTCTGCCATACCAAGGGCGCACCCGCCGCCACCCTGGAGGGCCAGGCGGTCCGCTTGGCTGACCACATCGCCTACATCAACCACGATATCGAGGACGCCCTCCGGGGCGGCATCATCTACCCGATGGATATTCCCTTAGAGATATCCAATGTATTGGGCTTTACCCACAGCGCCCGGATCAACAAGCTGGTGTCCGACGCTGTCGGGGCCAGCCGGGGGCAGACGGAGATCAAGCAGTCCCACGAGGTGGGGGAGGCTATGCTGGCGCTGAAGAGCTTCATGTTTGACAGCGTGTACACCAACCCCATGGCCAAGGGGGAGGAGGGCAAGGCCCAGGATATGCTTCGGAGCCTCTTTGACTACTACCGAAACCACCCGGATGAGCTGCCCTCCGATTTTCAGGCCATCCGGGTGGAGGAGGGGGCGGACCGGGCGGTGTGCGACTACATTGCCGGCATGACCGACCCCTTTGCCGTGGAGCGGTTTAAGGAGCTGTTTATTCCCAAGGGATGGACAGTGCTGTGAACCGTTCAGGGCTTCCTCAGAGAGGGAGCCTCATTTGGGATAATTTTTCCAGAAAACGGATACAAATATGAGAGAAAAATAACCTTTTGAGAGGGGAGGAAGGGCCTTTGCCCCTGCCGGAGCGATTTTTGGACGAGCTCATTGCCCGGACCGACATTGTGGACCTGGTGTCCGAGTCGGTGCGGCTGACAAAAAAAGGGAACAGCTGGTGGGGCTGCTGTCCCTTTCACAGCGAAAAGACCCCCTCCTTCCATGTGGTGCCCGACCGGCAGATGTATAAGTGCTTTGGGTGCGGCAAGGGGGGCGGCGCGATCAACTATGTGATGGAGCTGGAGAATCTGCCCTTTAAGGACGCGGTGGCGCTGCTGGCCCAGCGGGCAGGGATGGAGATGCCAGACTTTGGATCCTCCCCTGGGGCCCGGGAGCGCCGGGAGAGAATTCTGGAGATCAACAGGCAGGCCGCCCGGGCCTTTCACCGCTGGCTCCACGGTCCGGAGGGGGCGGAGGGGCTGCGATATCTCCAAAAGCGGGGGCTGGCCCAGCGGACGCTGACCAACTTCGGCCTGGGCTTTGCCCCTAACCGGTGGGACGGGCTCATCACTGAGCTGGCCACCCAGGGTTATGACAAGCGGGACCTCCTGGATGCCGGCCTGGCCGTCAGCAGCAAGGACGGCCGTATCTATGACCGCTTCCGCAACCGGGTGATGTTCCCCATCATCGACGTGCGGGGAAATGTGATCGGCTTCGGCGGCCGGGTAATGGACGACTCCACCCCAAAGTACCTAAACTCGCCGGACACCCCGGTGTACAACAAGAGCCGCAATGTCTTTGCCCTGAACGTGGCCAAGAGCTCCAAGGCGGGGCGGGTCATTTTGACGGAGGGGTATATGGACACCATCGCCCTCCACCAGGCGGGCTTTGACAGCGCGGTGGCTTCTCTGGGCACCGCCCTGACAGAGGAGCACGGCCAGCTGTTGGCCCGGTATTTCAAGGAGGCAGTCATCTCCTACGATGGGGACAGGGCCGGTATCGCCGCGGCTCAGCGGGCCATCCCCATTCTGGAGAAAGCGGGATTGAAGGTAAAGGTTCTGCAGGTGCGGGGGGCCAAGGACCCGGATGAGTTCATCAAGACCTACGGGCGGGAGGCCTTCGCCAAGCTGCTGGACCAGAGCGAGAACCAGGTGGATTACCGTCTGGCCCAGATCCAGAAGAAGTACGACCTAAACGATGACGGTCAGCGGGTGGCCTTCCTCCAGGAGGCGGCCGGACTGGTGTCATCCCTCCACAGCGCGGTGGAGCGGGAGATATACGGCAGCCACGCCGCCCAGACAGCGGGAGTCACTCCCGAGGCCATGAAGCTGGAGGTGGACCGGGCGCTGAAAGCCCGGCTGCGCAAGGCCAAAAAGCAGCAGGAGCGCCGGGAGCTGGCGCCGGCCAGCCAGCTCCAGCCCAGAGCCCGGGGCCTGCGGTATGAAAACCTGCGGTCCGCCCGGGCAGAGGAGGGCGTGCTACGGCTGCTCATGCTGGACCCAGGGCTGACGGGAAGGCTGGATGGCCTCACCGGGGCGGAGTTTTCTTCCCCGCTGCTGGGCAGAGCCTTCGATTTGCTGAGCCGCCGGGCGGCGGAGGGGCTGTCCACCCAGCTGGCTGCCCTGGCCGGGGACTTTACCGGTGAAGAGATGGATCACCTGACCCAGGTGGCCGCCCAGCCCCAGGCGGCGGCCAACAGCCAGCGGGCCATGGCCGATTACATATCCGTGATCCGCGGCGAGGGGCTGCTGAGAAGCGGGGGAGTCCAGGGGGACGACCTGCTGCTGGCCGTACAGCGAAAATATCAACAGAAGAAAGCATATATGGAGGAGAGTTCATGAGCACCAAAAAGAAAGAAACCGAAACCGTTCCGGAGAAGCAGAACGATATCCAGACCCGAATGGAGACCGGTAAGATCGAGATCATGAAGGTAGTGGAGGGCATCGCCGGGGCGGAGAAGCTTGCCGAGCTCATCGAGCGGGGGAAAAAAAAGGGACACCTCTCCTCTTCAGAACTGCTGGACGTGCTGGAGGACATGGAGCTGGGCGCCGAGCAGATGGACAAGATCTACGATACCCTGGAGAACCTGGGCATCGAGACAGTGGGGGAGGACTATATTCCCGAGCTGTCCGACACCGCCGAGCCACCCATAGAGGAGATGGAAGAGATCGCCGAGGAGGAGATCGTCGATCCCAATACCCTCATAGACACCTTTGGCACCGACGACCCGGTACGCATGTATCTCAAGGAGATTGGCAAGGTCAACTTGCTCACCTTTGAGGAGGAGGTGGAACTGGCCCAGACTATGACCGCCGGCACCGCTGCCCAGGAGCAGCTGGATGAGCTGACACGGTCCGGGGAGGAGATTCCCGAGGAGCTGCGCGCCGAGCTGGAAAAGACCATCAAGCGGGGGGAGAAGGCCCGCCAGCGGCTGGCGGAGGCCAACCTGCGTCTGGTGGTATCCATCGCCAAGCGGTATGTGGGCCGGGGAATGCAGTTCCTGGACCTGATTCAGGAGGGCAACCTGGGCCTTATCAAGGCGGTGGAGAAGTTTGACTATGTGAAGGGCTTTAAATTCTCCACCTACGCCACTTGGTGGATCCGTCAGGCTATCACAAGGGCCATCGCTGACCAGGCCCGGACCATCCGTATCCCGGTCCATATGGTGGAGACCATCAACAAGGTGATCCGGGTCCAGCGCCAGCTGCTCCAGGAGCTGGGCCACGACCCCACCCCCGAGGAGACCGCCGAAGAGATGAACATGCCAGCCGACCGGGTGCGGGAGATTCTCAAAATCGCCCAGGAGCCCGTCAGCCTGGAAACCCCTATCGGCGAGGAGGAGGACTCCCATCTGGGGGACTTTATCCCTGATGAGGACGCCTCCGAGCCCGCCGAGGCCGCTTCCTTCACCCTGCTCAAGGAGCAGCTTATCGAGGTGCTGTCTACCCTCACCCCCCGGGAGGAGAAGGTGCTCAAGCTGCGCTTCGGCATCGAGGACGGCCGTACCCGTACCCTGGAGGAGGTGGGCAAGGAGTTCAACGTTACCCGGGAGCGCATCCGGCAGATCGAAGCCAAAGCCCTCAGAAAGCTGCGCCACCCCTCCCGGAGCAAGAAGCTGAAGGACTTTTTGAACTGAAAGCCTCCCTCTTTGGGGGGGGGCGGCACGGCCGAAGGCCGTGATTGAGGGAGTTTACCGGCGAAGCACTCCCTCAGTCAGCCCTATGAGCTGACAGCTCTCTCAAGTGGGAGCCTTTAGAAACAGAGAAAGGAAGCGATTTTTATGGCAGAAGAGCTGAACAGAAATTCCGAGCCTCTTGACGAAAATTCCATGATGGTCTATATCGACCCCAAGCTGATGAGCAGTCTCAACGACCTGGCGGAGAAGAAACAGGAGGACCTGAAGGCCCTCCAGGAGGCCGCCGAGGACGGCGACCTGGAGGCGATGTACCGCTTGGGACGCAGCTATTACTACGGGGAGGACGGCGCCCCCAAGGACGGAAAGCAGGCTTTCTACTGGTTCAACAAGGCCGCGGAAGGGGATAACATCGCCGCGCAGTATTACCTGGGGCTGTGCTATGTCCGGGGCATCGGCGTGGAGAAAGACGAGGCCCGTGCGGTGGAGCTGTTTGCCGAGGGGGCGGACCAGGACTACCTGCCCGCCGTGACCGAGCTGGGGCTGTGCTATGAGCTGGGCCACGGGGTGGTGATGGACAAGGCCCACGCCGCCGAGCTGTACCAGGAGGCCGCCGACCAGGACTATGCCCCCGCCCAGTGCAACCTGGGGTACTTTTACTACCAGGGCATCCATTTTGAGGAGAACAACGAGATGGCGGCGGAGCTGTTTGCCAAGGCGGCCCAGCAGGGCTACCCCCGGGCCCAGGTGCTGATGGGGGAGTGCTTTGAGAATGGCTATGGCGTGGAGAAGGATCCCTCCAAGGCTGTCGAGCTCTATCGGGCCGCCTATGAGCAGCACTACCCGGACGGGGCCTGCTCTCTGGGCCTGTGCTACGAGGCCGGCGTTGGCGTGGCGGAGGACAAGGCCCGTGCGGTGGAGCTGTACCGGGAGGCCGCTGAGCAGGGATTTCCCCCCGCCCAGTGCAACCTGGGTTTTTGCTACTACATAGGCATCGGCACTGAGGAGAAACCCGAGCTGGCGGTGGAGTGGTTTGCTAAGGCCGCCGAGCGGGAGTACCCCAGGGCCATGTTCCTGCTGGGGGAGTGCTACGACCGGGGCTACAGTGTGGAACAGAATTACGACCGGGCCGTCAAGCTCTACCAGCGGGCGGCTGATAAGGAGTATACCTCCGCTTTCTGTTCTCTGGGTCTGTGCTACGAGCTGGGCCAGGGGGTGGCGGAGGACAAGGTCCATGCGGTAGAGCTGTACCGCAAGGCGGCCGAGCGGGGGATGCCCCGTGCTCAGTGCAACCTGGGTTTCTGCTACTACACCGGCATCGGGGTGGAGGAGAACAACGATGAGGCTTTCCAGTGGTTTGCCAAGGCCGCCGAGCAGGAGTACCCCCGGGCCATGCAGCTGCTGGCCGAGTGCTATGAAAACGGCTACGGTACCCTGAAGGACGAGGCCAAAGCGGTGGAGCTGTACACCAAGGCCTGTGAGGTAGGTTATCCTCCCGCCGCCTGTTCCCTGGGGCTGTGCTACGAACTGGGCACCGGGGTGGAGATGGACAAGGCCCGTGCGGTGGAGCTGTACCGGGAGGCCGCTGAGAAGGGGGACGCCCGCGCCCAGTGCAACCTGGGCTACTGCTACTACACCGGTATCGGAGTGGAAGAGGACGATGCCGAGGCCGCGAAGTGGTTTGAAAAGGCCGCCGCGGACGGCTACCCCCGGGCTATGCAGCTGCTGGGCGAGTGCTATGACCGGGGCTACGGTGTGGAGCAGAACCTGGAAAAGGCCGTCCAGCTCTACCGGCAGGCCAGCGACAAGGGAAATGTTCCCGCCATGTGCTCCCTGGGCCTGTGCTATGAGCTGGGCCAGGGGGTGGAGGAGGACAAGGTCAAGGCCCGGGAGCTCTACCTCAAGGCGGCCGAGCGGGGCTACCCCCGGGCCCAGTGTAACCTGGGCTTCTTCTACTACCAGGGCATCGGGGTGGAGGAGGACAACGCCGAGGCGGTGAAGTGGTTTACCAAGGCGGCTGAACAGGGCTACCCCCGGGCTATGCAGCTGCTGGGTGAGTGCTACGAGTGCGGCTACGGCGTGGAGAAAGACCTGAAAAAGGCCGCTGAACTGTATCAAAAGTCCCACGAGTCGGGCTATCCGCCCGCTACCTGCGCGCTGGGCGTGTGCTATGAATACGGCGACGGAGTGGAAGAGGACAAGGCCAAGGCGGCCGAGCTGTACCGCCAGGCGGCGGAGCGGGGTATGGCCCGCGCCCAGTGCAACCTGGGCTACTGCTACTACCAGGGCATCGGAGTGGAGGAGAACAATGAGGAGGCCTTTAAGTGGTTCTTTAAGGCCGCCAAGCAGGACTACCCCCGTGCCATGAGTCTGCTGGCCGAGTGCTATGAGAACGGCTACGGCGTCCAAGAAGACAGGGCCAAGGCGGCGCAGTGGTACGGAAAAGCCGCCGAGCAGGGCTATCCCCCTGCCGTCTGTTCCCTGGGCCTGTGCTATGAGCTGGGCGAAGGGGTGGAGATGGACAAGGCCAAGGCGGTGGAGCTGTATCGCCAGGCGGCCGAGCAGGGTTACCCCCGGGCCCAGTGCAACCTGGGCTACTGCTATTACCAGGGGATTGGGGTGGCGGAAAATAACGAGGAGGCCTTCCGGTGGTTTGAGAAGGCCGCCGCCCAGGGCTACTCCCGCGCCCAATACCTGCTGGGCGAGTGTTATGAGAACGGCTACGGCGTCCAGGAGGACATCCAGAAGGCGGTGGAGCTGTATCAGCTGGCCCATGAGCGGGGCAGCGCCTCGGGGACCTGTTCCCTGGGTCTGTGCTACGAGCTGGGCCAGGGGGTGGCGGAGGACAAGGCCAGGGCAGTGGAGCTTTACCGTCAGGCGGCCGAGCGGGGATTGTCCCGGGCCCAATGCAACCTGGGCTACTGCTATTACGAGGGGATTGGCATCGAAAAGGATGACAGTCAGGCATTCCACTGGTTTACCAAGGCTGCTGAGCAGGGCCAGTCTCGGGCACAGTGTATGCTGGGGTTGTGCTATGAGCTGGGCCGGGGGGTAGCGGAGGACAAGCTGAAAGCCACCGAATACTACCGGCAGGCTGCCGGGAACGGCAATGTCACCGCCATGTGCAACCTGGGCTACTGCTACTACACCGGCATCGGCGTAGCTGAGGACGAGGCGGAGGCCGTCAAGTGGTTCCAGAGAGCGGCTGACCAGGGTCAGCCCCGGGCGCTGTTCCTGCTGGGCGAGTGTTACGAGGAGGGCAACGGCATCCAGGCCAATCTGGACAAAGCCAAGGAGCTCTACCAAAAAGCTGCGGACAAGGGTTATCAGAGTGCCAAGGAGGCCCTTCAGCGTCTGGCTGGCCAGCCCTCGGGGCCATACGCCTACGTTGCCCCCAAATCTGATAAGCCCGCTCCGCCGGAGCCCAAGGCCAAGGCACCCGAGAAGAAAAAGGGCGGCCTGTTTGGCTTCTTTAAGAAATAAAGTGAAACAGCGGCTGACATTGTGAACCGCCCCCTGTCAAGCAGACAGAAGAAAATTATGCCACGAGGGTCTGGTTCCTGAAAGCAAGGGAGCCAGGCCCTTTAAATTTAGTTTGAAAAAGGATGAGTTCTTCCGGCAAGCGGGCGATTTTATAGCCCTTCTCCCTCCAGATAAACAACAACAGGCAGAGCGAAACGGACACAGCTCTGCCTGTTGTTTATGGTTTTGTTACAGTTTGCTTACAGAAATTTCAGCCTTTTCTCCCTTTTCTGTGATAATCTTGGGAGCACATTCCAACAGAAACAAGGTCTTTCTATGAAACAACGCATCTTTTCGGCGGGCCTGTCCGCGGCGCTGCTCTTATCGCTGGCCGCCTGTTCCGCACCAGACGGGAGCGGTTCTTCCAGCCAACAGGAGGGCAGCCGGGTTCTGAACCTGTCCGACAGTGAGATTACGCTGGATGGCCAGGCGCTCTCCCAAGACGGCGAGGGGGCGGTGACCCTCTCCCATGATATTGTTTACTACCACGACAACACCGGCGAGGACTACGGAGAGGGCGCGCAAGCCGACATGCACTCCCGGGAGGAGGCGAGTACCCACACGGTTGTCACCATCCGGGAGGCGGGGACTTACCGGGTATCCGGGACGCTGTCCGCCGGACAGCTGGCCGTGGATCTGGGCGAGGAGGCCAAGCGGGACCCGGAGGCTGCGGTTACGCTGGTGCTGGACGGGTTGGACATCACCTGTACCGTTGCCCCAGCTGTGATTTTCTACAACGTCTACGAATGCGACGAGGCTTGGGTCGCCTATGATGAGGGGGCAACGGAGGCGTATTCTGTCCTGCCGGCCGAGGTGGACACCTCCGCTGCCGGGGCCAATGTGGTGTTGGCCGACGGCTCCGTCAACCAGGTGAGCGGTTCCTATGTGGCCCGCATCTACCAGGAGGGCACCACGAAAAAGCTCCACAAATACGACGGGGCCTTCTACTCCAGAATGTCCATGAACGTGGACGGCGAGGGGGCGGGCACCGGTACTCTGACCATCACGGCGGAAAACGAGGGACTGAACAGCGAACTTCACCTGACCGTCAACGGCGGGCAGATTGACATCCAGGCCCAGAACGACGGTATCAACACCAACGAGGACAACGTATCCGTCACCACCATCAACGGCGGTGGGCTGCATATCAACGCCGGCCTGGGAGAAGAGGGGGACGGCATCGACTCCAACGGTCACATCGTCATCAACGGCGGCACAGTCTGTTCCATGTCCAGCGATCACAGTCCCGACGGCGGTCTGGACGCTGACGGGGAAATCCTGATCAACGGGGGCCATGTGATGGCTCTGGGCGTGCGCAACGATGTGGTCAGCACGGATTCCAAGCAGCTGTACATGGAGCTTTCTTTTGCCTCTCCCCTGTCCGCCGGGACACAGGTGGAGCTGGAGGGAACATCTTTGTCCCTTGTGCTGGAGAAAGGGGCCCAATCTATTTTGTACTCCGGCCCGGATCTGGAACAGGATGTGAGCTACACCTTAAAAGCCGGCGGCGCGGTCCAGCAGTACACCGGCCATTCCAGCGGCGGCTTCCCTGGAGGCGGGCACGGCGGAAACTTCCAGCCCCCGGAGGGTCAGGATCCGCCGGAGGGTGGATTCCAGCATCCAGAAGAGGAGCCTCCTGCGCCCCCGGAAGGAGGCGGTGAACCCCCACAAAGGCCGGAGGGCCAGCAGCCCCCTGAGCCGCCGGAAGGGCAGAGCCGCCCCCAGCCGCCCCAGGGCAATCCCGGCCAATTCCCTGGGGGAGTAGCGGAAGAGCCCTCTGCGGACTTTACCCTAACTGACGATGTCCGCAGCTTTTCCGGGATCGCGGGGCAGGAGTAGAAGGCAACAGAGGCTATAGGAGCTGCTGGGTCGGCGCCCCCCATGGTCATCGGGCCCGCGGCCCATGTGATGGAGAAACCGGGTGGCGCTGCCGCTCCGTGGACTGGAAGGCGGAGAGCACCTTGGCGTACCACGCATGGGACCGCTCTGTGTCAGCCGCTGTTTTCTATTTGACTCTCAGTTGTTTGGCCAGCTCCCCGTTGGGGGTGACCTGGGCGGTCTCACAGGTGGTGTAGACCACCATGCCGGGCCGGGCGCCCGCGGGCTTTTTGACATAACGGACGGGGGTATAGTCCACCGGGACCTTGCCGCTGTCTCGGGCCTGGGAGAACCAGGCGGCCAGCATCGCGGCCTCATTCAGGCTCTGGAGGTCGGGCTGGCCTCCCTCGGTCCACAGAATGACGTGGGAGCCGTGGATTTTCTGGGTGTGGAACCAGATATCCCCTTTGCCTGCCAGCTTGCAGGTGAGCAGATCGTTCTGGCTGTTGTTCTTGCCCACCGAGATGCGCAGGCCGGCAGTTGACATAAATTCCATTGGTTTGGATGTGACCCGCCTGCCCCTGTCCTTGGCCTTGCCAGGCCGGCGGAGGTAGCCGGTGTCCGCAAGCTCCTGACGGATCTCGGCTAGGTCCCGCTCTCCCTCGGCCAGGGAGATGTTCTCCAGCACGCCGTTGAGGTAGTCCAGCTCGAGCCGGCCTTTCTCCAGCTGAATGGTGAGCATCTCCTCCGCCTTTTTGGCCCGGTTGTAGTCCTTGTAGTACTTGGCGGCGTTCTGCTGAGGGGTGAGGAGGGGGTCCAGCTTGATCTCAATCTCCTTCCCCTCTGGGTCGTAGAAGTCCGCCGCCCGGAGGCGGGCCATACCCTTTGAAACCTGATAAAAGTTGGTGGTGATAATGTCCCCCAGCTGGCGCAGGCGGTCCCGGTCTTTGGTGGCGGCCAGCTCCTTCTCCTGGTTGGCAATTTTCCGTTTGACCCGGTCCCGGGCGTTGGTGACAGCTTTGATTAAATCCTGCCCCTTCTGCTTCACCCGGTCCTGGCGCTCCCGCTGCTCGAAGAAGGCGTCCAGCAGGGGGGAGAAGGCGGGCCATTTCTCCACCTGGGCAGCGTCCTCGTACTGGCCTGCTGGGAGGAAGGTGAAATCCCGGGGGCGGCCGTCCATGGAGATCATGGTGGGAGTGAAGCGCCCCGCCTTGACCGTCTCCCTCAGTTGTTCCAGCTGGTCCAGCAGCCTGTTCCGGCCCTCCGGACCCAGGAGGTTCAGCCGCACGTCGGCGGCCCCGCCCGCCCGGTGGGCCAGCTCCCGGCAGATCAGCGGGGACAGTCCCCCGAAGGTGTCCAGCAGCCAGCGGTCAGCCTGGGCCTCCTCTGGGGCGGCGGCCAGCAGTTCCTCCAGCCGCGCCCGGTCCGCAGTGAGGGGATCTTCCTTGTCCACGCCGGGAGGGAGACGG
>JAAWPF010000031.1 GCA_022799835.1 Lawsonibacter sp. | reverse complement strand
CAGGTGTCCAGCACGTCGGCCAGCTGGCGCATGAGGGGGGTGTTGGCCAGGGAACCGTCGGCGGCCAGCAGCCGCAGCTCCGGCTCCCGTCGGGCCGCCCCCTCGCAGAGCAGCCGGAAGCAGGCCGGCTCCTTCACCATGCGGCCGAACAGGGTGCGCTCCTCCGCCTCCGGGCGGAGGAGAAAGCCGGTCTCCCGCCAGATGACAGCCAGATATTCGCCAATCTCCCGAAACATCTCCTGACAGGCCCCCTCTTCCGGCTGGGCAGCCCGCTTCATGAAGAACTCCAGACACTCCTTCCGCCGGTCCTCCGGCCATGTGGGGACAATAAGCTGTCCTTCCTCCCACCGGAAGAGCCCCCGGTCCAGCACCTCCTGGAATACCTGGGGGGCCTGCCGGGGCAGGCGGTTGGCCGCCAGACGAAAGACGGCGGACTGGCCCCCGTACTTCTGTACCGCTCCGGGAAGTCCGGTGTTCAGGCTGCTCACACTGCGGACGTCCTCCGGGGGGAAGGCCCGCTGGTCCCAGCTGCCCAGGTCGATGATGAGGTTATAGACCTCCAGGGGGATATCCGGGATAGAGCCGTCGGGCCGGACCCAGCCGGTGCCCAGGTCGGTGCCCAGGGAGTGGGCGAAGAAGCCTCGGGACAGGTCGGTCCGCGCCGCCCCCTGTTCCACGGCGGCGGTAAAGGCGGCCATAGGGCCGTCGTTGACACACAGCACCGGGCCGGCGGCGGTGTAGGCGGCCAGCGCCTCATTCAGGGCGGTGACTTTGGCGAACTGCGTCTCATAGTCCAAGGCGGAATTGCGCCGCATCCCCTGCGTTTTGGGGGTCTCACCCCCCACGACGCGGTTTTGGATGACCACATCGGGGAAGGACAGGCCGATGGCGTCAAAGGGCCGCAGATCGGCTCCAGCGGAGCGCTCCATAGCTTCCGACGCCCGCTCCATCTCCGCCAGGGAAGCCCCTCGGTCCAGAGCGGCCCGGTCCACTTCCCCCTCCCGGCCCGCCATGCACAGGCTGCCCGCCGCCCGGAGCAGCCGGGTGAGCAGCAATAGAGGGCCGGTGATTTCCTCCGCACAGGCGCAGGCGGAGGGCAGCCAGTCAAACTCCTTGCACAGGGCCAGACAGCCGCCGGCGCTGACCGCCAGCTTTACGTCGGTGCCCCCCACGTCCATCCCCAAGATCATCCGTCCGGCCAGCCGCCCGGGGAGCTGACCAAAGACAGGCCGGACAGCGGAGTGGGGAAGCGTTTCTGATACAGCGGGCTCCTCTTTGATGTCAAAAATGCGGAAGGCAAGCCGCTCCGCCCCTCCAGAGAGGGCGGAGAGCACCCGCTCGTTCACATTGAGGCATTTGCCATAGCCGGCGCGCTCCTCCTTGGCCGCCCGGGTCTGAAAGACCCCGTCCAGCCCCTGCGCCAAGGCCAGAAGCCGGTTGTCCGACCGGTCCAGATACAGGTCCATCCTGGCCGCGCCCAAGGTGGAGAGGATATTGTAGATGTGGGCATAGACATACTCGGCCAAAAAATCCGCCTGGGACTGTCCCTCTGTCCCAGGCAGGGCCAGGGGAAAGACCCGCGTAGAGCCGTCGTAGAGGGCGGCGTGGATATGAAGGGGCCGGGTCCCGCAGACCTGGAAGGCCGCCCTCACGTCGGATAGGTAGACGGGCCGTCCGGCGGCCGCCTGTTCCAAAAAAGTGTGAAGCATCAAAGAGTCCTCCTGTGTGAGCGTCGCAATTCAGTGCGGGATGTTGGCGGCCAGCCGGGCGATGGCGGGCTCCATGGCCTGGGCCCACATATCGAAGCCCTCCCGCTGGGCCAGAAAGTCCTTTACCATAAAGTTGATGCCCCCCGGGGTAGCGGTGGATGCCATGCGGCGGAGGCCTTCCGCGTCCAGCCTGGCCGCCTCCTGGCAGACGGCCCCGAAAAAGCCGGTGACATATTTGGCCGCTACCTCCTGGGGAACTCCCTGACCGGCAGACCACCGGCTCAGGGTGTCCATCAGGGTGAAGAAGGGGGCCACGCAGCCGGTGACGGCCGCCAGTACGGCGGCGTGATACCGCTCCTCCAGCTGGAGCACCTGGCCGATATGGCCGAAAATCTCAGCCGCCTCGCTGTTGGGGGGCGACAGGACGATGGGCCCGTCGGCAAAGGCGTTGAAGGTGAGGGGGACCATATGGGCCAGGACCGCGGTCTCCCCAATCCAGGCGCGGACCTGGGGCAGGGTCTTGTCCGACATGAAGTTGATAACCTTGTGGTCCGGCCGGAAGCACAGGGAGCGGCAGACCTCCTCCCCGGCAGCCGGCAGGACAGCCAGCATCACCCAGTCGGACTTGTCCACCACCTCCTGCATACTCTCCGCCACGGTGACTCGGCCTGGGTAGGCGGCTTTCAGCCGTTCGGCGTTCTTCCGGCTCCGGGGGGACAGGACGATGGGGTAGGGAGCGTCGGCGGCCCGGGCACAGAAGCCGGTGACCAGGGCGGTGGTCAGGGTCCCGGTGCCGATAAAGCCAAGGGTGGGCAGTTTGTGTTCCATAAGCGCCTCCAAATTTTGATTTTATTCCTGTGTACCGCTATTATACAATAAAAGAACCGCCGAATCAATCCGATCCGGCGGCTCCGATGATATTTCTCTACTTCTCGCACAGGCTCAGGGCCCGGTACACGTCCAGGACGCGGCCGAAGAGGGCATCCTCGGGCTTCAGGCCGGTGTACCGCTCCAGGGCCTTCTCCACCCCGTGGGCCTCAATGGTTTTCATCAGCTCGACGCTCTGCTCGTCCTCGGGGCAGTTGAAATGGAGGGCGGCGGCGCCGCCGAAGAGCAGGTGGTCCACCGGCAGCCCGTAGTTGTAGGCGGTCATCAGGGGCTTCACCAGCCGGTCGGTGGGGGCCAGCTTGCGGATGGGCTCCCGGGCCACCCGCTGGGTCTCATCGGCCAGGAAAGGGTTCTGGAACCGGGCGAAGATGCGCTCGATATAGGCGTGGTGGGCGTCGGCGTCGAAGCCGAACTTCCTGATGAGGCCCTCGCCGCTCTCATACATAGCCCGGTGGACCAGGGCGCCAATAGCCGGGTCAGCAATGCTCTCCACAATCGTCTTGTACCCTTTCAGGGCGCCCAGATAGGCGCAGATGGCGTGGCCGCTGTTCAGGGTGAAGAGTTTGCGCTCCAGATAGGCGTCCAGGTTGTCCACCCAGCCCAGGCCTTGAATCTCGGGCAGCTCACCCTTCCAGCCGCCCTTCTCCACGTCCCACTCGGTATACTGCTCCACCGCCACATCCAGGGGATTCTCAAAGGAGGCCTTGGGCACGATGCGGTCCACGGCGCAGTCGGCAAAGCCCACATACTCGTCGGCGTAGGCCCGCTCCTCCTCGCTCAGGTGGAAGCAGACGGCCTCCCGCAGCTGGCTGGTGCCCCGGATGGCATTCTCGCAGGCCACGATATTGAGCGTCTGCCTGCTCCCCTTGGCCCTCCGGGCCTGAATGCCGGCGGCGATGGGCCTGGCCACGATGGGCAGAATACGCAGTCCCACAGCGGTGGTGATGATGTCGCAGTCCCCGGCAATGGCTTCCGCCAGCTCGGGGCCGGCGGAGGAGATGCCGCTGATGTTGGTCACCGTCCACTGCTCCTGCACTTTATCCTGGATGTGGACGGTATAGCTTTTGCGCTCATTAATGGCGGAAATCAGGTTCTCCGCCACATCGGCGAAGATAACATGGTAGCCGCTCTTCTCCAGCAGAGCCCCGATAAAGCCCCGGCCGATATTGCCCGCGCCAATCATAATTGCCTGTTTCATGTCATATTCTGCTCCTTTTAAAATTATTTCGCATGTTTCCAGGTCTCATTGCCTACAGTATAGCATCCTGCCCCCAGGGCCGCAAGACGGGAAAATACCGAAAATTTCCGATTAAAATCAGTCAAAAACCGTCAAATGAGCGATTGTGACTGTTTTTGGGCGCGGCACTGGGTTTTCATTGCCCCAAAGGGTGTTCCAAAGGCAGTGTCTTGCAGACCTTTCTGCCAATTCCACTTGAAACTGTGTGGGTTATACAAAAATATATCTGATTTTTTGGTGATAAAGTGAAGGGGAAACGGGTTGACAACGCCGCGCTCCTGTGGTAAGATTCTTCCAGTCAAAAACAATCAATAGATCAAAAACAATCAAGAGAGGAGGAAATATTATGCTGGCGGAGCAGAGGCTCAGAGCGATTTTGCAGCAGGTGTCCCAGCGGCAGACGGTCAGCGTGGCCGACCTGTGCCAGCTCACCGGAGCGTCGGAGGCCACCATCCGCCGGGACCTGAACGCCCTGGCCCGTCAGGGCAAGCTGGTGAAGATCCACGGCGGGGCCACCAGCCTGGAGGAGGAGGAGTTCCTGGCAAGGGAGCCCGACCTGGCCACCAAGCAGCGCTACGCCCGGGAGAAGGAGCGCATTGCCCGGTACGCCGCCTCCCTGGTGGGGGACGACGACGTGGTCTATCTGGACACCGGGACCACCGTCCTGCACATGGCGGAGTATCTCAAGGGCTCCAGCGCCCTGTTTGTCACCAGCAGCATCGAATTTGCCGCCCGCCTCACCGAGCACAATCTCCACATCTATGTGCTGGGCGGCACCCTGAAGCTGGGAACGGTGGACATCGTGGGGGCGGAGGCCCTGGGCGCCCTGCGCCGGTACAACTTTACCAAGGTGTTTCTGGGTACCAGCGGCATCAGCGTCAGCCAGGGCTTCACCACCCCGGACCCGGAGGCGGCAGCGCTGAAATTTCTGGCGGCCTCCAAGGCCCAGACGGTGTACATGCTGGCCGACTCCAGCAAATTCGGCCGGGTGACGGCGGCCACCATCCTGCCCCTGGACGGGGCGCGGATCATCACCGACAAGCTGCCCGACCGCAAGTATCTGGACTGCACCGACATCATCGCGGTGTGATACTCTCAGCATTTCCTCCGCAGCTCCGCGCAATTCAATGAGAAAGGAAGTATTTTCGTGAAAGAACGCGTACAGAAATTCGGCCGGTTCCTCAGCGGAATGGTCATGCCAAACATCGGGGCCTTCATCGCCTGGGGACTGATCGCCGCCCTGTTCATCGCCGACGGCTGGCTCCCCAACGCCACCATCGCCGAGATGGTCACCCCCATGCTCCGCTTCCTGCTGCCCATCCTCATCGCCTACACCGGCGGCAAGATGGTGGGCGGGCAGAAGGGCGCCGTAGCCGGCGCGCTGGCCGCTCTGGGCGCCATCGCCTCCACCGAGAGCACCATGTTTATCGGCGCCATGATCTGCGGCCCCCTGGGCGGCTGGTGCATCAAAAAGTTTGACGAGAAGATGGAGGGCCACATTCCAGCCGGCTTCGAGATGGTAGTCAACAACTTCTCGGTGGGCATCATCGGCGGCCTGCTGGCCATCCTGTCCATCTTTGCCATCGGCCCCACCTGCGTGGTCCTCACCGACTGGCTGGGCGCGGGCGTAGGCTGGCTGGTGAACCGCGGCCTGCTCCCCCTCACCGCCGTGCTGGTGGAGCCGGCCAAGGTGCTCTTCCTGAATAACGCCATCAACCATGGCGTCTTCACCCCCATCGGCACCGAGCAGGTAGAGGCCCTCCGGGCCGCGGGGGAGATCGGCAAGTCCATCCTGTATATGATCGAGTCCAACCCCGGCCCCGGTCTGGGCCTGCTGCTGGCCTACTGTGTGGCCGGCAAGGGGGAGACCCGCTCCTCCGCCGGCGCCGCCGCCATCATCCAGTTTGTGGGCGGCATCCACGAGATTTACTTCCCCTATGTCCTGATAAACCCCATCGTCATCCTGGGCCCCATGCTGGGCAACGTCTGCGGCATCTTCACTCTGAACCTGCTGGGCGGCGGCCTGTCCGGCCCCGCCTCCCCGGGCTCCATCATCGCCGAGCTGATGCTCACCCCCAAGGGCTGCTACTTCGCCAACATCGCCGGCATCGCCGTGGCCGGGGCGGTCAGCTTCGCCATATCGGTGTTCCTGCTCAAGTTCTTCGGCAAGGACGCCAGTCTTGAGGAGGCCCAGGCCCAGGTAGCCGCCTCCAAGGCCGCCTCCAAGGGGCAGTCCGCCCCCGCCGGCGCCCCGGCCACCGGCGCTTCGGTAAACATGAACACCGTGAAAAAGATCGTCTTTGCCTGCGACGCCGGTATGGGCTCCTCCGCCATGGGGGCCACCATGCTGCGCAACAAGCTGAAGGACGCCGGCATCACCGACATCGAGGTGGTCCACGCCCCGGTCAGCGAGATCCCCCAGGACTGCCAGATCGTCGTCACCCACCATGAGCTGGCCCACCGGGCGGTGGCCAGCAATCCCAGTGCCCGGGTGGTCCCCATCCAGAACTTCATGGGCGCGCCCGAGTACGCCACGCTGGTGGAGGAGCTGACTGCCGCCCGCGGCGGCAAAGGCTCCGCTCCGGCCGCTCCTGCCCCCGCCACGGAGGAAGTGAAGGCCCCCGGATCCATCCTGCTGGAGCAGAAGAACATCGTTTTGAACTGTGAGTCCGTCACCCCCCAGGAGGCCATCCGGGCCTGCGGAAAGCTGATGGTGGAAAGCGGCTACTGCACCGAGGGCTACATCCAGGGCATGATTGAGCGCGACGAGGGCTTCCCCGTGGCCATCGGCAGCCATGTGGCCATCCCCCACGGCACCAACGAGTCCCGCCAGTTCATCCAAAAGACCGGCCTTGTGGTCATGACCTACCCCCAGGGCATCGTATGGGGGGAGGATGAGGAGCTGGTCCGTCTGGTCATCGGCATCGCCTCCACCGGCGAGGAGCACCTGGATATCCTCAACCGCATCGTGGAGGTCTGCGAGACCGAGGAGGACACTGACAAGCTGGTAGACAGCGCCACCGCGGAGGAGCTGTATCAAAAGCTGAACGGACTGTCCTGACCTCTGAAATCTGTCAAATGCCCCACGGAGTGCCATTCGGCGCTCCGTGGGGCCTCTAATTTTAGGAAAATTGTTCACAAATTGTACTTTACTTCTGAAAGATTTGCTCGTATAATAAGCAGACGTGTGGGATGGCACATAGACTGTGCTGTACCCATACATCGCAGAAGGAAAGGAGGCCCATGGGCACAGCCCATCACAAGCGCCAGCGCCCGCTTCGGCGGGACGACGAGGAGAGGGGAGTATCGAAGTTTCGGCGGATGCCCCTCCGCGCTGGCTCCGGGCGCGCACGCGGTCCACAAAGCCCCCAGGCAACCGTGGGACAAAAGGGCCGCGGCCGGAGAACGAGGTCAAATGGCTGCGAGTTTGTCCTCCTGATTTTATCCCGCCCTGATAAAGCAGCCCCCGCCGGAGGCGGGGGGCCGAAATCAGAGGCCGGAATAAGGAGGAAAATTGAATATGTGCGGAATTGTAGGTTTTATTGGAAATGAGCAGGCCGCTCCCATTCTGCTGGAGGGCCTGTCCAGACTGGAGTACCGGGGGTACGACTCCGCCGGTGTGGCTATCTGCGACGGCGGGGCGGGGACCTTGTCTGTCCGCAAGGCCAAGGGCCGGCTCCAGGTGCTCTCCGACCTGATTCACGGCGGGGCCGACCTGCCTGGGACGGTGGGCGTGGGCCATACCCGCTGGGCCACCCACGGCGCCCCCAGCGATGTCAACTCCCACCCCCAGGTGAGTGAAAACGGCCGGGTGGCGGTGGTCCATAACGGCATCATCGAGAACTACGCCGAGCTGCGCTCCTTCCTGGAAAGCAAAGGAGTCTCCTTTGTCTCTCAGACCGACACCGAGGTGATCGCCCAGCTCATTGAGTATTTCTACACCGGCGACCTGCTCAGCGCTGTGGACCAGGCGCTCCACCGGATGGAGGGGGCCTACGCCCTGGGCATTGTGTGCGCCGACGCCCCCGACCAGATCATCGCGGTGCGCAAGGACAATCCCCTCATTCTGGGCTGGGGCAAGGGCTGTAATTTCATCGCCAGCGACGTCACCGCCATTTTGAAGCACACCCGTGATGTCAGCTACATGAACGACGGGGACCTCGCCGTCCTCACCCGGGAGGGCATCCAGTGCTACGACCACCTGCTGCGGCCCATTGAGAAGGAGGTCGTCCACGTGGACTGGGAGGTGGACGCCGCCGAGAAGGGCGGGTATGAGCACTTCATGTTCAAGGAGATCATGGAGCAGCCCGAGGCCCTGCGCCGGTGCCTGTCCCCCCGTATCAAGGACGGGGAAATCGTCTTTGAGGGCCTGTCCCTCACTCCGGACTATCTGAGGTCCCTGCGCCGCATCTTCATTGTGGCCTGCGGCTCCAGCTACCACGTGGGGGTGGTGGGCAAGTACCACCTGGAGAAGCTCACCCGCATCCCGGTGGAAGTGGCCCTGGGCTCAGAGTTTCGGTATATGGACCCCATCGTGGATGACAAGACCTTAGTGATCGTCCTGAGCCAGTCGGGGGAGACCCTGGACACCATGGCCGCCCTGCGGGAGGCCAAGCGCCTGGGGGCCCATGTGCTGTCCATCGTCAATGTGGTGGGCTCCTCTATCGCCCGGGACTCGGACGAGGTGCTCTACACCTGGGCAGGACCGGAGATCGCCGTGGCCACCACCAAGGCGTACACCACCCAGCTGGCGCTGCTGGCCCTGCTGGCGGTGTGGTTTGGCAAAACGCTGGGCACCGTGGATGAGGCGGACTATCAGGCCGCCCTGGCCGGCTTCCGGGAGCTGCCCGAAAAAATGGAGCAGGTCCTCTCCTGCCGGGACGGCATACAGTATTTCGCCTCCAAATATTTTAACCACAGCTCCATTTTCTTCATCGGCCGCAACCTGGACTATGCCCTGGGTCTGGAGGGCTCGCTGAAGCTGAAGGAGATCAGCTACATCCACTCGGAGGCCTACGCCTCCGGTGAGCTGAAGCACGGCACCATCAGCCTCATTGAGGAGGGCACCCTGGTCATGGCCCTGGGGACCTGTGACCGGCTGTTCCAAAAGACCGTCAGCAATGTGGTGGAGGTGAAGGCCCGGGGGGCCGACGTGCTGGCCCTGACCACCGAGCGCCATCAGGAGGAGATGGCCCACAACGCCAACGGTGTGATGACCATCCCCGACATCTGTGATTTGCTCCTGCCCTCCCTGGGGGTGGTCCCCCTCCAGCTTTTCGCCTACTACGTGGCCCTCATGCGGGGCTGCGATATCGACAAGCCCCGAAACCTGGCTAAGAGCGTGACGGTGGAGTAAAGCGTAACAAACAGGTACGATTCATGATTGGATTCATGTGATTGATACCGGCATTGCAACATTGGTGCTTTGCCAGAATTGACAAGGGATACATCCAACCAGCGCGCAAGCAAGAAGCACCCGCCCCATTTTGACAGGGGTGGGTGCTTTTTCGCGCCGCGCGAGACCCTCGTGGCGCTGCCCCCTGCGCGGGGAGGCTCTTTGCGCGCTTCTGCAGCCTCAGCGTTTCACAAACCGAAAAACCCCGGATACCTGCTCCAAGGTATCCGGGGCTTCCCGTTGAAAAAGAGGATTAAAATGAAACGAACTGTCTCTTGCAGATTTTATAATACCCGAAAGATATTAACAAATCCAACGTCAGTTGTTACAAAAGGATTAAATCGCCTAAAAATTTTCCGCGCTGCCTTCCGCTTTTGTCAATATTGGACAGGCCGCCCATTTCGCCGGAAAAGGAGGAAAGGCCAGCGGAGCGACCCGCCAGCCTTTCAAAAAATGGAGGATAGAATGAAAAGATGTTCTTGCCTTGCAAGTATTAGTATAGACAGGAATTTTTAAGAAAGTTCACGCCAGTTGTTACAAAAGATTTAAATATTATCGTAAACTTTGAAAAAAATCCTGGAGTACCGCCTCGCACGCTTCCTCCAGGGGCCCCTGGTAGATGCGGGGGCGGTGGTTGAACCGCTCCTCGAAGAGATTGAGCACCGACCCGCAGCAGCCCGATTTCTCCTCCCGCGCGCCGTAGCGGATCTCCTCCACCCGGGCGTTGATGATGGCCCCGGCGCACATGGGACAGGGCTCCAGGGTGACATACAGCGTGCAGCCGTGGAGCCGCCAGCTGCCCAGATAGGCGCAGGCTGCCCGGATGGCCTCAATCTCCGCATGGGCAGTGGCGTCTCCGTCGCGCTCCCGGCGGTTGCGGCCCCGGCCGATGATCTGGCCGTCCTTGACGATGACACACCCCACCGGCACGTCGCCGTCCGCGATGGCCTCCCGGGCTAAGGCCAGGGCCTCCGCCATGAAATATTCGTGGTCCACCCTATTCACCGTCCTTTTTCTTATCATATCACAAGTTGACCCTTGCCGCAATTACAAAACCGTGATAGAATATGCGGCGAATTGATTGAAGGACGATTGCCTATGAAAACCTATTTTGCCGGACAATTTGATATCGCCGTCATCGGGGCGGGCCACGCTGGGATTGAGGCCGCCCTGGCCGCCGCCCGGATGGGGATGAAAACCCTGTGCTTCACCGTCAATCTGGACGCGGTGGGCAACATGCCCTGCAACCCGGCCATCGGAGGCACAGGCAAGGGCCACCTGGTCCGGGAGCTGGACGCCCTGGGGGGGGAGATGGCCAGAGCGGCAGACAGGGCCTGTATCCAGTACCGCCTGCTCAACCGGAGCAAGGGCCCCGCCGTCCGGTCCCTCCGGGCCCAGGCCGACCGCCGGGAGTATCAGAAGGTGATGAAGCACACCCTGGAGAGGCAGGAAAACCTGTGGGTGAAGCAGGCGGAGGTGGTGGAGATTCTCACCGAAAACGGCGCGGTGTCCGGGGTGGTCACCCACACCGGGGCGGTGTATCAGGTGAAGGCCGCCGTGGTCGCCACCGGCACCCACCTGGGCGGGCGGATTGTGGTGGGGGAGGTGGTCCGGGACTCGGGCCCGGACGGCCTGTCCGCCGCTCTGCCCCTCACCGGCAGTCTGAAACGGCTGGGGCTGTCCATCCGCCGCTTCAAGACGGGCACGCCTCCACGAGTCAACGCCCGCAGCGTGGACTTCTCCAAAATGGAGCGCCAGGAGGGGGACAGAGAGGGTCTTGCTTTCTCCTTCCAGACCGAGACCCCCCCGGAAAACCGGGCAGTGTGCTGGCTGACCTACACCAACGAGGCCACCCACAAGATTATCCGGGCCAACCTGGACCGCTCCCCCCTGTATGACGGCACCATTGAGGGCGTCGGCCCCCGGTACTGCCCCTCCATTGAGACCAAGGTGGAGCGCTTTCCCGACAAGGAGCGCCACCAGCTCTTCATCGAACCCATGGGGCTGGACACCGAAGAACTGTATATTCAGGGCTTTTCCTCCTCCCTGCCCGAGGAGGTGCAGATCCAAATGCTCCACACCATCCCCGGCCTGGAACAGGCCGAGATGACCCGCTGCGCCTACGCCATCGAGTATGACTGCGTGGACCCCACCGGGCTGGAGGCCACTCTGGAGAGCAAAGCCGTCCCCGGCCTCTATGGGGCGGGGCAGTTCAACGGCTCCTCCGGCTATGAGGAGGCCGCCGTCCAGGGTTTTATCGCTGGGGTGAACGCGGCGCTGAAGCTCCAGGGCAAACCGCCCCTGATTCTCCGCCGGGACCAGGGGTATATCGGGGTGCTCATTGACGACCTGGTCACCAAGGGCACCAATGAGCCCTACCGCATGATGACCTCCCGCACCGAGTACCGCCTGCTCCACCGCCAGGACAACGCCGACCAACGGCTCACCCCCATCGGTTATGAATTGGGGCTTATTTCCCGGGAACAATATGACAGGGCGCAAAAGAAATATACCGCTGTGGACCGGGAGGTCCGCCGTTTGGAGCACACTGGCACGCCTCCTGTCCCCGAGCTGGACGCTCTGCTGGAGAGCAGGGGGGAGCCGCCTGTGAAAGACGGCGCCCGTCTGGCCGACCTGCTCCGCCGGCCCAGGCTGAGCTACGCCGACCTGACCCCCTTCGACCCCGGCCGGCCGGAGCTGGACCCCGCCGTGGTCAGCGAGGCGGAAATCACCATCAAATACGCCGGGTACATCAACCGCCAGCTGCGTCAGGCGGAGGAGGTCCGCCGGCTGGAGGAGCGGCCCATGCCCGGGGACATCGACTACCTGTCTATCTCCGGCCTGCGGCTGGAGGCCCGGCAGAAGCTGGACGCCATCCGGCCCAAAAATCTGGGCCAGGCCGGACGGGTATCCGGGGTATCTCCGGCGGATGTGGCGGTGCTGATGGTGTATTTGAAGCAGAGGGAGTGAATGTTCTTTTCTTTTTTGTAAAAAAAAGAAAAAACTTTTACGAAAAACCTCGTTTTTCTTCTTTGTTGATTTGGAGGCACCAGTATGAAACTGACACAAGTCAAGGGCAGCACCTGGGTCATCGAGGCCAACCAGCTCATTCCGCTGTACGATCCGGGGGACGGGCGGTGCATCCTGCTGGACACCGGGCTGCTGGAGGAACGGGAGGAGCTGGAGCGCACCTTGTTGGACAACGGCCTGACCCCCGCAAGGGTGCTGTGCTCCCATGCCCATATAGATCACTGCGCCAACAACGGATATTTCCAGGAGAAGTACGGCACGGAAGTCGCCCTCACCTTCCCCGAGGCCGGGATGTGCGCGAACGCTCTCACGCTGAAATGCTACTTCCTCACCCTGTCTCCGGGGACGGTGGAACGGGAGGCCGCCGCCATGATCCACGAGCCCGACTACTTTATCCCGCCCAACGACGGCCCCTTCACCCTGGGCGGGGTGAAATTCCAGATCATCCAGACTCCGGGCCACTCCGCCGGGCACATCTGCACTGTCACCCCGGACAACGTGTGCTACACCGCCGACGCCCTGCTCAGCCAGGAGCTGCTGAACGCCAAGCTGCCCTATAACCTGAGCCAGCAGGCGGCGATGGACAGCCGGGAGAAGCTGCGGGGGCTGGGCTGTGATTTTTACATCATGGCCCACCGGGGGGTGTGTCCCGGAGAGGAGGTCGGGGCGCTTATCGACGGCAATCAGGCCATGATCCGCCGCCGGGCGGAGGAGATCCTGGCCCTCATTGACCGGCCTATGACCGCCAGCCAGATCGACGAGGCGGCCTGTATCTATCACCAGCTCTTTACCCACAAGCCCCGCCGCTCTCTGCGCTTTGAGCGCAACGTCCGTTTTTTTATCGAGTATCTGGTGGATACCGGCGCCCTGGCCGAGCTGTGTGAAAACGGCGCCACCTACTACAGCAGAAAATAAGCAGCGCCCCGGACCAATCCAGCTCCGGGGCGCCTTTTTATCTGGTCAGCAGCTTCTTCATGCCCTCCTCCAGGCCGTCCACTGTGAGGGGGAACATGGAAAATTCCTTGGCGATGGCGTCGTAGGTCTGGGACCAGTAGGGGCCCCAGTCGGGGCGGGGACTGGGGTTGAGCCAGACGGTGTGCCGGAAGCGGCTCTTTAGAAGCCGCAGCCAGTCCATCCCGCACCGGGGACCGTCCTCCTGGCCCCGGCCGTAGTAGCCCCCCATCAGCTCATAGGGAGCCATCTGGGCGTCCCCCACCAAAATCAGCTTGTAGTCCCCCGGGAGGTTGGACAGCACCCAGTCCGTAGGGATGCTGTTCCGGGACATGAGGGTGGGGTCCTGATAGAGCCGGCTGTAGACGCAGTTGTGAAAGTAGTAGACCTTCAAATCCTTAAAGTGCCCCGACTTGCTCACCGCCTGAAACAAAGCGGAGCACAGCTGGGCATAGTAGTCCATGGAGCCGCCTGAGTCCATGAGGAGGAGCACCTTTACCGTGTTCTCCCGAGGGCGCTTGTAGCGCACCTTGAGCACGCCGCCGTTGTCCGCTGTGTCCTTGATGGTCCTGTCCACGTCGAACTCGGTGGGGGGGAGGTCCACCAGGCCGGAGTACTGGCGCAGGTGCCGCAGAGCCACCTGAAACTGGCGGGTGTCCAGGGTGTTGTCCCGGCGGAAATCCCGGAATTTCCGCTCCCCCGCCACCCGGAAGGCCCGGCGGTACATGCTCTGTCCTCCCACCCGGATGCCCTTGGGGGACAGGCCGGAGTTTCCGAAGACCGACATGCCGTGGGTGCCCACCCAGTAATTGCCCCCGTTGTGCTCCTCGTTCTGCTCCGCCATCCGCTCCTTGAGCATCCGCTCAATCTCCTCCTCAGAGAAGCCCATGTTTTTCAGCGCCTGGATCTCGTCCCAGTTGGCGTAATCAGTCAATACATCTGGTTTATTCAGCCAGTCCAATAACTCCTGGGACACCTCCTGCTGAAAGGGGACGTCCTTAAAATACTCCAAAAAGGCGCGGTCGAAGGTGTCGAAGTCGGCCTCGCTCTTCACCAGCAGGCAACGGCACAGGTGGTAAAAGCCGGTGAAGCTGGCATTGTGGAGGTTTTTGTGCAGGCCCTCCACCAGGGCCATCCACTCAGTGAGGGACACCTTCAAGCCGTTTCGCCGGAGCAGGTACAGAAAATCGGTAAACATGGCCTCACCGCCACTGACGGCGCAGGACGTCAATGTCCTCGTTCTTTTTCAGCAGCACCCCCACATAGGGGACCTCCTTCACAATCCGGCGCACGTCCACGCCCCCGTGCTGGAGGGCCTGGATCCAGTCGATGATCTCGCTGGTGGAGGGTTTTTTCTTGATCTGGGGCAGGTTCCGAATCTTATAGAAGGCCTCCAGCACCTGGTCCAGCAGCTTTTTGTCGATGTCGGGGAAGTGGACCCGGACGATGTCCTCCATCAGGTCCTTATCCGGGAACTCGATATAGTGGAAGACGCACCGGCGCAAAAAGGCGTCGGGCAGCTCCTTCTCCGCGTTGGAGGTGATGATGACCACCGGGCGGTGGTTGGCCTTCACCGTCCGGCCCGTCTCCGGGATGTGGAACTCCATCCGGTCCAGCTCCCACAGCAGGTCGTTGGGGAACTCCAAATCTGCCTTGTCGATCTCGTCGATGAGGAGGATGACCTGTTCCTCGTTGGTAAAGGCCTCCCCCAGCTTGCCCAGCTTGACGTATTTTTCAATGTCGTCCACCCCCTGGCCCCCAAACTGGCTGTCGTAGAGCCGCTGGACCACGTCGTAGACATAGAGACCGTCCTGAGCCTTGGTGGTGGACTTGATATTCCAGATGATTAACTTTTTGCCCAGCGCCTGAGAGATGGCCTCGGCCAGCATAGTCTTACCGGTGCCCGGCTCCCCTTTGATGAGCAGGGGCTTTTGCAGCACCATAGCGATGTTGGCCGCCCGGAGCAGCTCCTCCGAGGCCACATAATTTTGACTTCCGCGAAATTCCTTCATTCCATTTTCCTCCTGGTCTTTGCAGTCTTGCTCCTGATTGTACCCTGTTCGAGAGGAAAAGGCAAGACTTAAAACTCCCTCAGTCTGGCCTTCGACCAGCCAGCTCCCTCAAAGAGGGAGCCTTTCTAAAGCCTCCCTCTCTGAGGGAGGTGGCACGGCAAAGCCGTGACGAAGGGAGTTTGCCAAGTTTCATTGCTTTTCTGACAAGTATACTTGACAATTCAAAGTCTCTATGCTATGATACCCTCAACGGATACGGTCACGGCCGGACCAATGCCGGGAATTTTGAAAGGAAGTCAGTTTTATGGACAAGGACAAAATTCTGGAAAAAAGCCGCAAAGAAAACGAAAACCGGGACGAGATGGAGCGGACCATTACCATCGAGGGGGAGTCCTTCAGTCTGGCCTTTACCCTGATGGCAGGCCTTGCGATTGTCGCCTACAATCACTTTCACAACCTGTCCTCCGACAGCGTCATGATTATGTTCTGGACCTCCTGCGTCAGCAGCCGG
>JAAWPF010000030.1 GCA_022799835.1 Lawsonibacter sp. | reverse complement strand
TACCTGGAAGCCCAGGTGACCATCCCCGCCGGGGGGAGCGTCACCCTAACCGCAGAAATGACGAAAGAGGGCAGCTATGACTTCTATTGCGCCCACACCGAAAACCGTGGGGTATATGGCTATGACATGGTGACCCAGCTGGGCTCCAACCTGGCCTGTACCGGGCAGACCGCCGTTCTGGAGGACCGGGGACAGATCGAGATTGTCCGGCAGAACTTCGGCTTCGACCTGGAAAACGGTATCGACCGGGTGGAGCTGGACTCGTCGGCGGAGCACTACTATTTGGAGGTCAAGGGCCGGGAGGGCCGGTTTGAGAAATAGAGACAGCAAGCCCCCGGCCACGGCCGGGGGCTTGCTGCGTTGAGAGGGAGTATTTTTATAGTTATTGCTGGGACATGTAGGGATAGACAATGGCGGGGGAGGGGAAAAAGGTCTCCTTCACCGAGTGGGCGCTGACCCAGCGGATCATATTTAAGGTGGTGCCCGCCTTGTCGTTGGTGCCCGAGGCCCGGGCTCCGCCGAAGGGCTGCTGGCCCACCACGGCACCGATACACTTGTCGTTGATGTAGAAGTTGCCGGAGGCGTGGCGCAGGGCGTTTTCCATCTTGACAATGACCTGACGGTCCTGGGCGAAGATGGCCCCGGTGAGGGCGTAGGGGGAGGCGGTGTCGCAGATGCGCAGAGTCTCGTCCAGCTGGTCGTCCTCGTAGACATAGACGGAGACGATGGGGCCAAAGATCTCCTGGGTCATGGACTCATAGTTGGGCCGGCGGCAGCGGATGATGGTGGGCTGAATGAACCAGCCCTTGCTGTCGTCATAGGTCCCGCCGGCCACAAACTCACAGTCGGGATCGGCGGCGGCCCGGTCGATGTAGCCCTTGCAGGTCTCAAAGGAGGCCTTGTCAATAACCGCGCCCATGAAGGTATCAAACTCCTGGACGTCGCCCACCTTCAGGGCGGCGGTGTGCTTTTTGAGCAGCTCCTCCACCCGGGGCCAGATGCTGGCGGGGACATAGACCCGGGAACAGGCCGAGCACTTCTGGCCCTGGTACTCGAAGGAGCCGCGAACAATGGCGGCGGCCAGGGGCTCGATGTCGGCGGTGTTGTGGGCAAAGATGAAGTCCTTGCCGCCGGTCTCGCCCACCAGGCGGGGGTAGTTGGTGTAATTCGCAATGTTCTCGCCCACCTGTTTCCAGACACTCTGGAACACGCCGGTGGAACCGGTAAAGTGGAAGCCGGCCATCTTGGGGTGGCTGATGATGTATTTGGACGCATCCCCGCCGGTGCAGGGGACAAAGTTGATGACCCCGGCGGGCAGGCCGCACCACTGGAGCAGCTTCATAAAGTAGTAGTTGGACAGCACAGCGGTGCGGGAGGGCTTCCACAGAGACACATTGCCCACGATGGCGGGGGCGACAGGCAGGTTGCCGCCGATGGAGGTGAAGTTAAAGGGGGAGATGGCGCAGATAAAGCCGTCCAGGGGGCGGTAGTCCTGACGGTTCCAGATGCCGTCGCTGCTGGCGGGCTGATCCTGGAAGATCTTCTGGGCGCTCCGGACGCCGAAGCGCAGGAAGTCGGCCAACTCCGCAATGTCGATCTCGGCCTGGAAGGGGATCTTGGACTGGCCCAGCATGGTGGAGGCGTTGAGCACCTGGATATCTCCATCCTCAAGGATAAGATGAAGGGCACCACTCTGCTGGTGGTGGAGATCCTCACCAACATCTGTCTGCTGCTCTTTGCCGGCGTGGTACTCATGTACGGCGGATATATCATCTCCGCCCAGCAGATGGCCACCACCGACGCCGCCCTGGGCATCCCAATGGGCGTCATTTACTCCGCTATCCCCATCTCCGGCATATTTACCCTGTCCTACGCTGTTTATAACTGCTTCCTGGCCTTTGACGACTTCAAAAAGGGCAAGTCCGGCGGCCAGGAGGCCAAGAGTGTTGTGTAAAGGGAGGGACTGAATTTATGGATTCCGCTATGCTCGCCGCCCTGTTCATGGCCGGCTACATCCCCGGCATTCTCTGGGGCGTGGGCTGTATGATTCTCACCGCCATCATGGCCAAGAAGCGGGGCTATGTGAATACCGAGAAGTACACCGCCAAGACCACCCTCAAGGCCCTGTGGGAGGGCGTCCCCAGCCTGCTGATGATCGTCATCGTCATCGGCGGTATCCTCAACGGCTGGTTCACCGCCACTGAGGGCTCCGCCATCGCCGTGGCCTACTCCCTGATCCTGGGCTTCATCTATCGGAACATCAAGATCAAGGACCTGCCCGGCATCCTCCTGTCCAGCGTCAAGACCACCGCCGTCATCGAGTTCCTGGTGTGCGTCTCCTCCATCATGAGCTGGGTCATGTCTTTTGCCAAGATTCCCCAGATGATCTCCTCCGCCATGCTGGGCATCAGCTCCAACCCCATTGTGCTGCTCATTATTATGAATATCGTGCTGCTCATCGTGGGCACCTTCATGGACCCCACCCCCGCGGTGCTGATTTTTACCCCCATCTTCCTGCCTATCGTCCAGGCCTTCGGGATGCACCCCGTCCACTTCGGCCTGATGATGGTCATGAACCTGTGTGTGGGCACCCTGACTCCCCCTGTGGGCGCCATCCTCTTCGCCGGCTGCCGGATCGCTAATGTAAAGATCGAGCAGGTGATTAAAACGCTTCTGCCCTTCTTCGGCGTGGTGCTGATTGCCCTGCTGCTGGTGACTTACATCCCGTTCCTCTCCCTGGCCATCCCCAACGCGCTGAATCTGGTGAACCTGGACGACGCCACCGCGTACGGCGTGCAGGTGTGCAATGTGCCAGATTACGGCACCAACGAGGTGGCCGACCATGCCCTGGCCTTGACCCTGACCCTGGCCCGTAAGGTCCACATGATTGGAAATATGACCAAGGACGGGGTGTGGAACTACGCCGAGGCCGTCCCTGTCCACCGCATGTCCACCCGGACGGTGGGCATCATCGGAGCCGGCCGGATCGGCCAGGCCTACGCCCAGCGGGTGCGTGCCCTGGGCTGCAAGGTAATTGCCTTTGACGCTGCCTACGGCAGGCCAGGCTTCACCGCCCCCGACTTTATCGAGTTCAGGGAGACGGCGGACCAGGTGCTGGCAGAGGCCGACATTATCTCCCTCCACTGCGGCCTGAACGAGCAGACCAAGTCCATGATGAACGATGACGCCTTCGGCAAGATGAAGGAGGGCTCCTATTTTGTCAACGTGGCCCAGGGCGGTCTGGTGGACGAGGAGGCCCTGGAGCGGGCTCTGTCCTCCGGGAAGCTGGCCGGCGCCGGCATCGACGTGGTGTGCGCCGAGCCACTGAGCAAGGACAGCCCCCTGTTTAACCACCCCAATGTGGTGATTACGCCCCACATGGCGTGGTACTCCGAGGAGGCCGCTCTGGAGCTGAAGCGCAAGTGTGCCGAGGAGGCCGTTCGCTTCCTCAAGGGTGAGCCCCCCCGCTACCCGGTGAATACGCCCAAGAAATAAGGAGAGATATTATATGCAGGCTATTGTTTATGAAGGTCCTAACAAATTGACGGTGAAGGACCTGCCCATGCCCCAGCTGCCCGAGGGCTGGGCCATGGTGAAGGTATCCCACGCGGGCATCTGCGGCACCGATCTGCACATCTATGAGGGATCCCACCCCCGGGCCAAGGCCCCGCTGGTCATGGGCCATGAGTTCTCCGGAATCCTGGAGTCGGACGGGGTGGACGGCATCCCCAAGGGCTGCCAGGATCTGGTGATGATGGAGACCGACCCCGCCCGTGCTAAGCTGGCCCAGGACATGGGCTTCGAGGTCCAGAACCCCACCCAGGTGGGGGACATGGGCGAGTATTGCAAGAGCCGCACCGGCGGAGACGGCTACGACTGGGTCTTTGACTGCGCCGGTGTGCAGCCTGTGGCCGACGTGCTGCTGGACGCGGTGAAGGTGAAGGGACACATCCTGGTGGTGGCCTCCTACAGCAAGCCCGCCGCCATGCCCTATTTCAAGGGAATGGCCAAGGAGTGCGACATCCAGTTTACCCGGGTCTACCAGCTGAAGGATTTTGCCCTGGCCGCCAAGATTGTGGGGGCCGACCCCAACTATGAGAAGGTCATCACCCACGTCCTCCCCGCCGCTGAGGCTCAGAAGGGCTTCGATCTGCTCACCACCAAGGGCACCGGCGCGGTGAAGGTCATGTTCAGCTTTGACTGATGGAGGGGAAGAAAATGACAAAATTATTTGATCTTTCCGGCAAGCGTGCCCTGGTCACCGGCGGAGGCCGGGGGCTGGGCCGGGGAATGGCCGAGGGCCTGGCTGAGGCCGGGGCCAAGGTGGTCATCCTGGGTTCCAGCGGAGCGGTGATGAAGGCCGCCGAGGAGATGCGGGCCAAGGGGCTGGACGTCACCGGCCTCCAGGGCGACCTGTCCGACCGGGCGGGCATCCCCGCCGTCTTTGGCAAGGCGGTGGAGCTGCTGGGCGGCGGAATCGATATCCTGCTGAACAATGCCGGCGTCCAGCGCCGGAACCGCTGCGAGGACTTCACGCTGGAGGACTGGGACACGGTGCTCAATGTGAACCTGAATGCTGTTTTTGTCATGTGCCAGCTGGCCGGACAGAAAATGCTGGCGCAGGGGGGCGGTAAAATTATCAACATGGCCTCCATGCTCTCCTTCTTCGGCGGCTTCACCGTCCCCGCCTACGCGGCCAGCAAGGGCGGCGTGGCTCAGCTGACCAAGGCGCTGTCCAATGAGTGGTCGGGGAAGAACATCCAGGTCAACGCCATCGCCCACGGGTACATGGCCACTGAGATGAACACGGCCCTCATCAACGACGAGGGCCGCAACAAAGAAATTTTGGGCCGTATCCCCGCCGGCCGGTGGGGAACTCCGGAGGACATGAAGGGTTTGGCGATTTTCCTGGCCAGCCCCGCCTCCGACTATATCAGCGGCGCCGTCATTCCCGTGGACGGCGGCTATCTGGCCAAATAAGAGAGGAGTTTTCCCATGGACGTGAAAGAGTTGGGCTTTGAACTGGCCCATATCGGCATCAACGAGCCCGACGCCGCGGCCGGCAAAGAGACCGCGGACACCCTGTGCGCCCTGTTTGGTTCCCCTGCCGGGAGACCGAGGGCAGCTACTTTGTGGGCAGGGACGAATTTGAGGTCATGAAGAAGCCCTTTCTGGGTGAGCTGGGCCACATTGCCATCCGCACCAACAACACGGAGAAGGCCATGGCCTACCTGAAGGAGAAGGGCATTGAGTTTGACGAGTCCACCGCGGGCCGGGGCCCGGACGGTGAGATTCGGGTCATCTATTTCGCCAGGGATATTGCGGGCTTCCGCATTCATCTGGCGCAAAAGGCGTAAGGGGAGGAGAGAGCTATGGATATTCGCTATTCCACCGGCCCCCAGGATGTACAGCGCTATACCACCGAGGAGCTGCGTAAGGAGTTTCTGATTGAGAACCTCTACCAGCCCGACCAGGTCACCGCTGTCTATTCCCATGTGGACCGCATGGTGGTCCTGGGCATTATGCCTGTGGATAAGACGGTGCCCATCGACCAGGGCATCGACGTGTGGGCCAACTTCGGCACCCACTATTTCCTGGAGCGCCGGGAGGCCGGCACCTTCAACCTGGGAGGCCCCGGCGTTATCGTGGCCGACGGGACAGCCTATGAGCTGGACTTTGAGGACTGCCTCTATATTACAAAGGAGACCAAAGAGGTCACCTTCCAGAGCAAGGCCCCCAAAATCCTGCCCGGTTCTACCTGGTTTCTGCCCCCGCCCACAAGGTTTGCAAGACCACCTTTATCTCCATCAAGGACGCCAACAAACGCCCCTGCGGAGACGACTCCACCTGCAACAAGCGGGTCATCAACCAGTTTATTCACCCCGATGTGCTGGAGACCTGCCAGCTGTGCATGGGTCTGACCCAGCTGGCCCCGGGCAATGTGTGGAATTCCATGCCCTGCCACACCCACGAGCGGCGGATGGAGGTATACACCTACTTCAACCTGCCCGAGGACAACGTGGTCATGCACTTTATGGGCCAGCCCCAGCAGACCCGCCACATAGTCATGAAAAACTTTGAAGCGGTGATCTCCCCCTCCTGGTCCATCCACTGCGGCTGCGGCACCAGCAACTATACCTTTATCTGGGCCATGGGCGGCGAGAATCAGGAGTTTGACGACATGGACAATATCGCCATTCCCCAAATGAGATGAGGAAGACAGCATGAACGCAAAACGTATTTTGACCGCCGGCGAGCCGATGGGCCTGTTTATCGCCCAGGAGGAGGCAAAGCTGGAGAATGTGAAGCACTTCGCCACTTCGGTGGCGGGAGCGGAGTTCAATGTGGCTGTGGGCCTGACCCGGCTGGGCCACACGGTGGGCTACCTCACCAAGGTGGGGGAGGACCCGTTTGGCCGGCAGATCATCAACTGCATGAACGAAAACGGCATCGACACCTCCCTGACCCAGATCGACCCGGACCACCGCACTGGCTTTATGCTCAAGAGCAAGACCAGCCAGGGCGACCCGGATATCTACTATTACCGCAAAGGCTCCGCCTCCTCCACCATCTCCCCGGAGGACGTGAAGGACATCGACCTGGGCCAGTGGGACGCCATTCACCTCAGCGGCATCCTGCCCGCCACCTCTGCCACCGCGCTGGCCGCCAGCCACTATCTGATGGACGCCGCCCGGGCGGCGGGGATTCCCATCTTTTTTGACCCCAACATGCGGCCTCAGCTGTGGCCCAGCCGGGAGGTCATGATTGAGGAGATCAACAAAATGGCCGCCAAGGCGGACTACGTGCTCCCCGGCGAGAACGAGGGCCTGGTGTTCTGCGGCAGCAAGGACCCGGCTTTTATCGGGAAGTTCTATCTGGACCTGGGGGCCAAGACGGTGATTGTCAAAACCGGAGCCGACGGAGCGGAGACCTTTACCAAGGAGGGTTCCTTCAAGACCCCTGCCTATCCGCCCAAGGAGATTGTGGACACAGTGGGGGCCGGCGACGGTTTTGCCGCAGGGGTCATCAGCGGCGTGATGGAGGGCCTGCCTCTGGAGAAGGCCGTCCAGCGGGCCAGCGCCATCGGCACCATCCAGATCATGCATGTCAGCGACAACGAGGGCCTGCCCACCCGTGAGGAGCTGGAGCGGTTCATGGCGGAAAACAGGCAGAAGGGGTGCTGAATATGGATATGGAACAGATTCTCCATCAGGTCGGCATCGTGCCGGTCATCAAGATGGACAGCGTGAAGCACGCCGTCCCGCTGGCCAGGGCGCTGGTCAACGGCGGCCTGCCCGCGGCGGAGATCACCTTCCGCTCTGAGGCGGCGGCCGGCTCTATCCGGGCCATCAGCAGAGAGGTCCCCGAGATTTTCGTCTGCGCCGGCACCGTCCTGACCCCTGAGACCGCCCAAGAGGCGGTGGAGGCGGGTTCTAAGGCCATTATCAGCCCCGGGCTCAACCTGGAGACCGTCCGCTGGTGCGGGAGGGAGGGGATCCCTGTCATCCCCGGCACCGCCACACCCTCAGAGGTGGAGGCTGCCATGCGGGAGGGGCTCTCCCTGGTGAAGCTCTTCCCCGCCGAGGTGGTGGGGGGTGTGGCCATGCTGAAGGCTATGGCGGGCCCCTATGCCTCCATGAAGTTTATGCCCACCGGCGGCGTGAAGCCGGGCAACGCCAGGGACTACCTGACTCAGAAAAATGTGGTGGCCTGCGGCGGTACCTGGATTGTCCCCGGCGACCTGCTGGCGGAAGGCAGGTTCGACGAGATCGAAAAGCTGGCCAGGGAAGCGGCCCAGTGAATGGGCGGGACAGAGCGGAAGGCCGGGCGAGCATATCTGGCTTTCCTGCCCTATTTGAACAAAAAGGCGGCGGGGCGTGTTTTACAGAACACGCCCCGCCGCCGCTTGTTTACAGCGCCAGCAGTTCCAGCTTCTCCCCATCGGAGACAGCTTTGAGCTGGGACACAGGATTCTGATATCCTTCGATGAGCCGGACGGCGATAGCGTCCTCCAGTTCCTTCTGGATGAGCCGGCGCAGGTTTCGGGCGCCGTAGGCGGCGGAGTAGGACTTCTTCACCAGGTAGTCCAGCAGAGTCTCATCCCAGGTGAAATTGATCTCCTTCTCCTTCAGAGAGCCCACAAGCTCCTTGAGCATAAGGACGGCGATACCCTTGAAGTTGTCCTCGGACAGCTGGTTAAAGTAGATGATTTCGTCCACCCGGTTGATGAACTCGGGGCGGAGGAAGTCATTCAGCGCCTTAATGGCCCGGTCCTTACCCTGCTCATTGGCGGTGCGGCCGAAGCCCACCGAGCCTACCTTGGTGTTGCTCCCGGCGTTGGTAGTCATGACGATGACGGTGTTCTCAAAGTTCACTGTCCGTCCGTGGGCATCGGTGATGCGCCCGTCGTCCAGGATTTGGAGGAGGATGTTCAGCACATCGGGATGGGCCTTCTCGATTTCATCGAAAAGGACCACCGAGTAGGGTTTTCTCCGGATTTTTTCGGTGAGCTGGCCCGCCTCGTCATAGCCCACATAGCCCGGAGGGGAGCCGATGATTCGGGAGACGGCATGTTTCTCCATAAACTCGGACATATCCAGCCGGATCAGGGACTCGGGACTGTCGAACAGGTCAGCGGCCAGCTGCTTGACCAGCTCGGTCTTGCCCACGCCGGTGGAGCCAACAAAGATGAAGGAGACAGGTTTGCGTTTGGGGGAGATGCCCACACGCCCCCGGCGGATGGCGGCGGAGACGGCCTTCACCGCTTCCTCCTGACCGATGATGTGCTCCTCCAGCCGCTGGTCCAGCTTGGCCAGCCGCTGGAACTCCTGTTCCTGGATGCGGCTGGCGGGGATGTTGGTCCACAGCTCAATGACGTTGGCCAGGTGCTCCTGGGTGAGGGCGGGGTGTGCCTCGTTTTGAAGCCCCTCCTTCTCCTCCGCCAGACGCAGTTCAATGCTCTTAATAGCGGCCAGCCGCTCATAGGACTCCTCTGTTCCGGCGGCCATCATGACCTCCTTCTCCTTGGCCAGGTCGGCCAGCTCCTTATCCACCTCGTTGAGGCGGGCCAGGGCCTTGTTGTGGAGGTTCACATTGGAACAGGCCTCGTCAATCAGGTCAATGGCCTTGTCGGGCAGGTAGCGGTCGGTGATGTAGCGCTCGCTCATGGTGACGGCCAGCCTGCACATGGCGGGAGAGACCTCCACCTGATGGAAGGATTCGTAGTAGGGGACGATGCCCTCGATGACCTTTACACTGTCCTCGATGGAGGGCTCCTCCACGATGACAGGCTGGAACCGCCGCTCCAAGGCGGTGTCCTTCTCAATGTGCTTGCGGTACTCGTTGAGGGTGGTGGCGCCGATGACCTGAAGCTCCCCCCGGCTGAGGGCGGGCTTGAGGATGTTGGCGGCGTTCATGGAGCCCTCAGCGTCCCCGGCGCCCACGATGGTGTGCACCTCGTCGATGACCAGGATGATGTTGCCCAGCTTCTTGATCTCCTCGATGAGGCCCTTCATGCGGCTCTCAAACTGGCCCCGGAACTGGGTGCCCGCCACCAGGGAGGTGAGGTCCAGCAGATAGACCTCTTTTTCCAGCAGCTTGTAAGGCACGTCCTTGTCGGCGATGCGCTGAGCCAGCCCCTCGGCGATGGCGGTCTTGCCCACGCCGGGCTCGCCGATGAGGCAGGGGTTGTTCTTCTGCCGGCGGTTCAAAATCTGGACCACCCGTTCCAGTTCCCGCTCCCGGCCGATGAGCTTATCCAGTTTGCCCTCCTGGGCCCGCTGGGTCAGAGAGATGCAGTAGCTGTCCAGGAATTTGCGTTTGGCAGGCTTGGCGGAGCCCTTCTCCCCCCGGGGCGGAGGAGCGGAGCTCTCGCCGGGGGCGGGCGCGGGGGTGGAGGAGGACCCGCCGCCGAAGAGCTGGTTGAGGAAGGGGAAGGTGGCGGTGCGGCCGTCGTCCTCCTCGTCGTCCTCATCCTTGGCGGGGGACATCATGCCCTCGATGCCTTCGGCGCCGCCGAAAGCGGACATCATCTCGGTAGTGAGGCTGTCCAGGTCCTCGTCGCTGATACCCATTTTCTTCATCATGTCGTCAATGGGCTTGATGCCCATCTCCCGGGCGCACTTGAGGCACAGCCCCTCGTTTTTTGAGGTACCGCCCTCCAGCTTGGTGATGAAGATGACCGCCACATTTTTGCCGCAGCGGCTGCACATGGTAGGCTGCATAATCAAAACACTCCTTTCAGGAAAAGTTCATGTTTGGGGAGATAGTACACCCTAATTATGAACTAGGTATGAACTTTTCCCTGAGAAATACAGGGTTTAGAGGAAAAATGACAGAGGGCTGGCGGAGGCAAAGAATCTGAGCAGGTAAGAGCCCTCGATGGCCGCCGGGGGGATATAGCTGCCCCGAAGCAGCCAGACGGCGATATACACAATCAGAGCGCCCTTGACAAGGCCCACCGCTCCGCCGCCCCAGGCGTTGACTGTGCTGAGCACGGGCAGTCTGGCCACCAGATCCAGGGTGTGGCTGAGAAAGAACCAGGCGATTAGCACCGCGAAGAAGGCGATAACGAAGATGACGATCCGGGCGATCTGCACCGCCGCGAAGTGGGCCAGCGCCTGGGCGGCGTTGGCGGTGACCTCAGCCACACCGCTGTCCACCGCCTTTTGGAAGGCGTCGGCAAAGCCCTGGAACAGTTCGGTTTCTTTCAGATGCTGGATAACGCCGGCTAAGGCGATCTCCTCCGGCTTTTCCGCTACACCGCCATCCACGGATACAAATTCCGTGTTCTGGATGGCCTCGGCAAGGGACTCCTGGATCCGGGCCGCCACAACGGGCTCCACCGCCTTTGCCGCCGGCTCGGCCAGGGCATTGGACAGCACCGACGCCCCGATGAGGGCCACAAAGACGGCAAGCAGGGAGCACAGGGTCAGCACGAAGCCCTTGCAATAGCCCCGCCAGAGGAAAAAGAGCAGGACTGCGGCGATGATGATGTCATAGATGATGTAATTCATGGAAGCCTCCTTGTAGGGGCGGCCTGTGGCCGTCCCCGCGGTTTATGATGGCGGGATGTACAGCCAGGCCTGCTGGCCGTTGGCCAGCAGAGCGGAGCCGTTGGGCGCCAGGTCCACATAGCGGGCTCCCTGGAGATGTTCCAGGGAGGAGAACAGTTCCATCTGACCGTTGTAAATCGCCAACCGGCTGCCGGAGAGGAGGGCGAAATACTCGCCGCAGGCGGCGTAGTCCAGCACCTGGCCGGTGAGGCTGACAGTCTGGACCACCTGGGCGTTTCGGTCCACAATGAGGGCCTGGTCGGCGCTGCCCGAGCGGTAGCGGCCGGTGAGAATAAGGGCGAAGTCCTCTCCCTCCAGGGTGCAGCCTTTCAGGTAGTTGGGACTGATGAGGCAGGTCTGAACGGTCTGCCCGTCGGGGGTGATGGTGAGCAGCCGGTCCTCGCACAGGACCCAGACCAGCCCCTCCTCATAGTCCATATCCAGCACGGTCAGGCTGCCCAGCTCCACCTGGGCGGAGGGCTCGGTCTGATTCACCGGATAGAAGAGCAGGCGGCTGAAAAAGTCGCCGGCGGTCTGCCCCATAGTGATGACCGCCACGCTCTGCCCGTCGGGGGAGACAGCGGCGTCCACGGCAAAGACAGAGGACAGGCTGATTTGGATAACCTCACCGCCCCGGCTGTCGTAGACAGTGACCGCACCCTTGTAGCCGCTCTGCTGGGCGGTGACCGCCAGCCAGCCGCTGTCGTTGGGCCGGGCGGACAGCAGGTCGGCTCCGCCGCTGAGGGAGAGGGAGAAGTACTCCTCCCCGCCGCGGAAGGCGAACAGCGACTGGTTGCCCGCGTCGTAGGCCACCGCCGTGGTGCGGGAGGCGGACAGCACAGGATTTTCCATGGACAGCACCTCATCCGCCAGAGGAACGCCATCCAGGCCATAGTAGTGGGTTCCGGCGGCGGAGGCGGTGACCACGCCGCTGGCCAGATAGGCCACCGACAGCTTGTCGCCTCCGGCATGGGTAAAGGGGGCGGCTTCTCCGGTCTCGCTGGTCTGCAGGCTGCGCAGGGCCAGCCACCGCTTCAAAACGCTGAGGTTGACCTGGTCCCGGTAGACCACCAGGGCCAGCGCCCCCAGCACCAGAGCTGTGGTCACCGCCAGGGCCAGCAGACGGGCCAGGATGTTCGGTTTTCTCAGCCGCTTGGGGGCGGGCATTTTTTTCTCATCCATACTTTACTGATTAAATATCCTCTTCATACCACAATTTTGTCATGTACAGCCCTCCGGGGGGGACAGTGGGTCCGGCCAGAGTCCGGTTGCCCGAGGCCAGGATGGCCGGGATGTCCTCCGGGGCCAGCTTGCCCTCGGCGGCGTAGACGACAGTGCCCACCATGGCCCGGACCATGTTGTACAAAAAGCCGTTGGCGCACACCCGGCAGGAGATCAGCTCGCCCTGCCGCTCCACGTCGAAGTAGTACACCGTCCGCACGGTGGTGCGGGTCTCGGTGCCCACCGAGCGCACCGCCCGGAAATCGTGGGTGCCCACAAACTGCCCCGCCGCCCGGGCCATGATCCCCTCGTCCAGGTGCTTGGGGTAGAACCAGGCGCGGTTGACATAAAACGGATTGCCCAGCCGGGAGTTGTAGATTTTATAGGTGTATTCCTTTCTCTGGCAGGAGCCGATGGCGTTGAAAGAGTCGGGGACCTGGGTGGCTTTGACCACCACGATATCGTCGGGGAGGCGGGTGTTCACCGCCAGGGGCAGCTTGTCCAGGGGGATGCGGCAGGTGGTGCGGAAGTTGGCCACGTAGGTCTCCGCGTGGACCCCCGCGTCGGTGCGGCCCGCCCCGGTGCACTTCACCGGGTGGCCCACCGTCGCCGCCAGCGCCTTCTCCAGGGTCTCCGCCACCGAGACGGCGTTCTTCTGCACCTGCCACCCGTGGTAGGCCGTGCCGTTGTACATCAGTTTTAATGCTACGTTGCGTTCCATGCGACCACCATTCTAGTTCTTCCGCCTCACCTCCCCCTTTGGGGGAGGTGGCACCGCCAAAGGCGGTGACGGAGAGGGCCCTCTCAGTCTCGCTTCGCTCGACAGCTCCCCCTTTGGGGGAGCTAAGGGTGCTATCTGTTCACTTCCCGCTTGTCGGTCAGGCCCAGGAGGTAATCGGTGCTGACATCGAAAAACTTGGCAATCTGAATCAGCCCGGGCACGGTTGGATAAGTTTTGCCGTATTCATAACCTTGATAACCGCGGAGCTTCAGACCGAAAATTTCAGCCATTGCACTTTGCGTATACCTATTTTCGTTGCGCAGCAATTTAAGCCGCTCAGAAAAAGTTGCCATAATTATTTTAACCTCTTGACATGCATTTAAAAAGTGTTATAATGAATGTTATAAAAATACAAAGGAGCTGTTGCTATGAATGGAATTCTCTATACCCTGTTTCAGGATAACACCGAACTGCCCGGGAAAATTTATGAGTTCTGCAAGGAAAATCCGGAATTCTGTCAGGCGGAACGGGAATTTGAAGCCATCAGCAGACAGATTGCGGAGAAGCTGGGCCGGGAGCTGTACCTGGATTTTGAGGATGCCCAGTCCTGGTACATGGCGAAGCTGGTCAACGCCTATTATCTCTTCGGATTGGGTCTGCGTCAAGAGGTAATCTCGGCTTTACAGCCCAAAGTGTCCTAATACGCCCACCCCGACAGCGATGGCCAGGAAGAGAAACAGGGTCACATAATCCTTCGCCTGAAACTTGAGCTGCCGCAGGCGGGTGCGGCCCTCGCCGCCGTGGTAGCAGCGGCACTCCATCGCGGTGGCCAGCTCGTCGGCCCGGCGGAAGGCGGAGATAAACAGGGGCACCAGCAGGGGCAGCAGGGCCTTGGCCCGCTGGACCAGGTTGCCGCTCTCAAAGTCGGCCCCCCGGGCCCGCTGGGCGGACATGATTTTGTCGGTCTCCTCAATCAGCGTGGGGATGAACCGCAGGGCGATGGACATAATCATGGCCAGCTCGTGGACGGGCACCCGCACCTTTTTCAGGGGATTCAGCAGCGACTCCAGCCCGTCGGTAAGCAGGATGGGGGAGGTGGTGTAGGTAAGCAAAAAGGTCCCGGAAATAAGCATCATAATCCGGACCACCATAAAGAAAGCCCGCCAGACCCCCTCCAGAGTAATGGTAAAAATCCAGAAGTGGACCAGCACCGTGTTCCCCGGGGTATAAAAGAGGTTGAGCACGGCGGTGAAAATCACAATGAACAGCACCGGCTTTAGTCCTCGGAGGATGGACTTGACAGGAACCTTTGACAGGGCGATGGACCCGGCCAGCACCAGGAACATGATGGCGTAGGTGACGAACCAGCTGGCCAAAAACAGGGTGACAATATAGAGGACTACGGCCAGCAGCTTGGTCCGGGGGTCCAGCCGGTGGACGACGGAATTGCCCGGAAAAAACTGGCCCAGGGTGATATCTTTCAGCGCCATTCAGCCCACCCCCCTTTTCAGCTTTTCCAAAATAGCCGCCTTGGCCTGGTCCAGGGTGTAGACCGAGGGGTCGATGTCCGCCCCCATGGCTTTCAGCCGGTGGAATACCCGGGTGAGCTGGGGGACCCCCAGACCCATCTGTTCCAGCTCGTCCCCGTGCTGAAAGACCTCCCGGGGGGCGCCCTGAAAGGGAATCTTGCCGTCATTGACGGCCACCAGCCGGTCCACCGACCGGGCCACCTCCTCCATAGAGTGGGACACCAGGATGATGGTGGCGTTGTGGGCCTGATGGTACTCCCGGATGTTGCCCAGGATGGACTCCACCCCCTCCGGGTCCAGCCCGGCGGTGGGCTCGTCCAGAATGAGCACCTTGGGCTCCATTGCAATCACGCCGGCGATGGCCACCCGGCGCTTCTGTCCGCCGGACAGCTCGAAAGGGGACTTTTCCAGCTGGTCGTCCCGCAGACCCACGAAGTAGGCCGCTGCCCGCACCCGGCGGTCAATTTCTTTTTCGTCCAGCCCCATGTTCCTGGGGCCGAAGGAGATGTCCTTATAGACCGTCTCCTCAAAGAGCTGGTACTCCGGATACTGGAACACCAGCCCCACCTGGAACCGGGTTTTTTTGGTGATCTTGGGGTCGGACCAGATGTCGGTGTCCTGAAACAGCACCTGTCCCGAGGTGGGCTTGAGCAGGGCGTTCAGATGCTGGATCAGGGTGGACTTTCCGCTGCCGGTGTGCCCGATGACGCCCAGATACTCCCCGGGATAGGCGGCGAAGTTGACTGCGTCCAGGGCCGTGTGCTCAAAGGGGGTCCCGGCGGAGTAGGTGTGGGTCAGATTTCTTGTTTCAATGATGGGCTGCATAAAGATACATCCTTAATTATAGTGGTACACGCCTCAAGGGTCGCGTCCAAAAGCCCCCTTTTGAAAGGGGATGGCATTCGCGAAGCGAATGACGGAGGATTGTGTTTCAGCAAGGCCGAAACGTGCGAAGCAAATCCAGAATTGCAGGCCGGGATTGTTTCATATATGTTGCTTCGCAAAATACAATCCCCACCGCCCTGCGGGCGGAGCCCCTTTGCCAAAGGGGCCTTATTGGCGCTGCTTCAGCAGCTGATACAGCGCCTGGGCGCACTCCTCATCGCTGAGGGCGTCCAGGGGGACATCGCAGCCCTCCTGGCGCAGCTCCCACAGCAGCGCCGTTGTCTGGGGGACGGTGAGACCCACCTTGCGCAGTTCCTCCACTTGGGAGAATACTGTCTTGGGGGCTCCGTCAGCTACCACCTTGCCCTTTGCCATGACAATGAGGCGGTCGGCCTGGGCGGCTTCGTCCATGTGGTGGGTAATCAGCACTACTGTCACCCCACGCTCCCGGTTCAGGGTCTTGATGGTGTTCAGCACATCCCGGCGCCCGATGGGGTCCAGCATGGCGGTGGGCTCGTCCAGGACGATGCACCGGGGCTGCATGGCAATTACCCCGGCGATGGCCACCCGCTGCTTCTGTCCGCCGGACAGCAGATGGGGGGCGTGCTCCCGGTAGGCGTACATATTGACAGCTTTCAGCGCGTCGTCCACCCGCTGCCTGATTTCGGCCGGGGGGACCCCCAGGTTCTCGGGGGCGAAAGCCACGTCCTCCTCCACCACGTTGGCCACAATCTGGTTGTCCGGGTTCTGGAACACCATGCCCACCGCCCGGCGGATGTCCAGCAGACGGTCCTCGTCGCCAGTGTCGATGCCGTCCACATAGACCGTCCCGCCGGAGGGCAGGAGGATGGCGTTCATGTGCTTGGCCAGGGTGGACTTGCCGCAGCCGTTGTGGCCCAGCACGGCCACAAAGCTGCCCTCCTCGATCTCCAGGTCCACACCGTCCAGCACCGCCGCCGGAGCGGCAGTGTCCTCGGCGGCGGGATAGGAGAAGTGTAACGCTTCGGTTTTGATAATGGTTGCCATAGCTTCCTCTTTTCTTAGAGCCTGTTTAACATCTCTCAACACGCCAGCTGGCGGGTCTTTTGCCGCCATGCTGCGTTATATTTTCTTGAAATACACCCAGTATTCCGGCGAAAATTTGCCTTGTCTGGCGGCAAAATTCCTCGTCATCCGGCATGCTTCAAGATATTAAACAGGCTCT
>JAAWPF010000029.1 GCA_022799835.1 Lawsonibacter sp. | reverse complement strand
CGGTAGACGGAGGCGAAGCGGACATAGGCCACCTCGTCCAGCTTTTTCAGCCGCTCCATGACCAGCTCGCCGATCTGGGCGGAGCTGACCTCCCGGTCCATCTGATTCTGAAGGGCCTGCTCGATCTCGGCTACCAGGTTTTCCATGTCCTGGTAGGGGACAGGCCGTTTCTCACAGGCCCGGATGACCCCGCTCATGACCTTGCTGCGGTCGAAGCTCTGGCGGCTGCCGTCCTTTTTGACCACCATCAGGGGCAGGCTCTCCACTGTCTCGTAGGTAGTGAACCGCTTATGGCAGGACAGGCACTCCCGCCGGCGGCGGATGCTGGCCCCCTCGTCGGCGGGGCGGGAATCGACGACCTTGCTCTCCAGATAGGCGCAGTAGGGACATTTCATAGAGCATACCTCCTGTTGTGTTTGGGGGTTCTTTTCAACAGGAGTATACCATAAAACAGTTGATTTGTCAAAAAGCGGCGGCGCCTTTCCATTTGAGCCAGTGGATGTTTGGATACAGCTGCCCCGTCCGGGCGAAGCAGTCGATGCACAGAGCGGTGAGCTCAGGGTCGTCCAGGGCGTACCGTTTGGGAATGGGGGTCTGGCCGCCGACCTGAACAACGGCGTCCTCCTCGTCCCGGATATATTTGCCGTTGAGGGGCTGGCAGTTATAGCGTCCGTCCGCCTCATCCCAACCGTTGAAGAGGACGGGGGCGGACCAGCCCTCCTCCATGTCCACGGTGAAGAACTCTGCTCCGTCGGCTTCCCTCCGCTCCATGGTGACGCTGACCGCCTGTCCGGCCCGGACCAGCCCGAGCAGCTCCTCCAGCACCTTGAGGGTGATCTCCTCCCCGGCGAAGCTGTGGCGGCTGCACTTGTACTGCGACCCGGGTGGGCACAGCCGGACGTACTCCAGACTGCGGATGGCGACAGTGTCAGGCAGGGGGTCTGGAACCTGTCTGGTGGGCATGGGTTCGCCCCGGAGGATGGTCCGGTCCTTCCAGGTGGGCTCGTTGGTGCGGATTTCGCAGGAGAGGCCCTCCAGCGCCCCGGTGTTGATGAGCGTCTTTCGGGCGGGTAGGAACAGCCGCTTCAGATTGGTAAGTCCGGCCAGCAGGGAGCAGTCGGAGAAGCCGGTGTAGGTCAGGCTCAGCTGCCGCAGATTGGTCAGTTTGGGCAGGAAGGAGAAGTCGTCGACAATGCCCTTGGGGGCGCGCTTGGGGAAGTCCAGCACCTGGAGGGCGGTCATCTCCCCCAGCAGCTCCCAGCTCCCCGTCCGGGATTTTAGAAAGTCCTGGATGGGGGCCAGCTTTTTCTCGGTGTAGTCGCTGTGGGGGACGGGAAAGTCCTTGTCCGCCAGCCGCTTGATCTTTTTCAGGTCGTAGAGGCCGGTCAGGCGCTTGGGTGTCATGGCCAGGTCGATCCAGCACAGCAGATAGGGGCTGGCCTGCTGGACCCGCTCTTCAAATGTCATGGAATCATCTCCTTAAAATTCCCAACCGTCGGGGTCCTCCCCCCAGCCCGGCGCCTGGACCGCGGCGGAGGCAAAGTCAGGACCGGGGTCATAGCGGGTAAAAGAGCCTGGGTAGATCCGTTGGCGGCCGTACCCGTCGGAGTACACCGCCGCCAGGCAGTATTCGTGGCCCGGCTCCAGCTTCACTGACTCCGTCAGATTCCAGCCGGGCGCCTCCTGGCCGGTGGCGTCAAAATACCGGACCCCCGGCGCATACCAGGTGAACAGCTTCTGGTCCCGGAACAGGCCCACCCGGATACTGGCCGGCGGCTCAGGGGTCCAGACCTCGTGATTCGCGTCCTCGACAATGGAGGCGGTATCCCGGCCCGTGGGGAGAAGGGTGTTCCGGTCGGACCCGGTATGCCAGACAGCGGAGACGGTCAGCTCCGGGAAGGACTCCATGTAGAGGTCATAGAAGTCCGTCAGCGGCTGGGTCTCTCCCGTGCCGTTGGAGAGAAAGACCACCGACAGGAAAATTTCGTCACTGAGCGGGCAGGTAATCTCTCCGGAGAAGCTGTGTCCGGTTCCGGATTGGGCGGGGGCCTCCACCGTCTCGCCGCCGCTGTAAATCATAAACACGGCGGTCATGCCCTCAGTGTAGGTCTTGGGCACCACCCGGACGGCGAAGGTGGCGGTGTTGGCCCGAGGGTTGGTGGAGACCAGCTCGGCGGACCACTCCGCCGTCAGGCTGGCCTGCTCCTCCAGCGTCTCCTCCATCCGCCGGGTGGCGGCGCTGATCCGGCTGTCTACCGAGTCGGTGATGTTTTCGATGGACCGGAGCAGGCCGCTGTACTGCCGGTCCATCTCCTTGACCTTGCTGTTTGTCCCCACCAATAGAGCCAGCATGATGCCGCACAGGGCGAAGAGGACGCGCACCGACCACTTGTCCCACACCGACTTATGGGGCTCGGGCTGGGCGGCATGGTAGCGGGACAGGCCTAGCTCCTTGCGCTTCTGGGCGATGCGTTGACCTAGCGTCATAGCGGTCAACCTCCTTTCTGACTCCAGCTTACCACGGAAAAACCCTCCCAGACCACCAACCAGGGCTTATTTTTTGTCAACCAGCGGTTTACATGGCCCATTATACCTTATTTCGGGGCGAAGGGCAAGGTGTGGACCTCGGGCAGAGCGGTGTCCCAGTCCTTTTGAAACTCGGTCATCATGGCCCAGTAGCGCTTGGGCATGTTGGTCATGCGGCACTTGGGGTTGTACCGGCCCTCAATGGCGATGGTGTTGTAAAAGGCCCGCCACAGCTTCCGGTATTGCAGTTCCGCCTCTCCGGCGGGGCCCAGGGAAAAATCCTCCACCGGCAGGATGGCCCAGCCCTGGGGGCCGGGCCGGTGGAACAGGGCCTCGTGGTGGGTGCGGTCGTGGAGGACAAAATTTTCCTGGGGATACCGTCCGCAGAAGTGGTCCCGCAGCAGGGGGAGGACCCGGTTTTTGGGCTCGATCTCCCCGGCCAGCACCCCGTCCAGGTCGGAAAACCGGGTGAAGCCCTTATACATGTGGGCCTCATGCTCCAGGTGCCACACAGCCTTGCGGATTCTATCCACGGTGGGATCGGTGAGATTCCGGCTGATTTTGGGGCCCTGGTCGTAGGCCAGCCGGAGATAGCGCCACAGCCACAGCTCCTTGTCGGGCAGGCAGGTGAGAAAGCACCGCACCGCCAGCCGCCAGCCCTCCGCCCCGAACTTGGCGAAGGAGCGGTAGACCCGCTGGGCGTGGCCCTCGTCGGTCTCCACCGTCCGCAGGGGGTAGAGGGAGCAGCACATGTCCTCCGGCGTGCGAAACTCCACCGGCTCCTCCCGGTTGACATAGCTGTCGAATACACAGGAGAGAAAGCCGGGGTAACTGCCGTCATATTGGTAACAGACCTGGGTCCAGGACATGGGATGCACCTCCTTGTAGGGGGCGGGCTCTGTCCCGCCCCGTCTGCCTGAAATTTGCGCCCCGTCTGCCTGAAATTTGCGGGCGTCTGCCTGAAATTTGCGGGGCGTCTGCCTGAAATTTGCGGGGCGTCTGCCTGGAATTTGCGGGGCGTCTGCCTGGAATTTGCGGGGCGTCTGCCTGAAATTTGCGGGCGTCTGCCTGAAATTTGCGGGCGTCTGCCTGAAATTTGCGGGGCGTCTGCCTGGAATTTGCGGGGCGTCTGCCTGAAATTTGCGGGGCGTCTGCCTGGAATTTGCGGGGCGTCTGCCTGAAATTTGCGGGCGTCTGCCTGGAATTTGCGGGGCGTCTGCCTGGAATTTGCGCCCCGTCTGCCTGGAATTTGCGGGGCGTCTGCCTGGAATTTGCGGGGCGTCTGCCTGAAATTTGCGGGGCGGCGCGGAGGCCGCCCCCTACACCGCATCTCCAAACAGCGACAGCTGCTCAGGCATGGGCTGGGCCAGGGCGGGGGCCTCCAGGGCCACCAGGCGGCGGAGCAGGCCGTCCTGGCTGACCCGCAGGCCCTCCATCATCCTCCCGGAGCAGGTGAGAAAGTACTGGGCCCGCTTGAGGACCACGCCCAGCCGCTTCAGCCCCTCGAAGTTCAGCGGCCCCACCCGCCGGGCCCGCAGAATCCGCTTGGCCGACCGCACCCCCAGCCCGGGCACCCGGAGCAGGGCCTCGTAGTCGGCCTGATTCACCTCCACCGGGAAGAACTCCAAATGCCGCAGGGCCCAGCAGCATTTGGGGTCCATCCGGGGGTCCAGGTCGGGCTGGGACTCGTCCAGAATCTCCTCCGCCCGGAAGTGGTAGTACCGCAGCAGCCAGTCGGCCTGGTACAGCCGGTGTTCCCGGAGCAGGGGCGGCTTGAAATCCTCCGCCACCGGAAGCAGAGGGCTGGAGGACACGGGCATATAGGCGGAGTAGAATACCCGCTTGAGCTGGTAGCGGTCATAGAGGGCCTGGGTGAGAGTGAGGATGTGCCGGTCGCTCTCCGGGGTGGCCCCCACAATCATTTGGGTGGACTGCCCCGCCGGAGCGAACCGGGGGGCGTGGCGGTAGACGGCGATCTCCTGCTTGGAGACGGCGATACCGTCCCGGATCTGGGCCATAGGGGCGAGGATGGCCTCCTTTTTCTTGTCCGGGGCCAGCAGAGCCAGACTGGGGGAGGAGGGCAGTTCGATATTCACGCTCATCCGGTCGGCCAGCAGGCCCAGCCGGTGGGTGAGCAGAGGGTCGGCCCCCGGGATGGCCTTGGCGTGGATGTAGCCCCCGAAGCGGTGGTGCTCCCGCAGGATGCGCAGGGTGCGGATCATCAGCTCGGTGGTGTAGTCCGGATTTTGAATTACCGCCGAGGACAGAAACAGCCCCTCGATGTAGTTCCGGCGGTAAAAGCCCATGGTCAGCTCGCACAGCTCCTCCGGAGTGAAGACTGCCCGGGGGACGTCGTTGGACCGGCGGTTGACGCAGTACTGGCAGTCGTAGACACACACGTTGGTTTGCAGGACCTTCAGCAGGGTGACGCACCGGCCGTCAGCGGAGAAGGTGTGGCAGCAGCCGGCCAGCATGGTGCTGCCGATGGTTCCGGGCCGGGCGGTGCGGTCCAGGCCGCTGGAGGTGCAGGCGGCGTCATACTTGGCGGCGTCGGCCAGGATATTCAGCTTGTCCAGCAGTTCCATGGCGGGCCCTCCTATAAGAATAGATGTTCTATGGAACGTTTGTACTATCATTATACCGAAAAAACCACTCCTGTCAAGAGGAAATTTTTACAGAGGAAAAATCCTGTTTTCCCGTTATCCTCTTGCAAGAAAAAGCAGAAAGGGGTATAATATCCCCGTTACAGGGGCGGAAAAGGCAGAACCCATGCGGCTGCGAATCCCGGTCCCCGGAGGTAACAAAATATGGTAAAAGCGATTGTAGGCGCCAACTGGGGCGACGAGGGCAAGGGCAAGGTCACCGACATGCTGGCCCAGCAGTCCGACGTAGTCATCCGTTTCCAGGGCGGGGCCAACGCCGGACACACCATCATCAACGGCTATGGCCGGTTTGCCCTGCACACCCTGCCTTCCGGGGTGTTTTACCCCCACGTCACCAATGTGATTGGCAACGGCGTGGCCCTGGACATCGCCAAGCTGGCCCGCGAGCTGGAACAGGTGGAGGCCCAGGGGGTGCCTGAGCCCAAGCTGATTGTCTCCGACCGGGCCCAGCTGCTCATGCCCTACCACATCCTCCAGGACACCTATGAGGAGGCCCGCTTGGGAGGGAAGGCCTTTGGCTCCACCAAGAGCGGCATTGCCCCCTTCTACTCCGACAAATACGCCAAGACGGGCATTCAGGTCTGCGACCTCTTCGACGAGTCCCGGCTGCGGGAGCGGCTCACCGCGGCGGTGGAGGTGAAAAATGTCCTCTTTGCGCACCTGTACCATCAGCCCGGTGTGGACGCGGAGGAGCTGATGGGCCAGCTGCTGGAGCTGCGGGAGCGCATCCGCCCCTGGGTGGGGGACACGGTAACCTTTGTCCATCAGGCCTTGAAGGAGGGCAGGACCATCCTCCTGGAGGGCCAGCTGGGCTCCATGAAAGACCCTGACCTGGGAATCTTCCCCATGACCACTTCCTCCCATACCCTGGCGGGCTACGGCTGCGTGGGGGCCAGCGTGCCGCCCACCGCCATTGAGGATGTAATCTGCGTCACCAAGGCATACTCCTCCTGTGTGGGCTCCCAGACCGAACCCTTTGTCAGCGAGGTCACCGGGCCGGAAGGGGACGAGCTGCGCCGCCGGGGGGGCGACAAGGGCGAGTTCGGCGCTACCACAGGCCGTCCCCGCCGGGTGGGCTGGTTCGACACGGTGGCCACCAAATACGGCTGCATGGTCCAGGGGGCCACCCAGGTGGCTCTGACCTGCCTGGACGTGCTGGGCTATCTGGACGAGATTCCCGTGTGCGCCGGCTATGAGATCGACGGCCGGGTCACCGATGTATTCCCCACCACCCCCGCCCTGCTGCGGGCCAAGCCGGTGTTTGAAAAGCTGCCCGGCTGGAAAACCGACGTCCGGGGCTGCACCGAGTATGCCGCTCTGCCCGCCAACGCCAAAGCCTATGTGGACTTTTTGGAGGCTCACATCGGCGTACCCATCACCATGGTCTCTACCGGCCCCAAACGGGAGGAGATGACCTATCGAAACCCCAAAATTTAAGGAGAATACCATGAAAAAAGCAATTTTTTCTCTTCTGGCCCTGTGCCTGACCCTGTCCCTGGCGGCTGTGCCCGCCTCCGCCCTGACCCTGGAGCAGGCCAAAGAGCTGCTGACCGACCACTACGTGGACGGCGTCCCCCAGGAGATTCTGGAGCTGGACTCCCTGGACGCCATCCTGGAGGCCTTGGGTGACCCCTATACCTTCTACATGACCCCTGAGCAGTATGAGGTATTCAACCAGTCGGTGAACGGCCAGGTGGTGGTGGGCATCGGCTGTACCGTGGAGAACGCCTTCACCGACGGCTACCGGATTATGTCTGTTTTGCCCGCCTCTCCCGCGCTGGAGGCCGGTTTGAAAGCCGGAGACCTTCTGGTGGCGGTGGATGGCAAAGAGCTTACCGCCGAGACCGACCCCCGGACCCTGATCCTGGGGGAGGAGGGTGTCTCTGTCACCGTCACGGTGGTTCGGGACGGCCAGCGGCTGGACTTCACCCTCACCCGGCGGATGGTGGTCATCCCCATTGTCACCCACGAGCTGGTGGATGGGGCGGCCTATATTGAGTGCATCAGCTTCGGTTCCTCCACCGCCGACGGCTTTAAGGATGCCCTGACCAAGCTGGAGGACCAGACCGCGGTGTGGATTGTGGACCTGCGTTCCAACCCCGGTGGAGACAGCAACGCCACCGCCGCCTCCGCCAGCCTGTTTACCGGCGGCGGGATCATGCTCTACTTCCGGGACGGCTCTGGGAACTACAACTACACCTACACCATGCCCGGCTACCCGGATCTCACTGACCTGCCTGTGATCGTCCTCACCAGCGAGCACTCCGCCAGCGGTTCCGAGCTATTTGCCGGGGAGATCCGGTCCTACGGGGCGGGTATCGCCCTGGGCCAGCGCACCTTCGGCAAGGGCACCGCCCAGCTTGTGATGGACGGACGCAACTGCGAGTACATGGAGAACGGCGAGGCCATGAAGATCACCGCCTACCGCTTCTTCGCCCCCGATGGCGCCGCCAATCAGATCACCGGTGTGCTGCCCACCCTGCTCATCTCCCCGGAGAACACGGAGCGGGCGGCTTTCCTGCTGTCCTGCCCCTGGAGCGACTACCCGGAGAACCATCTCCAGATCGAGCTGGCGGGGCAGAAGTTCTGCGTCGATGTGACCAGGGCCCTGGAGGCGGAGAACCGCCCCGCGTTTACCGAGCTGCTGGAGGCCCTGCCCCCCTCCGCCCGGGTGCTGTACAGCACGGGGAAGAGCTGGGACGAGTGTGAGCCTGTGGCCCCCGCCGCTCTGGCGGAAGAGCTGGGCCTGAAAGACTTCACCCGGCGTACCTTTGCCGATGCGGCGGACAGCCCCTATGTCCGGGAGATCGACACCTTGGCTATTTACGAGATTATCAATGGCTATACCGACGGCGGTTTCCACCCGGTTGACCCCATTACCCGGGCTCAGTTCTGTTCTCTGGTGGCTTCCGCGCTGGACCTGCCCGCCGGAAAGCCGGGTAGATTTTCTGATGTGCCGGACGACGCATGGTACGCCGGGGCGGTGAACGCCATGGCGGACATGGGTTTTGTCACGGGCAGCGGCAGCTTCGGCCCCGAGGAGGTGGTCAGCTTCCAGGAGATGGCCGCCGTTCTGTCTCGGGCGGCTGTCTGGGCCAGCATGGATGGCTACGACTTTGACCAGGAGGCCTTGACCGAGCAGGAACAGGCGCGGTATGCCGCCTTTGCCGACTGGGCCCAGTCCTCCGCCCGCACCTTGGGCAAGCTGGGCGCGCTGCTGGAGGACGTTGACCCCACCGCCTCGGGCACCCGGGAGATGGCCGCCGGAATGCTGTGTCGGCTGATGGAGAACATTCATCTGATTTGGAATTAAATTTGGAAAGGGAATGAGAAAATTGACTAAGATCGACATTATCTCCGGCTTCCTGGGGGCCGGCAAGACCACGCTCATCAAGAAGCTGCTGGACGAGAGCTTCAAGGGGGAGAAGATTGTCCTCATTGAGAACGAGTTCGGCGAGATCGGCATCGACGGCGGCTTTCTCAAGGATGCCGGGGTGGAAATTACCGAGATGAACTCCGGCTGCATCTGCTGCTCCCTGGTGGGCGACTTCGGCGCCGCCCTGAAGCAGGTGCTGGCCGACTACACCCCCGCCCGCATTGTGATTGAGCCCTCCGGGGTGGGCAAGCTGTCCGATGTGGTGGCCGCTGTGGAGCGGGTCCAGGCGGAGGCCCCCGACCTGCACCTGAACAGCTTTGTCACCGTGGTGGACGCGGGCAAGGCCAAGATCTATATGAAAAACTTCGGTGAGTTCTTCAACGACCAGGTGGAGCACGCCTGCGCCATTATCCTGTCCCGCACTCAGAAGATCGACCAGAAGAAGCTGGACACCGCCGTGGCCCTGCTGCGGGAGAAGAACCCCAAAGCCGCTATCCTCACCACCCCCTGGGACCAACTCACCGGGGCGCAGATTCTCTCCGCCATGGAGGGGGGCCGCGACTTGGCCCACGAGCTGATGGAGGAGATTGCGCATGAGGACCACGGGCGCCACCACCATCATGAACACGAGCATGAGCACCATCACGAGCATGAACACGAGCATGAGCACCATCACGAGCACGGTGAGGAGACCTGCGACTGCTGCTGCGGCCATGAGCACCACCATCACCATGACCACGATGCCGATGAGGTGTTCACCTCATGGGGGCGGGAGACCCCCCGGAAGTACAGCCGGGAGGAGCTCCAGGAGGCCCTGTCCGCTCTGGCCATGACCCAGGACTACGGCTATATCCTCCGGGCTAAGGGGATGGTCCCCTGTGAGGACGGCCAGGCCTGGCTTCACTTCGACCTGACCCCCGAGGAGTTCGAGATCCGGGAGGGCGGGGCCGACTACACCGGTCGGCTGTGCGTCATCGGTTCCGACCTGAAGGAGGACCGGCTAGAGAAGCTGTTTCTGCTGGCGTAATGAGGTGAAAAACGATGCCTGATTCACGGATACCCCTGTATCTCATCACCGGCTTTCTGGACGCCGGCAAGACCACCTTGCTCAGCGACACCCTGAACATGGACTACTTCAACGATGGCCAGCGCACCGTCCTGCTGCGGTGTGAGGACGGGGAGGAGGAGTACGACGAGAAGTTCCTCTCACAGCGCAACTGCCGCCTGATCCCCGTGGAGGACCAGAGCCAACTGACCACCGAATTTCTCAAGGAGATCGACCGCCGCTACCAGCCCGAGCGGGTGCTGATGGAGTACAACGGCATGTGGCCCAGCCAGCTGCTGGTGGAGCTGAAGCTGCCCCGGAACTGGGGGCTGTATCAGGCCATCCATGTGGTGGACGGCTCCACTTTTGAGATGTATCTGGCCAACATGCAGTCCATGTTTATCGACCTGGTCAGCGGGGCGGATATGGTCCTGTTCAACCGCTGCACTGCCGACATGCCCCTGTCGGGCTGGAAGCGGTCCGTCCGGGCGGTGAACCGGATGTGTGAGATCGTCTTTGAGGATGTCAACGGCGAGGAGCTGGAGGTGGAGGACATCCTGCCCTACTCCCTGGAGGAGCCCCACATCACCCTGGAGGACGCCGACTACGGCATCTGGTATCTGGACATCCAGGAGCACCCGGAGCGCTATGTGGGCAAGACCATCACCTACAAGGCCCAGGCCATGACGGGGATGAAGCTGCCAAAGGGGTCCTTTGTTCCCGGCCGCAACGCCATGACCTGCTGCGTGGAGGATATCCGCTTCTTCGGCTTTCTGTGCAAGTACGACAGGGCCCGCTCTCTGAAAAAGGGGGAGTGGATCACCGTCACCGCCGAGATCAAGTGGGAGCATGCCGACGTCTACGAGGATGAGGGCGTGGTCCTCTACGCCCGGTCCGTGGAAAAAGCGGAGGCCCCCGAGGACCCGCTGGTCTACTTCCGATAAGCAAAAGCGGCCCCTGCACCCTTGTCCGGTGCGGGAGCCGCTTCTATTTTGACGATATTTTACAAGCCAGACGGAATACAGTCTGCTATACTTTATCCGAACTGGTTCCAATAGCCCATCGCGAAGATGAACAGGACAATCAGGGGCAGAATATAGGTGACATAGAACCGAACCCCCTTGGGAAAGGACAGGCCGTCGCCGGTGTTGGACTCGGCCAGGAAGCGGTCCCAGCCCCAGCCCCTTTTGCTGGTGCAAAACAGCACGTAGACTAGCGACCCCAGGGGCAGGATGTTTTGGGAGACCAGGAAGTCCTCAATCCCGGAGATGTCCATCCCCAGCACGGTGAAGCCAGACCAGAGGCTGCACCCCAGCACGCAGGGCATGGACAGCAGCAGGACCCCGGCAAAGTTGACCAGCACCGCCCGCTTTCGGGAGAAGCCCCACCGGTCCATGGTGAAGGAGATAATATTCTCAAAGACGGCAATCACGGTGGACAGGGCGGCGAAGGACAGGAACAGGAAGAAGGCGCCGCCCCACAGCCGGCCCATGGGCATGTGGTTGAAGATGTTGGGCAGGGTCATGAACACCAGAGGGGGGCCGTTTTCGGTGGCCACCCCGTAGGCGGAGCAGGCGGGGAAGATAATCAGGCCCGCCACAAAGGCCACGCAGGTATCCAGCACACCGATGCGCAGGGCCTCGCCGGCCAGCCGGTGCTCCTTACCGATATAGCTGCCGAAAATGGAAATGGCTCCAATGCCCAGAGACAGGGTAAAGAAGGCCTGACCCATGGCGGCAAAGACTGCCTCGCCCAGAATCCAGTTGCCCTCAGCGTCGTAGGCCAGGTTGTGGAAGTTGGGCTGGAGATAGAACCGCAGGCCCTCCTCCGCTCCAGGAAGCAGGACGGAATTCACCGCCAGCACCATCATCAGGGCCAGCAGGCAGACCATCATTACCTTGTTCACCCGCTCCACGCCGTTGCGCAGGCCCTGGGCGCACACCAGCATACCGATGCACACCACAATAACCATATACAGGGTCATAACCCCAGGCGCGCCCATCAGCTCGACAAACTGACCGGCCACCTCCTGGGCGCCCAGGCCGGTGAAGTCCCCCCGGAGCATTTTGACGAAGTAATACAGCAGCCACCCGGCGATGACGGTGTAGAACATCATCAGCAGGTAGTTGCCGGCAAAGCCTACATAGCTGTACCAGTGCCATTTGCTGCCTTTAGGCTCAAGCCGCTGGAAGGACAGGGCGATGCTCCGCTGGCTGGCCCGGCCCACCGCCAGCTCCATCACCATAACGGGCAGACCCAGAATGACCAGAAACAGCAGATAGAGCAGCACAAAGGCCGCCCCGCCGTATTTCCCCGTGATGTAGGGGAAGCGCCACACGTTGCCCAGCCCAATGGCGCATCCTGCCGAGATGAGCACAAAGCCCAGGCGGGAGGAAAATGTCTCTCGTTTCTCCATAAAAACCTCCTTCTCCCCCAAATTGGATTGATAGAGGAGACAACAGCCATATTTTACTCATTTTCTCCTGGCTGGTCAAGTACAGACAGATGGTTTTGGGACAAAGAACTGCCCTCGCCTGTTCTGGCGGGGGCAGTTTGGGCAAATTCCTTAATAGTTCTCCGCCTTGAGCTGGAAATAGGCCTGGGGGTGGGCGCAGACAGGGCAGACCTCGGGGGCCCTGGGGCCCACATGGATGTGGCCGCAGTTGGAGCACTGCCAAATCATGTCCCCCTCCCGGGAGAATACCAGGCCATCCTTCACGTTGGCCAGCAGCTTGCGGTAGCGCTCCTCGTGCTCCTTCTCAATGGCGGCAACCCCCTCGAACAGGGCGGCAATGTGGTCAAAGCCTTCCGCCCGTGCCTCCTTGGCCATCTGGGCGTACATATCGGTCCATTCGTAGTTCTCGCCTGCGGCGGCGGCGGCCAGGTTCTCGGCGGTGGTGCCGATGCCCCCCAGCAGCTTAAACCAGATCTCAGCGTGCTCTTTCTCGTTGGCGGCGGTCTCCTCAAAGAGCTTGGCGATCTGGACAAAGCCCTCTTTCCTGGCCTTGGAGGCGAAGTAGGTGTACTTGTTCCGGGCCTGGCTCTCGCCGGCAAAAGCGGCCCACAGGTTTTGTTCCGTCTTGCTCCCTTTCAGTTCAGGCATGGTAGCGTCCTCCTTCTATTAAATAGGAATAATTCGCATTAGGGATGGAGATATTATATCAACAGGGAACCGCTTTGTCAATGGGAAGCGGGAAATTTTCCGTGCGGAGAGTCTCGGCTGTCACAGGTAGTGATACCGTTTCCGATATTTCCAGATGAGCAGGACTGACACCAGCGCTCCCAGGGCGTCGGCTACTGTCACGGCCAGCCAAATGCCGTCCAGCTTGAAAAACAGAGGCAGGAGGAGGACCATGCCGCCCCGGAAGAGGAACAGGCGCAGGAAAGAGATGAGGGCGGAGATGGCCCCGTTGCACAGGGCGGTGAAAAAGCCGGAGCCGTAGACACCAAACCCGCAGAACAGATAGCTGAACGCGAAAATGCGGAAGCCGTGGACGGTCATCTCCAGCAGCTCGGGGTTGTAGCCCACATAGGCCATGGCCAGCGGGCGGCCCAGGAGCTGGGCCATAGCCACCATGAACACCGAGGCGATGCTAATGACCGAGATGCTCTTGCGGAAGATGGACTTTAATTCCTCCTCATTTCCCGCCCCGTAGTGGAAGCTGATGATGGGGCCGCTGCCCATGGAGAAGCCCAGAAAGACGGCGGCAAAGGCAAAGTCCACATACATCATCACTGAGTAGGCGGCTACCCCCAGTTCACCCACCATGCGCATGAGCTGCAGGTTGTAGAGGATGCTGATGAGGGAGGCGGACAGGTTGCTCATCAGCTCGGAGGAGCCGTTGATACAGGCGTTTTTCAGCTCCCGCCAGTAGAGCTTGGTGGAGCACAGCCGCAGGGTCCCCATGGGCGGCTTGAGGAAGAAGAACAGGGGCAGAATGCCGCCCACGGCGTAGCTGAGCACGGTGCCCCAAGCCGCCCCAGCGATGCCCATATTCAGGGGCCCCATGAACAGGTAATCCAGGGTGATGTTGGTGACCCCCGAAATCAGAGAGAAGAACAGTCCGATTTTGGGCAGTTCCGCTGTGACAAAGAAGGTCTGAAAGGACATTTGCAGCATGAAAACCACGCTGCCCCCGAAGATGACCGCGCCGTAGGCCAGACAGTCATCTATCAGCAGGTCGCTGGCTCCCACCAGCCGGGCCAGAGGCTCCACAAAGAGGAGGGACAGCGCCGACAGGGCTGTACCCAGGCCCAGTACGCACAGGATAATCATGGAGAAGTAGCGGTTAGCCAGCTCCTGCTTGCCCTCGCCCATGGTGCGGGCCACGATGGCGCTGCCGCCGGAGCCCAGCATAAAGCCCACCGCCCCAATAATCATGGAAACCGGGAACATGATATTCACCGCCGACAGGGCGTTCTCGCCAATCAGGTTGGAGACAAACAGCCCGTCCACTACGCTGTACACTGAGGTAAAAATCATCATGGTGATGGAGGGCAGGGTGAAGCGAAGTAATTTGCTGTATGTGAAATGATCGGATAATTTGATTGCCATAAAAGTTTATTCCTCCTGGGATATGTTGAAAAGTTTGTTTGCTTCCCGGCGCAGCAGGGTGAGGTAGCGCTGCTCCAGGGCCAGCAGGCTGGCCCGCTCTTCCTCGGACAAGCCGAGGAAAGCCTGCCTCTCCACCTCCAGCGCGGGGCGGATGGCCCGGCCGGCCAGCTCCTGGCCGGCTTCCGTGAGCTGGAGATATTTTTTTCGTCCCGGCCCGCAGGACAAGCGAATCTGCCCCTCGCGCTCCAGCTGCTTCAAAGCGGAGTTGATGGTCTGCTTACTGAACATCAGCGTACCGCAGATGTCTGTCTGAGTGACGGGCCCTGGGGCGGTTTCTATGGCGTACAGCGTCCAAAAGGCGGCGTCGGACAGCCCGGAGTGCCGCGCCATGCGGCGGTAAATATCATCCTCAGATTTGTTCATGCGATTTGCCGTGGTGATGAATTGCTGAAAGGTTAGATCTCCCATATCCGGGCCCCCTTAAATGATGTCCGAAATCAGACTTGCACCATTCTAGTCTGATTTCGGACATTTGTCAAGAGGCTTTTTGATAAAGAGAAGGAGAGGGGCGTCCCTCTCCTTGAAACCCGTCAAATAGTTTGTCTGGTTGTCCTGTGTGATTGCCCTCCTTTAATTTTATGATTTGTTTTCCGCAAGCTCCGCCGCGATGTCAAGAATGCGTCCGGCGGCCTCCTCCTTGGACATGAGGGGCAGCTCCTCTGCGCCGGCCCTGGTGATGACGGTCATGACATTGGTGTCGGTGCCGAAGCCGGCCCCCTCCACCTTCAGGTTGTTGGCGCAGATCATGTCCACATTCTTCTTCTCCAGCTTGGCCCGGCTGTTCTCCAGCATATTCTGGGTCTCCATGGAGAAGCCGCACAGAACCTGTCCCGGCCGGCGGTGCTCCCCCAGATATTTGAGAATGTCCTGGGTGCGCTTCAGGGGAATGGACAGCTCTCCGTCTCTCTTCTTGATTTTGTCGTCCACATATTCCGCCGGGGTGTAGTCGGCCACGGCGGCGGCCTTAAAGATGAAGTCGGCCCAGTCCTGCCGCTCGGCCACCGCCTCAAACATATCCTGAGCGGACACCACGTCCACCACCTCCACAAAGGGAGGCGGCGCGATGGAGCATGGCCCGGAGACCAGTACCACCTCAGCCCCCCGGAGCGTGGCCATTTTCGCGATGGCATAGCCCATCTTGCCGGTGGAATGGTTGGTCAGATAGCGCACCGGGTCCAGGGCCTCCTGGGTAGGCCCGGCGGTGACTAAGACGTGCTTGCCCTCCAGGCTGTGGGGCAGGGCAATCTGGTGCAGAATATGCTGGAGGAGCTGTTCCGGCTCAGGCAGCTTGCCGGCCCCCACCGCCCCGCAGGCCAGCCGTCCCGAGGCGGGGGCAATTACCTCCCAGCCATACCGGCGAAGGGAGTCCAGATTGTCCTGGGTGACGGGGTTCTCAAACATTTTGGTGTTCATGGCCGGGGCGATGAGCTTGGGGCAGGTACAGGCCAGAATGGTGGTGGTGAGCATGTCGTCAGCCAGGCCGTGGGCCAGTTTTCCGCACACGTTGGCGGTGGCCGGGGCGATTATGACCAGGTCAGTCCGGTCGGCCAGGGCGATGTGTTCCACCTGGTGGCTGAAATTGCGGTCGAAGGTGTCCACCATGCAGCGGTTCCCGGTGAGCTGCTCGAAGGTGAGGGGGGCGATGAACTGGGTGGCGTGGGCGGTCATGACCACCTCCACACAGGCGTGCTGCTTGACCAGCGCCGAGGCCAGCGCCGCCGCCTTGTAGGCGGCAATCCCCCCCGTGACCCCCAGCAGAATGGTTTTTCCTCTTAACAAAGCAATTTCCTCCTTATGTCCCCCCGCGGGGATAAAGCCTCCCTCTTTGAGGAAGCCCTTTTGGCCTATTATATCTGTTTTGATCTGCTCTGTAAAGTTTATCTTGCATCTCCCGGCTATGTCTTATATAATAAGCGACTGAGGGGGGACAAGCTTCCCCAAAAAATGATTGAGGTGAGCAATATGCTCCTTGCGATAGATATCGGTAATACCAATATTGTAATTGGCGGCATTCAGGACGGCACCATCGCCTTCGAGGCCCGGATCGCCACCGACCGCCTCAAGACCTCCGACCAGTACGGGGCGGAAATCAAGGGGATGCTGGGCCTGTTCGATGTCCGGCCCGGGGACATACAGGACTGCATCATCTCCTCAGTGGTGCCGCCGGTGTTCAACTCGGTGCGCACCGGGGTGCGGAAGGTGATCGGCAAATCCCCCATGGTGGTGGGGCCGGGGCTGAAAACCGGGCTGAATATCCAGATGGATAACCCCTCCCAGGTGGGCAGCGACCGGATTGTCATCGCGGTGGCCGCCCTGGCGGAGTACGAGCCTCCCCTGACCCTGCTGGACCTGGGCACCGCCACCACCATCGAGGTGGTGGGGATCGGCGGCACCTATCTGGGCGGCTGCATCATCCCCGGGATGCGCATCTCTCTGGAGGCCCTCACGACCCGCACCGCCCAGCTGCCCGGCATCAGCCTGGACTGCCCCAGGCGGGTCATCGGCAAGAATACGGTGGACTGTATGCGCAGCGGCATTATGTACGGCACCGCTGCCATGCTGGACGGGATGCTGGACCGGGTGGAGGAGGAGCT
>JAAWPF010000028.1 GCA_022799835.1 Lawsonibacter sp. | reverse complement strand
GATGTCTACCAAACTAACTTTTTTACATCAAAAGCGCCATTTTTTACGGTTTTCCTCCGTTTTTCCGCAATTCCAAACGGCAGGCAAGGGGCGTGACACAAGTCTGGTTTTTTCAAGGAACCAAAATGCCCCAAAAATTTTGGCAAAAATGTAGAAAATTTTGCGAAAAACACTTTTCTGAACGTTCCTCTGGGCCTATTTATGATGAAGCTTCGGAGAAAGCACCTCCAGTCGGTTTGGTAGACAGGCCATCACACCAGATGAGAGGCGAATTTGCTGTATTTCCTGTCTGCAAACCTCAAAAATTTTGTTATTTTTGAAGAAAATCAGCGAAAAATCCCACTATGCAGATGAAAAAACTTTTGTTATAATGAAGAATATTTATGAAATAAGGAGTCTGACTATGACGGACAGGCAGCCCGCGGAGAAGCTGGGTATCTATATTCACATCCCCTTTTGCCGCAGCAAATGCGACTACTGTGATTTCTACTCTCTGGCGGGCCGGGAGAACCGCATGGATGACTACCAGAAGGCTCTGCTGGCCCATCTGAAGGAGACGGCCCCTATGGCCCGGAGCTTCTCTGTGGACACAGTCTATTTTGGCGGCGGAACGCCCAGCTGTTACGGAGAGAAACGGCTGCGGGAGCTGCTGTCGGCCATCAAAAAACATTACCGGCTGGAGAAGAAGGCGGAAATCACCTTCGAGGCCAACCCGGACAGCGCAGACTTTAGGGCACTGAGAGCCCTGCGGCGGGCGGGGTTCAACCGTGTTTCCTTCGGCTATCAATCCGCCTGTCCAGCTGAACTGGAGTCCATTCACCGCCTCCACACCGTGGAGCAGGGCGATGGGGCGGTGGCCGCCGCCCGGCAGGCCAAGCTGAAAAATATATCGCTGGACCTGATCTACGGTCTGCCCGGTCAGACCATGGACAGCTGGCGGCAAACAGTGGAGCGCGCCCTGTCTTTGGAGCCGGAGCATCTGTCCTGCTACGGGCTGAAGGTGGAGGAGGGCACTCCTCTTGCCGCCCGTGTGGCTGCGGGGGAGGTTCTGCCCGACGATGACATCCAGGCCGACCTGTACCTGTGGACGGTGGATCGGCTGACTCAGGCGGGCTATGCGCAGTATGAGATATCCAATTTCGCCAAGCCAGGCTTTGCCTCCCGGCACAATCTGCGCTACTGGCTGATGCGGCCCTACATTGGCTTTGGGCCGGGCGCCCACTCCGACTTCGGCGGCCGGCGGTACGCCTGGGTCCGGGATCTGGAGGGCTATATCAGGGGTGTGCTGGAGGGCACCCCTTTGCTTGACAGCCAGGACCTAATCCCCCAGGAGGCGCGGCGCGGCGAATATCTCATGTTGGGTCTGCGCACCGCCCGCGGGATCGAGGAGTGGGAATACCGGGGAACCTATTTTATGGACTTTACCCCTCTGGAGGCCCGGCTGCGGGAGTTCCAGGCCCAGGGCTGGGCGGAAAAGACGGACCAGGGCCGGTGGCGGTTTACGCCAAAGGGCTTCCTGATCTCCAATCAGCTGCTGGTTGACCTCCTGGAGCGGCAGGAGAAGGGCAGCCTCTCAGAACTGCTCCCCCGGGCCAAGGCTCGGTTCCAGGGCCGCGTCCAGGAGTAGACGGCCCGTTTTCTTCCAACGTTTTCTTCCAAAAATTTTCGTCTTCGGACAGCGTGGAGGCCTTTTTCCTTCCGTTGTCCGTCTTTTTTAACAATTTGTTCACAGCTGCGCAATTTCTGTTGCGCACCGGGTATAATAGTGCTATAATAGATGCGGTTTGTTGTGCCCGCCGGAATACTGCGGGCCCGCAATTTGATATTACATATGGCCTACGCCATATCTTCGATAGAACCCAAGGCTTGGAAGAGAGGGTGCAGTTTTTTGACCAAATATCTTATTCGCGGAGGGAATCCCCTCCATGGATCTATTCAAATCAGCGGCGCCAAGAATGCCGCTGTCGCCATTATCCCCGCCGTCCTGCTGGTGGACGGCGTCTGCCGCATTGAAAATGTCCCCCAGATCAGCGACGTGACTCTGATCCTTCAAATTCTTCGGGAATTAGGCGCGGATATCCGCATCATCAATAAAACTACCATCGAGGTGGATTGCTCCCACATCCGCAACCGCCAGGTTCCCTATGAGCTGGCCCGGAAAATCCGCGCCAGCTATTACCTCGTGGGCGCTCTGCTGGGCCGGTTCGGCTGGGCGGAGGTTCCCCTGCCCGGCGGCTGCGATTTGGGCGGCCGGCCTGTGGACCAGCATATCAAGGGCTTTGTCGCCATGGGGGCCGAGGTGGAGGTGCGCAACGGCCTCATCGACTCCCGGGTGCCCGATGGCGCCCGTCTGTCCGGCGGCCAGGTATATCTGGATATCGTCTCGGTGGGGGCCACCATGAATATCATGCTGGCCGCCGTCCTGGCTGACGGCCTCACTGTCATCGAAAACGCCGCCAAGGAGCCCCATATCGTGGACCTGGCCAATTTCCTTAACTCCATGGGGGCCGATATCCGGGGCGCCGGCACCGACGTGATTAAAATCCGGGGGGTGGAGCGGCTGCGGGGCGGCTCCTACTCCATCATCCCCGACCAGATCGAGGCGGGGACCTATATGGCCGCCGTGGCCGCCGCCGGCGGCGAGGTGACCATCAAAAACGTCATCCCCAAGCACCTGGACTGCATCACCGCCAAGCTGGTGGAGATGGGGGTAGAGATCGAGGAGCTGGACGACGCCGTCCGTCTGCGCCGGGAAGGCCCGCTCTCCCGTGTCAATGTAAAGACCATGCCTTACCCCGGCTTCCCCACCGACATGCAGCCCCAGATTGCTGCCGCCCTGTGCATCGCCCAGGGAACAAGCGTTCTGATGGAGGGGGTCTGGGACAACCGTTACCGCTATGTGGACGAGTTCCGCCGCATGGGGGCCCGCATCCAGGTGGACGGCAAGGTAGCTGTCATTGAGGGTGTGGAACACTTGACGGGAGCGCCTGTCCATGCCTGCGACCTGCGGGCGGGGGCCGCTATGGTGATTGCCGGTCTGGCTGCCCAAGGGGTCACCGAGATCGACGGCATCCAGCATATCGAGCGGGGCTATGAGACCATCGTGGAGAAGCTGGCCGCCGTGGGGGCGGATATCCGCACCATCACCGTCCCCGGCGAGGAGGACCAGTCTCAGGTGGGTTGATAAAAATACCGACGGGCGGCCGGGCGGCCGCCCGTTTTTACAGGAGGAACCCTTATTTGCTTACTTTTACCACCCTTGCCAGCGGCTCTCTGGGCAACGCCGCCCTGGTGTCCTGCGGGGACACCCACATCCTGCTGGACGCGGGCATCTCCGCCAAGCGCATTACCGCCGGGCTGGCTGCGCTGGGGGTCAAGCCCGGCCAGCTGTCCGCCATCCTGCTTACCCACGAGCACAGCGACCATGTGTCCGGTCTGCGGGTGCTGACCAAAAAGGCGGGGGCACCCATCTATGCCACCCGCCTCACCTGTGAGGAGTGGTACCGAAAAAACCGCTGCGACCAGGTGAGGGACCTGTTTCAGCCCCAGGAGGCGGGGACCGGGGTACAGATCGGCTCCCTGTGGGCGGAGTCCTTCCCCACCCCCCACGACGCGGCCTGCAGTGTGGGCTACTCCATCGCCGGCGAGGGGGGCCGGATGGTGCTGTGTACCGATCTGGGCTATGTCACCGATGAGGTCCGCCGGGCGGTGGAGGGCTGTGACCTGCTGGTGTGTGAAACGAACCACGACGTGGACTGGGTCAAGTCGGGACCCTACACCTACTACTTAAAGCAGCGCATTTTGGGGAACTACGGCCACCTGTCCAACGAGGCGGGGGCGGAGCTGGCCGCTTTCGCGGTGGAGAACGGGACGAAAACCGTGGTCCTGGCCCACCTGTCCCAGACCAACAACACCCCCGCCCGGGCTTACGACACGGTGTCGCTGCGGCTGCTGGCTATGGACTGCGACCCGGAGCGGGACATCTCCCTGTCGGTGGCACCCGCTGACAGCCTGGGGCCCACGGTTTCCCTGGGAAGGGAGGCGGCTGTGTGCTGAGCGTCTACCTCATCTGTGTGGGCAAGCTGAAAGAAAAATTTTACAAGGACGCCTGCGCGGAGTATATCAAGCGGCTGTCCCCCTACTGCAAGCTGACCGTCATCGAGATTCCCGAGGCCAAGCTGTCCAAGGACCCCACCCTGGGGGAGATCACCAACGCCTTGAACAAAGAGGGGGACGCCATCCGGGCCAAGATCCCTCCCGGCTCCCGGGTGTGCGCGCTGTGTATCGAGGGGCGGCTGCGCTCCAGCGAGGAGCTCCTCCAGATGTTCCCCGTCCCCGGGGTCAGCCGGGAGAAGCACATGGTCTTTCTCATCGGGGGCAGCTACGGCCTGCACCCCTCCGTCAAGGCGGAGGCCAACGTCCAGCTGTCCATGTCTCCCATGACCTTCCCCCACCACCTGGCCCGGGTCATGCTGCTGGAGCAGATTTATCGGTCCTTTAAAATTCAGGAGGGATCTGGCTATCATAAGTAAGAGCCTGACGGCGTGCTGTCAGGCTCTCGCTTTATTTTGTCAGCTTCCGGTTCATATACTTGGGGTTGATAATGATGATATAGACAAACACTGTGACCATCATCAGCAGCGCCCCGATCAGGCCGATTCCGGGATAAATGATGAGATAGGCAAAGCTCAGCTGTACCAGGCAGTAGAGCAGCTCGATCCGGATGTTCTTTCTTCTCTGCTTCAGGTCGGGCTCAAAGCGGTGATTGGATACCATCCAAACGGAACACAGAAACAGAAGGACAATCGAGAAAACAGCCGGCGCCATGTATGAGCGGTTGAGGACCCTCGTATACCAGAGGTGCTGTGCGGCGGCATAGCCGAAAGCGGCATGGAGGGTGATCGCGATCCGTGTCAGATTGGTCCGCAGAATGGGGTTGGGCTTTTTGGCTGGATTGGCCGGGACCGATTCATTGCCAATCAGTTCGTCCAGCGAGATTTGGAAGAGCTTGGCAAGGGCGATCAGCTTTTCGGAGCTGGGGGCGGACTGGTCCGCCTCCCACTTGGTCACCGCCTGGCGGCTGACCCCCATCTGCTCCGCCAGCGTCTCCTGGGACAGCCCGTGGGCGGTCCGCTGTTCCTTGATTTTTTCACCTAATGTCATTGTCATCACCTCTGTGGCCAGTATACCGGATTTGCGCCAAAAATCTACCAACTATCCGGCAACTATTGGTTGCCATTGGGTTTTTTGCCTAAATTCCCGTCAAATCAAAGGGCGGCGTGTACTCCTCCTTGGCAGAGGTCCGCTCCTGGGTGAATCCGGGCAGGCCCAGGTTCTCCATATATTCCCGGGCGGCCCGGATCTCGCCGGGGCGCAAGCGGCGGTTCAGTTCCGGAACGGCGGACAGGTTCCCCCAGGGGGTGTACTGGCTCATCAGGGAAAAGAGCACCGTCCCCGGCCCGAACTCCCGGGCGACCCAGTCCATCACCGCCTTGGCCTGGTTCACCTGGCCGGGTAGGATGAGGTGGCGTATAATCGTGCCCTTCAATAACAATCCGTTATCGTCAAACCGGCAGGAGCCGGTCTGGCGGACCATCTCCCGGATGGCGGCCTGGGCGATTTCCGGGTAGTCGGGGGCGGCGGAGTATCGCCGGGCGGTCTCACGGTCCAGATGCTTCAAGTCGGGGAGATAAATATTGACCTTCCCCTCCAGCCGTTGAAGGGTATCCGTGTTGTCATACCCTCCGGTGTTGAATACAACGGGGACTGGAGGATGCCACTCCTCCAGCAGTTCAGCGAGAATATGGACATAGTGGGTGGGGTTGACAAAGTTCAGGTTGTGGGCCCCCTGGCGGATGAGCGTTTCACAGATTTCCCGCAGGCGGGGCAGTGTGACCGCCCGGCCAAAATCCTGATGGCTGATTTTCTCGTTTTGGCAGAACACACAGTCCAGAGAACATCCGGAGAAGAAGAGGGTCCCCGATCCCTGCATGCCGGAGATGGGGGGTTCCTCCCAGTGGTGGAGGGCAGCTTGGGCCAGGACGGGGACCTCCGGCATCCGGCAGTACCCTTTTCCAACGGTCCCGGTGCGTTCCGCCCCGCAGCTGCGGGGGCATAGACGGCAAATCATGGCGCGCCTCCCCTCAAAACCGGCCCAGCCGGTCCAGCACGGCCTGCTCAAAGCTTTGGAAGGCGTTGGGGAGGGCGTAGACATCCCGCAGAGCGGCCCGGTCGGCCCACACCCAGCCAGCAGGCAGGTCCGTTCCCTCCAGCTCCGCCGTCAGGGCGGTCATGTGCCACTCAATGTGGGTGAAGATGTGTCTGCCTGTCCCCGCCTTTTCCAGCGCGGCGGACAGTCCCCAGCGCTCCAGCCAATCCTCCCCGTCCGCCAGTTCGTTGGGGTACTCCCACAGCCCGGCCAGCAGGCCCCGGTCCGGGCGGCGGCGCAGGGCCACGCTGTCCCCGTGAAACAGAAGAAAGACCGTCCGTGCCTCCACCCGCCGGGCCTTTTTGGCCCCCTTGACGGGCAGTTCTCCGGTCCGCCCCTCCTGAAAGGCCCGGCACAGGTGGGCGACCGGGCATTTTTCGCACAGGGGCGCGCCGTTGGGCAGGCAGACGGTGGCCCCCAGCTCCATCAGGGCCTGGTTGAAGTCCCCGGGGGCGTCCAGGGGGATGACTTGGGCCAGGGCCTGGGTCACCTTCTTTTTCATGGCGGGGGTGGAGATGTCGCCGCTGTCCCCGGTGATCCGGGCGGTCACCCGCAGAACGTTGCCGTCCACCGCCGGGACAGGCAGGCCGAAAGCAATGGAGGCGATGGCTCCGGCGGTGTAATCCCCCACGCCGGCCAGAGCGCGGATGTCCTCATAAGTATTTGGAAATACTCCTCCGTGGCGCTCCGCGATCTGTTTTGCCGCCTTTTGCAGGTTTTTGGCCCGGCTGTAATAGCCCAGCCCCTGCCACAGCTTCATCAGCTGGTCCTGAGACAGGCCGGCCAGCGCGGCCACATCGGGGGCCGCCTCCAGAAAGCGCCGGTAGTAGTCCAGCACCGCCGCCACCCGGGTCTGCTGGAGCATGATTTCAGACACCCACACATGGTAAGGAGTGGGGTCGCCGCGCCAGGGGAGGGCCCGGGCATTCTCCCGGTACCAGACAAGCAGGGGAATGGGCAGCAGCGTCAGTTCCTCCAAGGTAAAATTCCTCCCTTTTTGTCGTCCTGTGTCCCGGCCTCAGCGGATGAGCAGAGGCCGCTCGAAAGTATAACTGAACACCAATGTTAGACATAAGAAATTTGGGAATGGCATTTCCGGCACGGGAGTGATAAAGTTGTTGACAGAGCAAGGGTTAAAAATTTAACGAAGGGTCGGCTGCCGCTCTTGCCGGCCGCTCCGGGATTTTCAATCTTTCGCTCCATCATTCCTTTTTCATCCATCCTTCCAGATCACCACACAGGGACGTCCTACAGGGCGTCCCTGTGTGGTTTTGCTGCCGTAAAGCCTGTCTCGCTCTATTCCAGCATCTGCACTACGTCAAAAACCAGCCCGTCGCAGTGCTCCTTCCGAGGGATGCCCGCCTCGTGGGCTTTTTTCAGCAGGGCGGCGCAGTCGATCTCTCCGTGCTCCTCCAGGAATTGCTTTCGGAAGCTGTCCGCCTCCTCCGGGGGGTAGTGGGTCATCCCCAGCACCATCAGTCCGCCGGTGAGGGCGCCGCAGGCCGAGCCGCAGCGCATCCCGGAGCCGAAGTTGGCCCCCAGGTTGAAGGCCTGCTCCTCGGTGAGGCCCATATCCTCCGCAAAGGCGGCCAGGACGGATTGGCAGCAGTTGAAGTGTACATCGGTGCGGGCCCTCAGCTCTCTTGCTTTTTCCAGGTGTGTCATAGTTCTGTTCTCCTCTCTGCGTTTTTGCGTTCAATCGGTCAATGCCAGTGGAACTCTCTGTCTCCACCGCCCTCGCCGTATACAAAATAGTTCCCGGCAAAGGCCTCCAGCCAGCCGCTCAGCGAGATGTCCGCCTTGTTTGACCGCTCCGCCGGCTGGCGGATAAATTCTCCCAAATCGAACATTTGTCCCTCCCCTGTCAGTTGAAAATATCCGGCGTGTCGGCGAAGAGCCGGCGCACCCGGTCCAGCACGGGCCGGTCCTCCGGCGCGGACAGCTGAGGGTCCCGCTCCAGCAGCTCCTTCGCGGCCTCCTGGGCCTCGCTGAGCAGGCGCATGTCCCCAGCCAGGTCGGCCAGCTTCATCTGGGGCAGACCGTGCTGCCGGTTGCCGAAGAAGTCCCCTGGCCCCCGGGCCTTCAGGTCCTCCTCGGCAATTTTGAAGCCGTCGGTGGTGGAGGCCAGGGTGCGCAGCCGCTCCATAGCCTCCAGGCTGCGGGTGGCGGTGATAAGGACGCAGTGGGAGGGGTGCTGTCCCCGGCCCACCCGGCCCCGGAGCTGATGAAGCTGACTGAGCCCGAAGCGGTCGGCGTTCTCGATGATGATGAGGGAGGCGTTGGGCACGTCTACCCCCACCTCCACCACGGTGGTGGCCACCAGCACCTGGGTCTGGCCGCTGGAGAACGCGGCCATGGCCGCCTCCTTCTCTTTGGGCTTCATCTTCCCGTGGAGAATGCCCACCCGCAGGTCAGGGAACACCTCCTGCCGCAGCTTCTCGGCATAGGTCTTGACGGCTTTCAAATTCAGGGCGGGGCTCTCCTCCCCGGGCAGGGCGGCGTCCGGGTTGTCCTCCACGGCAGGACAAATAATATAGGCCTGCCGGCCCTCGGCCGCCTGCCTTCGGACAAAGCCGTACATCCGCTGGCGCTTGTCCTCCCGGACCACATAGGTGGCGATGGGAACACGGCCCGGGGGGAGCTGGTCGATGACGGAGACATCCAGGTCTCCGTAGATGATGAGGGCCAGCGTCCTGGGGATGGGGGTGGCCGACATGACCAGCACGTGGGGTGCGGAGCCCTCCCCGCCCTTGGCTGCCAGCGCCGCCCGCTGGGCCACCCCGAAACGGTGCTGTTCGTCGGCCACAATGAGGGCCAGCCTGCGGAAGGCCACCCCCTCAGAGATCAGGGCGTGGGTGCCCACCACAAAGTCGATCTCTCCCTCGGCCAGGGCGGTCCGGGCCTTTTTCTTTTCGGCGGCGGTCATGGAGCCGGTTAGCAGGCCCACCCGCACCCCGGCGGGGGCGAGCAGGGCGGACAGAGACCGGAAATGCTGCTCGGCCAGCACCTCGGTGGGAGCCATGAGGGCGGCCTGACAGCCGCCCTTGACACACAGCCAGCCGGCATAGGCGGCCACGGCGGTCTTACCCGAGCCCACATCCCCCTGGACCAGCCGGTTCATGGGCCGGCTGGAGGCCATGTCGGCGGCCGTCTCCTCCATCACCCGCCTCTGGGCCTGAGTGGGGGCAAAGGGGAGCAGGGCCAGGAATTCCTCCGGGGGCCGGAGGGGAATGGACAGCCCCGTCTCGCCCCGGTCCCGGCGGTCTTTGAGAAAGCTCAGGCCCACCGCCAGATAGAACAGCTCCTCGAAGGCCAGCCGCCGCCGGGCCAGGGCCAGGGCCTCCTCGTTTTCCGGAAAGTGGATGTTTTTGACGGAAAACTCCATCGCCGCCAGCCGATGGGCCTGACGGATATGCTGGGGCAGAGTCTCAGGTATCTCTTCGGCACAGGGCAGGGCCTGCCGGACCAGGGAGGCCAGCATATGGTTGGAAATTCCCGCCGTCAGCCGGTAGACAGGCATGATGCGGCCGGTAAAGGACTGTTTATCCGCCCGCTCGAAGATGGGGTTGACCATAGTGCGCCGCCGGCCCTGGGCCTCCACTCCACCGAAAAAAATATACTCCTCCCCCGCCTGGATGGCCCGCTCCAGATAGCTCTGGTTGAAGAAGGTGAGATGGAGTGCACCGGTGTCATCCACCACCTTGATCTGGACCAGCTCCAATCCCTTGCGGACACGGGACAGCCGGGGGTGCTCAGCGGCCATGGCGGCGATGCAGACCCGCCCCTCCAGAGGGGCCTGAGCGATGGTATAGACCTTCCGCCGGTCCTCGTAGTCCCGGGGATACCAGGCCAGCAGGTCGCCGGCGGTGGTCAGGCCCAGCTTTTCCAGCTTTTTGGCCCGGGCCTCCCCCACGCCGGGGAAGTCGGTGAGCGGGGTGCCGTGGGTGACAGGCATGGGGGCGGCCTCCTTTTCAAAGGGATATATCCTATTTTATCACAGCTTTTTGGGGGAGTAAAGGCGAAGAATGGGCTTGCGCCGGAAAAAGAGAATCGGTATAATAGAGGCACAAATCAGAGAAAAGGAGCGTATCGTCTATGTCTGAGTATATCCTGAACCTCCTGCCCCTGGAGGAGGGGGAGCTGGCGGAGTTTGAGGCCGTCGCCCCTGACGCAGTCCACGTCCGCGCCCACCGCAGCACCGTCACCCCCGAGCAGCTGGCCGCCGCCACCGTCATCTTCGGCTGGCCCAAGGCGGAGGACATGAAACAGGCCGTCAAGCTCAAATGGTTTCAGACCATGTGGGCGGGCACCGACGAGTATATGGGCAAACTGCCCGAGGGGGTGCTGTTCACCTCCTCCAGCGGCTCCAACAGCCGCAGCGTGGCGGAGAACATGCTCTCCAGCCTGATGGCCCTCTGCCGCCGCCTGCCTGCCTACCGGGACAATCAGCGCGCCCACGTCTGGCGCGATGAGGGCCCAGCCAAGACCATCCTCAACGGCACCGTCCTGGTGGCGGGGGCGGGTCATGTGGGGGCCGACTTCGCCAAGCTGTGCCAGGGGCTGGGAGCCAGGACCATCGGCCTGAAGCGGACGGTGGCCGGCCCCATTGAGGGTTTCGACGAGGTCCGTACCATTGCTGAGCTGGATGCTCTCCTGCCCCAGGCCGATGTGGTGGCCCTGGTGATGCCCCACTCCCCCCAGACTGTGGGGATGTTCAACGCCCAGCGTATTTCCCTGATGAAGGACGACGCCGTCCTTATCAGCTCCGGCCGGGGCTCCGTCCTGGACCAGGACGCCCTGGCGGAGGCCATGCGGGCCGGCAAGCTGTGGGGGGCTGCCCTGGACGTCACCAATCCGGAGCCCCTGCCCGCCGACAGCCCCCTGTGGGACACCCCCAGGCTCCTCCTCACCCCCCATGTGGCGGGCGGGATGCACCTGGACATCACCCGCCGGCTGTGCGTGGAGATGGCTCTGGATAACCTGCGCCGGTATCTGGCGGGAGAAAAACTAAAGAATATCGTAAAATGAAAGAATAGGCTTGCCGCTGACACCGGCGAGCCTATTCTTTATCCGGAACATACAGAAGGACTTCCTCCACTTTGCAGTCTAAAATTTTACAAATATCATTCAGCGTCATTGTAGAGATATTTCGTCCCTGTTTCAGAGAATCCAGTGTTCCTCTGCTGAAATTGTAGTCTTTTATGAGGCTGTAGGTTGTGATATTCTTCCTGCGCATCGTCTCCCACATGGGGTCATAGGAAATCACAAGAAACACCTCCCTGTGATTTCCATTATATTTTGCCCCAAATACCTTGAACATTCCCGATATATCGGGTATAATCGGGATTCGAGGTGATTTATGTGGAGTTTTCCATTCAAGATGAATTGTATGCCCGTGCAATAGGCTGGGAGGTGCTGAACTATCTCAGACGGGAACATCCGGGAGAGGTGGCGCAAAAAATCGAGGGAGATGCGCTGTGCGTTTTAGAAAAAATCCAGATGATTTTAAATGATGATGACCTGGACGACTCCGATTGCTTTGAGCGGATTGAATTGATCGTCAAAACATTTTATGCAAATGGTCTGAGCACAAATCGTCATGACTGGGGATAAAGCAACCCCCAGCGCGGCCGCGCCGGGGGTTGCTCTTGTCAATCCTTCCAGTCCCACCAGTTTTGCTTGTCCGGCGGGCACTCGCCGTGCTCGGCGTAGTGGACGGCCAGCCGGTAGACATACAGCACGCACCGGTCCACCGGACCGCCCTGGACGATACAGCTTTTCTGATACAGCGCCTCCGGGTCCCGGCCTCTGAGGGACTCCAGGGTGGGACAGCCGACGGCCTCCAGGTGCCGGGCCATATTGGGCCCCACGCCGGGAATTTTCTCCAATTCGGATTTCATCAGAACTCCGCGTTGCCCACGGTGCGGGGATGGGGCAGGGTGTCCCGGATGTTGTTGATGCCGGTGAGGTACATCACCATCCGCTCAAAGCCCATGCCATAGCCGGCGTGGCGGCAGGAGCCGAAGCGCCGCAGGTCCAGGTACCACCAGTAGTCATGGGGGTCCAGGCCCAGCTCGGCCATGCGGGCCTCCAGCACCTGGTGCCGCTCCTCGCGCTGGCTTCCGCCGATGATCTCCCCGATCCCGGGCACCAGACAGTCGGCGGCGGCCACGGTTTTTTCGTCGTCGTTGAGGCGCATATAGAAGGCCTTGATCTCCTTGGGATAGTCGGTGACAAAGACGGGGCGCTTGAACACCTGCTCGGTGAGGTAGCGCTCGTGCTCGGTCTGGAGGTCTACCCCCCACTCCACCTTAAAGTCAAACTTGTCGTTGTTCTTTTTGAGAATCTCCACCGCTTCGGTGTAGCTCACCCGGCCGAAGTCAGAGGAAGCCACATGCTCCAGCCGCTCGCGAAGCCCCTTGTCCACGAAGGAGTTGAAGAAAGCAATCTCGTCGGGGCATTTTTCCAGCACGGTGATAATAACATACTTAATCATGGCCTCGGCGTTGTCCATATAGTCGCCCAGGTCGGCGAAAGCCATTTCAGGCTCGATCATCCAGAACTCGGCGGCGTGGCGCTGGGTGTTGGAGTTCTCCGCCCGGAAGGTGGGGCCGAAGGTGTACACATTGCCGAAGGCCATGGCGAAGTTCTCAGCGTTGAGCTGGCCGGAGACGGTGAGGCTGGTCTGTTTGCCGAAGAAGTCCTTGGAGTAGTCAACCTGGCCGTCGGGAGTGCGGGGCGGGTTGTTCAGGTCCAGCGTGGTCACCTGGAACATCTCGCCCGCCCCCTCGCAGTCGGAGCCGGTGATGATGGGGGTGTGGACATAGACAAAGCCCCGGTCCTGGAAAAAGCAGTGGACGGCGTGGGCCGCCACGCTCCGCACCCGAAAAGCGGCAGAGAACAGGTTCGTTCTGGGCCGCAGGTGCTGGATAGTGCGCAGGAACTCGATGCTGTGGCGCTTTTTCTGCAAGGGATAGTCAGGGGTGGAGGGCCCTTCCACCTCGACAGAGGCGGCTTTCACCTCCAGGGGCTGCTTGGCCCCGGGGGTAAGCACCACCTCCCCCTTGACGATGAGGGCGGCCCCTACGTTCTGCCCCGCGATCTCCTTGTAGTTGTCCAGTACGTTGGCGTCCATAACCACCTGGAGGTTCTTGAAGCAGGAGCCGTCGTTCAGCTCGGCAAACCCGAAGGTCTTCATATCCCGGATGGTCCGTGCCCAGCCCATCACGGTGACAGACTGCCCGCCCAGCTGCTCCTGGTCAGCAAAGATGGCGGCGATGGTGGTGCGTTCCATATTGATCCTCTCCCATATCGTGCGTATTTTCGGATAAAGTCCACACTTTGGACCCGATTATTATAATGCCTTTCCTGCCGCTTGGCAAGTCCCTCAGGGCAAGTATTTTCAGGGAGAATCAGCCTCTTGGGCTTTACATGGGAAAAGCCTTGTGTTATAATATCTGCTGGTTAAGTATCGTCAGAGGTAATTCAATACGACAGAGCCCTGCCGGACAGGGCAGGAGTGAACTATATGCGACACAACAAAAATTTCTTACGTTCAGGAGCACGGGGGAGCTGGCAGCTTCTCTGGCTTATACTAGTCCTGGTAATCGTGGCCGGCGCGGGACTGGCCAACAGCCAGCAGCTGCTGCTGAGTAACGCCCGGACTCTGGGTTCCAACCTGGTGGCCAGCTTCTCCAACGACGAGGACAGCCAGCTCAACGAATATGACCGTATTCTCACCATGGCCATGTACTATCTGGAGGATATGGGCCGGGAGGGCGCTGACGCCGCTACCTTCCGGGAGTGGCTGGCGGACTATTTTGAAAAGAGTTCCACCGTGCTCCACTCCAGCAGTCTGGATATTTACGGAGTGCTGAACGGACATCTCGTCTCCCCCAGCGGGCTTCGGGATGAGCGCGATGACTATCGGGAGCAGTCCTGGTATCAGATGGCTATGCAGGCGGAGGGCAAGGTGATCTTCACCGATGCCTATGCCAGTGACGCCTACGATGGCCAGCTGGTGGTCACGGTGGCGGTGTCCGCCGCCGGGAGCGACAACGCCATCGCTTTGGATGTGCCGGTGGCCCATTTCCGCGCCGAGCATACGGTCCAGGATCTGCCGGAGGGCGGCGCTTACTATGTTTTGGACGGCCAGGGCACCCTGCTGTATTACAACGTGCCCTTTCCGGCCACCGAGGAGCATCTTCAGTCCTATACCAGGGAACTGTTTGACCGGGTCAACCAGGGAGAACTGGACGGCAAAAATAATGAGATCATCGGGATGCAGGGACTGAAGCGGGGGCTATATTACCAGCGGGCCATAAACGGCTGGCTGTGCATCCTCACGGTCCCCTATAACACCCTGCTCCAGGGGGTGCAGGATATCCTGGTGTGGTACGGCCTGGGCCTGGGCCTGCTGCTGGCGGTGGCCTTCGGCATGTGGCTGCGGGACCGGAAGCTGAGCCGGGCGGCCCAGCGCACCACCGAGACCGTCCAGGTTCTGGGCAATATGTACTATGCCCTCTACCGGGTCAACATGGTCAACGGCACCTATGAAATGACCAAGGGCTCAGACTTTGTCAAGCGTGAGCTCAATGCTGAGAAGGGCGATTACAATGAGCTGCTCCAGATAATCGGCTCCAGCCTGGACGAGTGGACCAGGGCGGAGTTTGCCAAAAACTTCTCCTTGGAAAATATCCGCTCTCTGGCGGAACAGCAGGTGGGGGATTTCGGCGGCGAATTTCTGCGGGAGTTCAACGGCGAACAGCGCTGGATCAGTGTGCGCCTGCTCACCGACGCCCGGCAGATGCCCAATGAGGCGGTGCTCTGCTTCCGGGATGTGGAGGCGGAGAAGGAACAGCAGCAGCAGCAGGTGCGCCTGCTGAAAGGTGCGCTGTCCGCCGCGGAACAGAGCGAGAAATCCCAGAAGCAGTTTTTCTCAGTGATGAGCCACGATATGCGTACACCGCTGAATATCATCATCGGCATGACCAACCTGGCGCTCCAGTCCGATGACGACCCCGGGAGGGTCAAGGACTATCTGAACAAGATCGGCGCGGCCAGCCAGCAGCTGCTGGCTCTCATCAACGACCTGCTGGAAATCTCCCGTCTGGAGCAGGGCAATGTGTCCATGGAGATCAAATCCTTCGACCTGCGGGACTCTATGGAGACTTGGTCCTCCCCCTTCCAGGCCCAGGCCCAGGCCACCGGGAAGAATTTTACCCTGTCTATCAATATCAAAAACTCCATCATCAAGGGCGACCCCGCCCGGCTGGGACAGATTGTCAACAATCTGGTGTCCAACGCTATGAAGTTTACCAAGGAGGGGGACCGCGTCTCTGTCTCCCTGCGGCAGATGGACGAGGGCAAGCGCAACAATTATCTCTTTGTGGTGGAGGACACCGGTTCCGGCATGTCGGATGAGTTTCTGCCCAAGCTCTTCGACCCCTACGAGCGGGAGATCCGTTTCGGCGCCAAGACTGTGATGGGTACCGGCCTGGGGATGCCCATTGTCAAAAATTTGGTGGCCCGCATGGGCGGCCAGATCACTGTGAGCAGCACCCTGGGCAAGGGCACCACCTTTTCCGTCACCCTGCCCTTTGACGTGGGTGAGAGCCCCCAGTCCGCCCAGGCGGAGGAGACCAAAAATCAGATCCAGCTGGAGGGCCGGAAGATTCTTCTGGCGGAGGACAACTTCCTCAACATGGAGATCGCCACCGAGCTGCTCCAGATGCGGGGCGCCCAGGTGACCCAGGCGGTAAACGGCCGGGAGGCGGTGGACGCGTTCCAGAAGGAGGAGGCCTTCTTCTTTGACGCCATTTTAATGGATATGCAGATGCCAGAGATGGACGGCTGTCAGGCCGCTGAGGCCATTCGATCCCTGAATCGCCCGGACGCCCGGATCATTCCCATCATCGCCCTGACCGCCAACGCCTTTGCGGAGGACATCAGCCGCACAGCCCAGGCGGGCATGGACGCCCACCTGGCCAAGCCCATCAATATTGAGCAGCTGTGCGCCACGGTGGACAAACTGATATCTGAGCGGGCCCCTGCCCGAGACGAAATACTGACGGAAAAGGAGTGATCCTATTTGGTCCCAAAGAGCAGTCAGCGGCATACCATTCTGGTTGCTGACGATTCGGAAATGAATCGCTCAATTCTGCGCTCCATGCTGGAGGAATCCTACGATATTATTGAGGCGGAGGACGGCCTCCAGGCGGTGGCCATCCTCCAGCAGATGGAGCAGGAGATATCACTGGTGCTGCTGGACATTGTGATGCCCAACATGGACGGCTTCGGTGTGCTGTCCGCCATGAATAAATACGGCTGGATTGACAGCGTACCCGTCATCATGATCTCCGCGGAGAGTACCCACACCTTTATTGAGCGGGCCTACGATATGGGGGTCACCGACTATATCAGCCGCCCCTTCGACATGATGGTGGTCCGCCGGCGGGTCATCAACACCATCATGCTCTACGCCAAGCAGCGCCGCCTCACGGCTATGGTCAACGAGCAGATCTATCAGAAGGAGAAGGTCAACAGCCTGATGATCTCCATCCTCAGCCATATTGTGGAGTTCCGCAACGAGGAGAGCGGTCTGCATGTTCTGCATATTCAGACCATGACCGAGCTGCTGCTGAAAAGCCTGGTGCGGAAGACCGACAAATATAAGCTGGACCGGGAGACCATCAACCTCATCAGCAACGCCTCCACCCTCCACGACGTGGGCAAGATCTGCATCCCCAGCGAGATCCTCAACAAGCCGGGCAAGTTCACCGACGAGGAGTT
>JAAWPF010000027.1 GCA_022799835.1 Lawsonibacter sp. | reverse complement strand
GGGCTGGTAGTATCTTTCCATTGGAATCATTCCTCCCCAAAATAAGGTATGTTTTTATTTTGCCAGCAGGCGGCCCCGGTTCATAGTGACCTTGGTCTTACCAAAGTCCATGTCAAAAATGACGGTCACCGTCACCGGCGGCTCGGGCAGCAGATCGAATACCCGCTCCGACTCCCAGTCGGCCAGCTCCGCAAAGTTCTCCTTGGCAAAGCCGTCATAGGTGGAGCCGTCCGCCCCCATGTCCATGTTGATCCGGGCCTCATAGCCCTTATCCCCCTGGGTGACAGAGATGGCGTATTTTGCGGAGTTCACGAACTCGCTGGGCAGATTCTCCTTGAAAAACTGCTTCAGCGCCTGGGCGTTGGCGTCGTTGACCTCCTCCGCTTTCTTGGCGCCGCCAAAGAGGTTGGATAAAAATCCCATGTTTATTCTTCCTTTCTATAATATTAGTCGATTTTCAGGGGCGCGACTCAAAAGCCTCCTTTTCCGCCCGCGGGCGGGACGGGAGCTTGGTCTTACACCATATGCTCGTCCATGTATTCGGCCACATCGGACCAGCCGGATATAGAAACGTCCAAGTCCTCACCCTGGTCGGTGTCCACCTCGCCGTCATACTCCTGATAGGCCCGCATACACAGGCCGTTCTGGATAAAGACAAATTCCGCATTCATATTCTCGTCGTAGTAGGCGTAGATCAGCTCGTCCTTCCCGGCCAGCTCCAGCCACGTGGACACCTCCCAGCCGAACAACTGCGTGCCGGAAAAGTCCTCCGCCAGCACCCAGTCCCCCCGCTGGAAAAACTCCAGGCCCTCATAGTCCTGGAACCGGGCCTTTACCGCCTCCATGGAGGACTTTATCATCACCTTGCAGGCAAACACGGCTACGCCCTCTTCCCCAGCTCAAAGGCTTTCTTGTTCAGCTCCAGGAATTTTGGGGGCACCATAGCCTCCAGGGACTTCTGCCACGCCTCGTCGGGCAGGTCAAAGTAGTGGGACAGCCGGCCCATAAGGACAATGTTGACAGCCTTGGACGAGCCGGCCTCCTCGGCCAGCTTGAGGCAGTCCAGGGCGTCCACCTTGGCGCCGGTGGCCTTCATCTTCTCCACCAGGTTATCGGGGTAGACCGCCGCGCCGGTAATGACGGGCATGGGGTCGATCTGCTGGGTGGAGGTGACGATCTGGCCGTCGGGCTTGAGGTAGCTCAGCCACCGCGCGGCCTCCAGAATCTCGAAGGAGACAATGTAGTCCGCCTCCCCCTTGTCGATGACGGGGGAGTTCACCTTGTCGCCGTAGCGCACATAGGTCACCACCGACCCGCCCCGCTGGGACATGCCGTGGACCTCGGACACCTTCACATCATAGCCCTGCTCCATGAGAAGGTGTCCCAGCAGCTTGGAGGCCAGCAGGGAGCCCTGGCCCCCCACGCCGACGATCATAATATTTTTGGTTTCCACTGTTCAGCCCTCCTTCCCGGCGCTCTGGAACGCCTTCACGCCGCACAGCTGCTCACACACGCCGCAGCCCACGCACTGGGTAGAGTCCACCTGGGCTTTGCCCTCTCGGATCGAGATGGCGGGGCAGCCGATTTTCATACAGCTGCGGCAGCCCACGCACTTGACCGGGTCCACCCGCAAAGGGGCGCTGTGCTTGACATACTTGAGCAGGGCGCAGGGCCGGCGGCTGATGATGACCGAGGGCTCGGCAGCCGCCAGCTCCTCCTTGACGGCGGTGTCACAGGCTTTCAGGTCGTAGGGATCCACCACCCGCACCCGTGTAAAGCCCATTGCCCTGCACAGGGCCTCCAGGTCAATCTTTCCGGCGGGGTCGCCCTTGATGTTGTAGCCGGTGGTGGGGTTCTGCTGGTGGCCGGTCATACCGGTGATGGAGTTGTCCAAAATGATGACGGTGGAGTTGGACTGATTGTAGGCGATGTTGGCCAGTCCGGTCATGCCGGAGTGCATGAAGGTGGAGTCGCCGATGACGGCCACAGTCTTACTCTCAGCCTCAGCGCCTCCGGCCTTGTTAAAGCCGTGGAGGGAGGAGATGGACGCCCCCATGCACAGTGTCATCTCCATGGCGGACAGGGGGGCGACAGCCCCCAGAGTGTAGCAGCCGATGTCACCCAGGACGGTGACCTTGTTCTTGCTCAGGGTATAGAACAGCCCGCGGTGGGGGCAGCCGGCGCACATGACGGGGGGCCGGGGCGGGATGGAGCTGTCAATGGTACGGCCCTCATAGACCTCCTCCCCCAGCTTTTTGGCGATAAGGTTCTGTGAGAACTCCCCCTCCAGGGGCAGGGAGTCCTTGCCGGACACGACAAGGCCCAGAGCTTTACAATGGTTCTCTATGACGGGGTCCAGCTCCTCAACGACGACAAGCTTTTCCACTTTACCGGCAAAGTCCCTGATAAGCTTCACGGGCAGGGGGTTGGTCATACCCAGCTTAAGTACGGAGACATCGTCTCCAAAGACCTCTTTTACATATTGATAAGAGGTGGAGGAGGTGATAATGCCCATCTTCGTACTGCCCAGCTCCACCCGGTTGACGGGGGCGGTCTCGGCCCATTCCTGAAGCTTGCGGGTGCGCTCCTCCACAAAGGGGTGGCGGCGGATGGCGTTGCCGGGCATCATGACATACTTGGCGATGTTCTTCTCATAAGGCTTTGCCTCGGCCTCCGTCCGGGGGGAAGTCTCCACCAGGGACTGGGAGTGGGACACCCGGGTACACATTTTCAGCAGTACGGGGGTATCGAACCGCTCGCTGAGCTCGAAAGCCAGCTTGGCGAATTCCAGGGCCTCCGCAGAATCGGAGGGCTCCAGCATAGGCACCTTGGCGGCGATGGCGTGGTGGCGGGAGTCCTGCTCATTTTGAGAGGAGTGCATCCCCGCATCGTCGGCCACGCCGATGACCAAGCCGGCGTTGACCCCGGTGTAGGACATGGTGTACAGGGGGTCGGCGGCCACGTTCAGGCCCACGTGCTTCATGCCGCAGAAAGCCCGTTTGCCCGCCAGGCAGGCCCCGAAGGCGGTCTCCATAGCCACTTTCTCATTGGGGGCCCACTCGCAGTAAATTTCTGGATATTTGACGGCCTCCTCGGTAATCTCGGTGCTGGGGGTGCCAGGGTAACTGGAGATCACGCAGCATCCCGCCTCATACAGTCCACGGGCAACGGCGGCGTTGCCCAGCATCAGTTGTTTCATGTTATTTCCTCCTTCTCGTGCAGTCCGCGGCGCTGGATGACCTCCCGCATGACGCCGCCGGCGCCGTTGTCCAGCATGGACCGCCTCACCCGGCTGATAGTAGCGCTGGAGGCCCCGGTCTTTTCCAGGATATCCAGGTAGACCAGCCCCTGCTGGAGATACACCGCCACATCGAACCGCTGCTCCAGGGAACGCAGCTCAGTGGGGGTGCACAAGTCCTCAAAGAAGCGGCAGCACTCGTCCAGATCCTTCAGCTTCAGGATCGTCTCATACAGCGCCGTGCCGCGCTCCCGCTTTTCCACTTTCGCCATGGCAATACTCCTTTTTCAGTCTTCCCGGTGAAATTCAATCATTTAAAGTGTAGCACAGGAAAGCGTGGAAGTAAAGACCGGACCTTTGAAAATTTTTGGGGTTTCGGGAATTTTCTTGACAAGTTCCAAAAGATAGGCTACACTACTTTAATAGTTAAAATCAATAAAGTACATCGGAACACATCCGTTTTGGAAAGGAATGAGTATCGTGCCTATCACCGATCTGCTGGAGCGCAACAGCAAGCTCTACGGCGACGAGGCCGCCCTGGTGGAGATCAACCCAGAGGTCCGGGAGGAGCAGCGGGTGACCTGGAAGGAGTATGAGCTGATTCAGCCCACCGGCGACGCCCCCTACCGCCGGGAAATCACCTGGTCGGTCTTTGACGAGAAGGCCAACCGGGTGGCCAACATGCTGCTGGACCGGGGCATCCGGAAGGGCCAGAAGGTGGCCATTCTCATGATGAACTGTCTGGAGTGGCTGCCCATCTATTTCGGCATTCTGAAAACGGGAGCCATCGCCGTCCCGCTGAACTTCCGGTATACCTCTGACGAGATCGAATACTGCCTGAAGCTGGCCGACGCCGACGTACTCTTTTTCGGTCCCGAGTTCATCGGCCGGATGGAGCCCATCGTGCCCAAAATCACCAGGCAGACGCTTCTCTTCTTCGTGGGGGAGGCCTGCCCCGTCTTTGCCGAGGACTATCTCCGGGCCACCGCCAACTTCTCCAGCCGGGCCCCCAAGGTGCTGGTGGACGATGAGGACGAGGGAGCTATCTACTACTCCTCGGGCACCACCGGCTTTCCCAAGGCCATCCTGCTCAAGCACTCCGCTCTGATGCAGTCGGCCCGGATGGAGGCCATCCACCACGAGACCACCCACGGTGATGTGTTCCTGTGCATCCCGCCCCTGTATCACACCGGGGCCAAGATGCACTGGTTCGGCTCCCTGTTTACCGGAAGCAAGGCGGTCCTTCTCAAGGGCAACTCCCCTTCCGCCATCTTTCAGGCGGCCAGCCAGGAGAAGTGTACCATTGTCTGGCTGCTGGTACCCTGGGCCCAGGATATCCTGGCCGCTCTGGACCGGGGCGAGCTGAAACTTGAGGATTTCCAGCTGTCCCAGTGGCGGCTGATGCACATCGGCGCCCAGCCGGTGCCTCCCTCCCTCATCAAGCACTGGCTTACTTACTTCCCCCACCACAAGTACGACACCAACTACGGCCTGTCCGAGTCCACCGGCCCGGGCTGCGTCCACCTGGGGGTGGACAACGTCCACAAGGTGGGAGCTATCGGCGTCCCCGGCTACGGCTGGAAAATCAAGATTGTGGACGAGCAAAATACTCCTGTCCAGCAGGGAGAGGTAGGAGAACTGTGTGTAAAAGGCCCTGGTGTGATGGTGTGCTACTACCACAACCCCGAGGCCACCGACGAGGTGCTGGAAAACGGCTGGCTCCACACCGGCGACATGGCCCGCCAGGACGAGGACGGCTTTGTCTTTCTGGTGGACCGGAAAAAGGATGTCATCATCTCCGGCGGCGAGAACCTCTACCCGGTGCAGATTGAGGACTTCCTGTCCGCCTACCCCAAGGTACACGACGTGGCCGTCATCGGCCTGCCCGACAAGCGGCTGGGGGAGATTGCCGCCGCCATCATCCAGGTCAAGGAGGGTATGACCTGCACCGAGAGCGAGATCAACCAGTTCTGCATGGACCTGCCCCGGTACAAGCGCCCCCGGAAAATTATCTTCGCCGACGTCCCCCGGAACCCCACCGGCAAGATTGAAAAGCCCAAGCTGCGGGAACAGTACTGCGGCGTGCGCCTGGTGGAGGCGCAGAATCAGGGATAGCAAAAATAGCAGGGCCGGAAGAACACCATGTTCTCCCGGCCCCTAAAGTTTATTTCCACATATCGGACAACCTGTAGATGCGCGGAGGGAGGGCTATGGCCCGCTCTCCGGTCGCGGTGGCACAGCCTTGGGCTTCCTGTTCCGGCGTAATAATCTGAGGCGCAAAATGAGCGCCGTCATGTTAAAGATATTCCACAAAGGTCTCCAGCTCTGTCCAGGACAGCTCCATGTCCTCGATGGACTGCCAGCTGGGGAAATTGTCCTCCAGCTCCTGCCAGGTAAGGAACCAGAAGTCGTACTCGATGCCCAGATGGGCGGGCAGGATGTCCTCAATAATTTTTTTTAGCTTTTGAAACTCTTTAGGCTCCCCCGCCACACCGGGGAAGGAGACAGACACCTGACCCTTCCCCAGCTCCTTGACCACAGCGGGGATACCGCAGCCGGTGATGGTGTCGTTGATGGCGTCCAGGGTAAAGCTGTCCCCGCCGATGCGCAGCAGTGCGGCCAGGGCGGCGGCCAGCTTCCGGGGGTGGTCGGCCACCGGCCGGCGCACGAAGAGGGAGGCCATTTTCTCCAGTCCCCAGCTCTCCCCCGCGGTGAGGGAGGTCTCCCGCTGGACCTCCTCCAGCCAGTCCATCGCCCCGTCCAGGGCCCAGCCTTGAGCGTCCAGCTCGCCGCCGTTGAAGGGGGCGCTCAGGTCGTAGACCCCCAGAGGCCTGAGCAGCTCCCGCAGATATTCGGCATAGCTCATGCTTTCTCCTCCACCGTCAGCGTTCCCAGCACGGGCAGCACATCGGCGTCGACCGGCACGTCGGCCGCCGGCGCGGCAATGACATAGTTGACCACGCCCTCACAGCCATAAATCAGGCTGCCCAGCCTGGCCAGCAGCACATTCTGCCCCAGCAGCTTCCCGGTGAACAGGCCTCGGACGGCTCTCTTCACCCGCTCCAGCACTTGGGCGCTGTCCCGGCCCTCCTCAGGTTCCACCAAGACAGACACATCCACCGTCCTGGTCTCGGGCGCCCGAACTACAAGCTCCACCGCAATCTCCCGCCGCTGTTCAAAGTAGTCCTGGAGCTGTTCCAGCAGCTCCTCCCCGGGGACGCCCTCCAGGGTGGCGGGCACCACATCTACCGAACCCACTCCCCGGGGCCTTGAGATGACCGCCGCGGCCGCCACCTGGTCGAAGGACAGCGCCCCCTGCTGATAGAAGGCGGCGTTAGCCCCATTGGGCAGGCGCCGAAAGGTGTCCAGCACCCGTTCCCGCAGCGCCTCGTCCCCCTCGCCGTCCGCCCCGCCCGCGAAGGGCTGGAGGTTGGCGCACCCCGAGATCCCCATAGGGGCTACCGCCATAGACACGATGGCCCCGGCGGAGATGTTGCCCGCCGCCCCTGGCTCCAGGGCCCGGACCGGGACGTCCGCTGTCAGCACTCCGGCCTCCAGCACGGCCTGCTTTGTCGTCTCAAAGCGGATCAGCCCCGCCGTCATGCACACCGTCCCCCTGGGGATCTCCCTGGGGCTGGCCGCCGCCTCCCCGGCGGTAAAGCGCACCACCCCCTCGGCGGCAACCGGCCGCTTGCGCTCCAATCCCCGCAGCTGGGCGTGTCGATCCAGATACTCCCCCTCCGCCGTCTGGGGGAACGCCTGCCGGACCACCCAGTCCGCTTGGACATACAGTGAGCAGACCTGGGCCGCCAGGGCATACAGCCGGGCGGACAGATCGCATCCCTCCCGGGGCTCCAGGCCTGTCCGCTCCCCGAAGCAGGCGAGCATCTCCTGATAGATTTCCTCCGCTGTTCTCATGGTTTTCCTCCTTTACACCGCCAGCTGGGCGGTCAGCGCCTCGCCTCGCCAGTCCAGGTGGACAGTGAGCAGGCCGGCCTCCCCCTCCTGGACCAGCTCCACCGACCGCACTGACAGATCCGGCTCCTCCGACAGGGCTTCCGCCACATACTGGGCGGCCAGGGCCTGCCGCTCAGAGGGCTTTTCCCGGCCCAGCTGATACAGCCGGCTGCCCAACCGGGGCAGAAAGGGCAGTGCCCCCCGCCGGGCCGTCAGCCGGTAGAGCACCCTGGCCAGAACCTCCTCTCCGCCGCTCAAGGCGGTGAGGCCCCCCGCGCCGTCCGGGACGTAATCCCCCTGGCTCAGCTTCCACTCCATCTTCCCCTCTCCTCACTTTTTCAGCCCTGGGATCAGGTCTGCCAGATTTTTGCCGTTGATGTACACATTTCCTGTCAGCTCCAGCCTGCCCCGTCCCAGGTAGACGGAGCTGCTTCCCCCGTCTATCCGCACCTCGCCGGGGCCCAGGGTCCGCTCCCCCTGAGCGGTGCCCAGGATACAGGGGGATTCCCCCTCCGCACCGGCCTTGAGGACCAGCACCCTGTCCCCCGCCGTGGGCCGCCAGCTGTAGCCGCCGGGGCTGTAGACGGTGAGCCAGCGCCGTTCGCCCCCCAGACTGACCCCGGCGGGGTCGCCTCCCAGGGTGACAGCGCCCAACTCCGCCGCCGCCTCTTTGGCTGGCAGGTTCCGACTGCGTTCCGATGTCCACATAACATTCACCTCAAATCATATTTTCAAAAGCGGTGGGCCGAGTCGGCGCGCCGCGGTCAGGTCCGGGTCTCACACAGTAAAATCCGGCTCCGCCAGCTCCAGCCGGCTCCAGCAGCCGCTCTCATCCGTCCCCACTGTCACCTGAGCGATCCGATAGCGGCCATTCCAGTTCCAACCTGAGCGCTGAATGGTCACCAGGTCCCCCGGCCAGGCGCAGAATACCTCCCCCACCGTCACCTCCACCCGGACCAGTTCAGAGGCCGATTTGTCCAGCTGAAACTGTCCGGAGTACCGCATGGCCTTATAGCTGCTCCGGGCGGGCATGGTAACCACCCGCTGGGCCCGGCCCCCGGCCGCCCGCACCGCCGGGTTGGTCACCGTCTCCACCCGGCCGCTCCACCGGTCCCGGACCAGCACCTGGGACAGGACCCCATACCGCTTGTCCCGGCGCACCAGAGAGAGCAAGTGGGTGGTGTCGTCCACTACCCGCTCCTGGCTGTTGTCCCAGCCCGACAGCACCAGCCGCCCCTGCCGGTCAAACCTGGGCGCCGTTCCGCCGTAATACCGCGCAAACTCATAGATCACCGACCACTCACTGCTCCCGGTGGCAATGGAGAACCGGGGCACGGGGGCCAGATCGGCCCCCGGCGCCACCGTGATCCCATAGGGAGTCACATGGTCCCGCAGGATATCGGCCTGGGTGGCGCAGAGATAGTCCTGTCCCAGGGCCTCGTTGTCCAGCAGCCGGGCCGCCATCCCCCGGCCGGAGAGCTCCAGGACGCTCCCCCTTTCGCTGATGCTCACCTCGCACTCGTCCACCAGTCCGGTGAACACCCGCTCTCCGTCCTGCTCCGCGGAAAAGCCTACCCAGTCCTCCGGCCGGACGGCGCCATTCCCGTCCCAGAGACAGCGCAGCCAGAAGCTGTCACAGGGCACCCCGGCGGTGTACTCCAGCCGCCAGGCCAGGGCCTGGGGCAGGGCCCAGCGTATACCCCCGGCGTCGGTCACATAGGCTGTCAACCCACCCGCACCTCCTGTCCCACATAGATCAGGTTGGGGTTTTTGATCTGTGGGTTTAGGGCGATCAGATCCGCCAGCTTCACCCCGTACCGTTTGGACAGCGCCCACAGGGTGTCCCCTTTCACCACCCGGTGGAAGGAGGCCTGATCCGCGGCTTGGACCGCGGCCGCCCCCTCCTCGCCCTGTGCCGGCTGTGTCGCCCTGGTAACGACACCGCTGTACGTACCGCTCTCCTCCCAAAATTCAAAGGAGTAGCGCACATAGTCGGGCCGGGGGGCCTGCTCCAGCCGCAGGGCGGCGAAGTAGGTGTTGGCCACCTGCCACAGGGGATGGACCAGCAGGCCGGGCCCCACCTCATAAAAGACGCAGGCCAGCTTTTTAAACTCGTCGTAGGCCCCCTCACCCGAAAACTCCCCCTCGCCCTTCATTACCCGCCGGGTCAGCCCCAGGTCCTGGAGCTGATAGCCTCCAAAGGGCACCTTGTGCACTGCCATGACCCGCTGGTAGTCGATGGAGTACACCCTGGGGTTATGGGGCCAGGTATAGCTCTTATAGCGCATGGGTGATAAAATCATTCCGCCATTCCTCCTTAGTACAGATAGAACCCCCCGTCATACCGGCGGCTGTCCCGGCGAAAGGCCCGGTCGGCCCGCTCCGCCCAATAGAGGTCACTCCGATCCCAACCGGACGGCGGGAGCCCGCTCTGCTCTCCGCCCATATCCGGAGGTGTTGGCAGCGGGAGCTCCTGTTCTGCCCGAGTCCTCCAGGGGGGCGGCGGAGCGGGTGCCTCCCGCTTCTGATCCCGCTCCTGTGTATCTCCCGCCTCCGAGGATGCTCCGGGCAGCTTTCGTCTCTCTCCGTCCAGCTCTGGCAGTTCCCCAGTCCACCTCTCCAACGGCGCCTCTTCATAGGCGGAATCGCCCTCTCTGTCCAGCGCCCCGCCTTCCTCCGCCGGCACGTCCTCAGCGCGCTCCTGGCGCTCCAGGGACTCCAGAGGAGGGGCTTCGGTCCTATCCCTCTGATTTTCCCGCTCCGGTTCCGTTGCCGGCAGGAGGAGCTCTGTTTCTTCCCGTGCCTCTGGGGCACTGGAACGGGGTCTCGTCTCCTCCTCCGAAGGTCCCTCCAGCACAGGGGCGCTCTCCTGACTGAAGGCGCTCCACCGGGCGGTCAGCGCAAGGATCTCCTCCGCTGTCAGCCCGGCCAACACCTCCTGCCCCCCGGAAAAAGCCGGGGTCCTGTCCTCTGTCCCCTCCAGGGCCCGGGCCATCAGGCAGGCGTCGGCGCACAGCTCCAGCTCCTCGTCACGCTCAGCCAGCTCCCTGCCCTCCCGATGGGCCTGGAGGACCTCCAGCGCCGACAGCAGCCGCAGGTCAAAGCCATTTCCCAGGCTGATCCGGTCCTTTTGCGCCAAAATGGAACTTGGCATGGCCTTACGCCTCCGTCTCAATCCGCCGGGAAGCCACCAGCGCGACCTTCTCCAGCACTGTACTCCCGATGCTGGCGCTCTCCTGGATAGAGCTCCACTGGCAGCCCGAGTAGATGATCTTCCGGTCAGGCTTGCAGATCACCAAGGAGAAGTCCTCCATGTCGTAGAAGTTTATTCCGTCCCGGATGGCCTGGTCGGTGGCGTACAGCCGGCTCAGCTCAATCACATAGGCGGCCTGACCGGGGACGGCGGCCACCGGTTCGGCCTCGCCGAAGGCCTCCACCGTCAAACTGTTCTTGGTGGTCTTGGCGGTATAGCTCTGCACCACCGCCACCCGCACGCCGTCCGCCTCCAGGTAGATGTCGCTGCTGGTGGGAAATCCTGGAATACTCATTACAAAACCTCCTTTATTGTTCAGGCTCCCTCTTTTGAGGGAGGCGTTTTACACCGTGATATGGGCCGTCAGCCAGATCTGATTCAGCCCATGGGCCACGGCGAAAGAGAAGTCCACCAGGCATCGGGTGGGGTCCTCGCTGTCAGCCTGGACGGCCACCCCGTCATAGCCGGTAATGATTTCCCGCGCCAGCTTGTTCTCCAGCTCCAGCACCACCTGGGCCCGGATGGCCCCCCGGCTCTGCTCGGTATTCTTGGCCCTGCGGAATTTGGTCCGCAGGGCGGAGCGCAGGCCGGGGATCACGTCGTCCACCACCCGGATGGCAGACAGGTCCCGCCATGCGGTGTCCTCCACCCCGCCGGAGATAGTCCGTGTGGTCACCCCTCGGACCACACTGACAGTGCCTCCCAGGCTCTCCACTGGGGTGACGCCCCCCAGCACCAGCAGGTCGATGTCGTTGTCCTCCAGCCGGGTGGACAGGCCGTTCAGCCCGGACAGCTCCGCGCCCCCCAGGGGGATGGCGGGGTCGCTCTCCCCGGCGACAGCCCCCGCCACTGCGGCGGCCAGGGCCAGTCCGGAAATGGGGTCTCCCGCCGGGCTCACGGCGCCGGGGGCCACCAGCACCACCCGCTCGTGGTTCAGCGCCTTGGCCCGGGCAATTAGGGCGGTCACATCCTCATTCTTGGCCCCCGCCGCCACGCACAGCCGCTCCCGCCGCCGCTCTGAGGCCTCGATCACGCTGTCCCTCATCTCCTTCTGCACCTCGGGATCGGTGCTGTCGCAGATCACCAGGGCGATGTCCTCCACTCCGGCCAGCAGGGCAAAAGCCTCCTCATAGTCCTCCGCGCCGGACACAGCCACGGCTGCCACCCCGGAGGCCCCGTTTTTCAGAGCCAGCCGGATCAACTCAGCCATATCCTCCGGGCCGCTGGAGCCAAACAGGGCCACCGCCCGGTCATAGCTGGTAACAATCTGGACCTCCCCGGGGCTGGCCGCCGTGTTGACGGCGGCCAGCCCCACCAGTCTGCCGGCCCCTCTGCCGCTGACCACAGCGGACGCGTCATAGGTGGAATAGACCCCCGGACGCTGATGTACCATAATGCTCATACCTTCGCCACACCTCTCAATTCAAAATCAGTAAACCCGCCGCCCGCATCATTGGCGGCACTCAGCCATGCGGTACACACCGCCTCCACCGGCCGTTTCAGCCGGCGGCTCTCCCCGTCCCGGGCGGTCTGCCCGCAGGAGAACTCCTCCACCGCCAGCCCCTCCGGCTCCCCCAGGAGCAGGGCCTGAGCCAGGGCGTCAAAAGCGGCCTGGAGGGCCGCGCCGTCCCCCTTCTCCGGGGCGTAGAGGTCCAGACCCAGGGCAATCCGCGCCCTCCGGCCATACCGCTCCTCCCAGCGGCCTGTCTCCCCGTCGAACCGTTCCCCCAGATAATTCTGCAAGCCCGCCGGCTCCACCTTGCACCCCCGGAGGGAGACTGCCGCCACGACGGCCTCCTGCTCCCTCCGGGGCGTCATCGGCCATGCGGTCACAGCCGGGACTCCCCGGCTGTTCAAATAGTCCGCCATCTGCTGGCAGACCTTCTCCAATCCTGTACTCAAAGCGCCTCCTCTCCGGGGCAGAGCACCGCCCACCAGTGGGGGCATACACCCTCCCCCATAAGGTGGGCCCGCTGCACCCGGTACTCCTTTCCCTTCCACTCCACCACGGTATCCGCGTCCAGCGGATGTCCGGCGGGCCCCAGGTAGCGGAAGCGTTCCTGCCGCTCCAATCCTAGCGGCCCAGGCATCTCCTGCTCTTTCCCCCGCTCCGGCAGGGGCTGTATCAGCGCCCGGCCCGAAATGTCGACCGTATCCTTCCGGAGGATTACATCCTCCCCGAAGCACTCCAAAATGCTGCTCCACAGCCGTTCCATCATCCCGGCACCTCTCGAAAGGCGAAGCCGCCCTCCCCCGTCCAGGGGGCCAGCAGCCCCTCCGCCTGCCGGGTCAGGCTTTTGTCCCTATGGCTGCCGGCTCCAGTCTCCCGCCTGATTGTCAACTCTCCAGCCGTAAAGGACGACCATTCTTCCGGCCCGTCTATTTCGGACAGACAGTCCATCACCGTCATAGCGGCAGCCAGAGGAAAGGCCGGCCCGCAGTCCTCCGGGGCGGCCCCCTCCCTCAGCCGGGCGGTCAGCTGGCGCTCAACGGCCTGGACCAGGGGGAACAGCAGCTCCTCCCGGTCCTCGCCGGCTCCCATCGCCCTGCAAAGAGCCAAAATCTGTTCTGTCATATCAGGCCGTTTTCAGCACCTGGCTGGCCTTGGTGAACACCTTGGCAAAGCCGCTGATGGTGGTGATGGCGGCCCGTTCCAGCTGGCGGTCGATGAGTTTGTCATACTCCACCATCACATCGCCGCTCTGGACCATCTCCAGGGCAAAGCGGCGGTCCAGGCCGATGGCGGTCTTTTCAGCCAAGACAGAGGTGCGCAGCAGGTTTGCTCCCAGGGGGGTGGCCAGCTTGCCGGTGCCCTGGAAGTTCAGCCCTGTGAGGGGGTTCTGAAACTCGGGCAGCTTAAGCAGCTGGAGCATCACGTCGCCGGACACCAGCAGCGTGTTCATGGTATAGGGGTCAAACTTGGCCCAAAAGTCCACCAAGGCGTCATAATTCAGCGTCTTGCCGGCTTCGATGGTGGTAACGGCAGCGGGATTGTTGTTGCCGTCGCCATTGATAAGCACATCCACCGCGTCCTCCAGATGGGTCCGGGCGATGTGGGCTCCGATTTGCCGCAGGGTAACGGAGAACAAATCCAGCTTCTGGAAGCGCACCGCCTCATAACTGGCCACCAGCATCCGGCCCCGCTTTTTCAGCTTGACCAGGTTGGCCTGCACCTTGATTGTGGTGGAGGGAATTTCAGCCCCCTCCGCTACCGCCTTCAGTTCCTTCTCTTCACCGTCGGCTTCGGAAGCGATGGAGCGGTAGTCCATGCCGTCAATTTTGGTGACAGCGGCAGTGATGTGGGGGAGGACGTCTCCCTCCTCCATGCCCTGGCGCACGGTGCGGGCAATGTACTCCGGGAAGAGGACGGCGGCGTCCGAGGTACGGAAGAAGGCCTCCACCGGGTCGCTGGTCTCCCCCTTCACCTTGATGTCAAACCGCTTAAGCTGGCGCTGAAAGGCGTCCAGCCCCTCCAGGCCGGTGCCCTTGTACCGCTCGCTGGGGTCCTCCCGCTCCAGCACCTGGCTGAAGGACCGGCCGCTCTCCCGATACATCCCCTTGTCCAGCTTCAGATTGTCGTAATAATATGCCATGTCTCATACCTCCAAATTATTATTAGGGAAAGGTGGCACGGCGCAGCCGTGCCGAATGGGGTATCACCCCAAAAACGCCCGATTTTCCTCCGCGAGGCCAACGCTCCTGGTCCCATAGCCCAACTGGGTTTTCAGGGGATACCGCTCCCCGGCCTGTCTGGCGTAGGACTTGCGCAGCTCCTCCAGCTCCGAATGAGACAGCTTCCACGCCAGCGACTTCACGGCCCGTCCATCCAGCTCCCGGTCGGCCAGCAGGGCCAGACGGACCACCTCGCTCCGCAGCTCCTCCAGGTACTTCCGTCCCAGTGCCGCCTCCTCCTCCAGCAGGTCCGCGGCCGCGGAGTCCCCCCGCCGCGCAGTCTTCACCACCCCGGCGGCAGGCTGGGCAGGCACCGCCACAAAGGAAAACTCATAGGCGTCCCTGGCCCCCTCCAGGGTGGCGTAGCACAGCTGTCCGCCGTACTCCTTGCCCTTCTCGTGGCCGCAGTCGGTCTGTGTCCGGTCTCGGCCGCAGACCGAGCATATGGCGTGCTCCACCGAGCACCCCACGCTGACCTCCTTTTTAATGCCCCCCTCGATCTCGGCGATCAGGTCCCGACTGCTGTCAGTGCGCACCATATAGGCGCAGCCCTTGAGCCAGACATACCCGTCCCCGGCTCTGGTCGTCCGGCCGGGCTCCCGTACGATTTCGGTCTTATAGATGCGGGCGGCCTGTCCCCTGGCTGACCACTGGTGGTCAAAGATGCCCGCCTTGCCCACAAACAAGGGGGCCAGCTGTTCCAGTGTCTGTGCGTCGAAGCGCTCAAAGTCCCGGTCGATCTCGTTGTCGCACAGCCGCACGGAAAAGGTATACACCTCCTCCGCCTTCAGGGGCTTTCGGGCCAGCGCCCCGATGAGCTCCAGGTCCTGGGCATTAACCGCTGTGCCCTCTCCTCCAACGGTCTCTTTCACGATTCTCATAATTCCCTCCTCAATTTTTCCGCCTGGGCCCGGTAGAGTTCGGCCCTGGCCTCCTCCACGATGTCCTGGAGATTGATGTCCTCCCAGACAATCTCTGCCTTCTCCCCGAAGCCGTGGAGCCTGAGCCAAAGCTCGGCCGTCCGGCAGAGGACGGGCTCCACCGCCCGCCGGATGGCGGTGATCTCGGTGGTGAGCATATCCGCCTGCTGGGTGCTCATCCGCTCGGTGGACGACCAGGACAGCCCCAGCATAAAGGGCGGGATACCTGTCCGGGCCACCAGCTGCTCCAAAATCTGCCGCACGGGGGTAGTGCTGTCCAGGATGGGGCTGTCCGCCCCGATGACCTTGATGTCCACATCGCCCACTGCCACAAAGTCCCGGACGGAGCCCTCCCGGCCGGCCTGCATGGCGGCGGACCACTCCTGGGCTATCTGTCCGCACCGCTCCTGGGCGAAGGCCTCCTCCCCCTCACCCGGTTTACACACCACGGCAAAGCGCAGACTGCCCGCCCGCTCCCAGTTCTGCCCGGTGGCCTGAAAGATTTTCAGCAGAATCCCCGCCATAAAGGGCATGGACCGCAGCAGGGACACCCCGCAGGGGAAATCCGCCGTGGGCTGGAAGGGGGTAAAGAGGAGCAGCTCCTGCCATGGCAGCTCCCGGTTTTCCCCTATGCCGGTCCGGCACAGCTGAAAGTCCAGGGGGCTGTCCCCAATCTTCACCTCCACCTGTTCCGGGTTGGCGCACAGCAAGGCGGCGATCTCCTTCCCCCGGGGGTCCAGCACGATCTCCCCCAGGCCATGGCCGCAGGTGAACAGGTCGTCCAGATACCGGTCCAGGAAGGCCTGGACTCCCCGCTGTCCCCACCCCACGTCCACCGTCCGGAAGAACTCCTCCAGCCCGGCCTGAGCTCTCCCGTCGGCACATTTAACCCCCACCCCGCCGCACAGCCGCACCAGCTTCCAGATGGCCGCGTCCACAATAGGCACCCCCTCCCGGATAGCCCGGTAAAGCGCCGTTTCGCCGGTGCGCAGAGGGACGTACCGGTCCAGCACCCCGAAGGGCTGCCCCTCCCCCCGCCGTACCTGCACCACGGCGGCAGGGGGCTCCCTGCGCTTTTGTTTCCACCATTTCATCACGGTTCCTCCTTGTCCTTCGTTCTTTGAATTTCGCGGGGCGGATGATATCCGCCCCCGCATCCCCATCCGCGGAGCCAAGCCTTCCCCTAAAGGGGAATGTGGCACGGCCGAAGGCCGTGCCGGATAAGGTATCCCCCGCGGGGTCAAAACCTCCCTCGCTCCACGCTCCCCGCAAACACGCGGCCCCGAGCTTCTCTTCCGGCCACGGTGGCGGCGAAGTAGCGAATCTCGTCCATGGCGTGGTCGTACTCCTTCCGGACCTGGTCCTGGCCCTGGGCCCTGTCGTCCCAGCGGTAGAGGGAAAACTCCCGGATAGCGTCGGCGCAGCCATGGCAGATGACGATTTTCCCGCTTTTCAGCAGCTGGGCGGTAAGACGAATCCCGGACAACACCCGGTTGTCCGCCTTTTTGACCCGCCAGCCCCGTCTGCGCAGGGTCTCACAGAAGCTGGCCGCCGACGGGTCGGCGATCACCGCCCGTATGGGGCGGTCCCCGGCCAGTCTGGACAGCTCGTCGGCGTACTCCTCATCGGTCATCTGCCGCCGGGCGGCCCGGCTGTCGTAGTAGAACTCGCCCACCCGGTACCACACCCCGTCCTTCTTTCCCCACAGCCCCATGGAAGTGGGGTTGGAGGTGCCATAGTCCACCGAGATGTACCAAACCTCGAAGGGCCCCTCCGGGATGTCTCCCAAAAAGCTCTCGTCAAAGAAGTCGTACACCAGCCCCTCGGCGGCCACCCACTCCCCCAGCACAAACCGGCGGTAGAAGGTGCCCTGGAAGGTGTTGGCGTACCGCTGCCGGACCTCGTCGGACAGCCCTGGATTGTCCTCCATGGTAAACTGGATCCGCAAAGCGTTTTTCTCCTCCGCTTTACACACCCACTCCTGATAGAACCAGTGGGCGGGCGACTCCGGATTGCAGGAGAACCACAGTTTGCTCCCGTCCACCGAGCACCGCGCAATGGCCTGTTCCGCAAAGGACCGGGGCATGAGGGCCGCCTCGTCCAGCAGCACCCCCGCCAGAGTGATGCCCTGAATGAGGGCGGCGGAGCTCTCGTCCTTGCCCCCGAAGAGATAAAAGGTATTTTCTCGTCCCCCCAGCCTGGCCTGAATCACATTTTTAGATGCTTTCTGTTCACACCGGAACCCCATCCGCTCCAGCAGGGGAAGCAGTTCAGACAACAGATTCCGCCTTACCGACTGGATGGTCCGCCCGCACAGGGCGAAGTTCCGGCCCTGGAAAGAGCGCATGGCCCAGCAGAAAAAGGACAGGCCGGTACACAAGGTCTTGCCGCTGCGTACCGCCCCATCGCAGATGACGGCCTGCCTGTCCCGATCCGGCGACACGGGCCGCCACCAGGTGAGCACCCGTCTTTGCTTTTCTGAAAAAACCAAGCTACCCCTCCTGTTTCTCCATCGCCTGGAGGAAGCGGTCCACCTGGTCCTC
>JAAWPF010000026.1 GCA_022799835.1 Lawsonibacter sp. | reverse complement strand
CGGCCCGCCTGGGTCTGCTTCAGGGTCTGGGAGGAGATGTGCCCCAGCTGATACCGCAGCTCCAGCTCGGTCAGCGTTCGGTCCAGGGCGGTGAGCTGGCGGTCCAGTCCTTTGCCGGTGTTCTCCATCCCCAGCAGGGCGATGTACAGGGTCTCTCCGGCCATGACCACCTGGTTCTGGGCGTTTTCCAGCTGCCAAATCAGGTCGGCGTTGTCCGCCTGGAGCTTGCCGTCCTTGATGTCGTCAAAGGTCTTGCGCAGGGCGTCGTACTGGGCGTCCAGGGAGGCGGCCATCATGCTGCCCATCACCGGGATGCCGGTAATCATTTGCCACTGCTGGTCGGCGATGGCGTTCAGCCCGTCCCGCAGGTCGTCCTTTAATTCATCGTAGTCGATGGCCTGGATGGCCTGGATGTTCTCCTCCAGGGCCAGCAGGGACAGGTTGCCCTCCCGCATCCGGTGCTCCAGATTTTTAAAGGAGATGGAGCCCACCGGGTCAGGTATGTACTCCTCCTTGGGTTCTTCGGGCGCTTCCTCCTCCTGGACGGGCTCCTCCGCCTGGGGGGCGGAACTGTTTGTCTGGGGGGCGGACGAGCTGTCCGGGGCGGCGGAGCTGTCCTCCGGCTGACGGGGCTCAATTAAATCCGGCTGTGCGGAGGCGCTGGGGGCGCCCCCCTCCGCCGCCAGGGCGGTGGCCCCCAGAGCGGCCAGGACTAGTGCCGCCGCCAGCAGCAGGGCCAAAGTTCGCTGCTTCATGCAATTTCCTCCTTATATCCCTCGGCCGCCCCGCCGTAGCGGAGCAGATCGACACGAAGTTTTATATCCTCCCGCACCTGGGCGGACTGTCCGGGGTTTTGAAGGGTCTCCACGATGGCGAAAGCCAGCACCGCGCAGGTCATATGAAAAACATGGTCGGCGTACTTCCGGCTTGGCTCCCGCAGCTTGGAGGGGTCCAATGCCTCCCACAAAAGGTTGGGCAGAAACTGCATGGGTCCGCCCATGAGGCTTTGCATGTCCATCCCTTCGTTCAGCTGCACGATCTTGATCAGCTGGCTGAGCATGGGATCCGTATACCCCTGATGGCCTATGAACCTGTCATAGGCCATTAAAGGCAGGGCGAACAGGTCGCCCTGAGACTCTGTCAGTACGTCCCGCAGCAGCTCAATAAAATAAGTACGCATATTCTCCAGCAGATAGCGGATCAGGTCCTCCTTGTCCGCAAAGTACTGGTAGAAGCTGCCCCGTGGGATGTGGGCGGCGGCAATGATTCGGTTGATGGACACATCGGTAAAGCGCACACTGGTCAGCTCAGCCCAGCAGGACTCCACCAGCCGCCTCCGTTTCTCCTCGGGGAGGCGGAAAAATGTCGCGCTTGGCATGGCGCTCTCTCCCTCCTGTGACAGGTTGTCACTTTGTGACAGGCTGTCACAAATTATACGGAAGGCGCGGGGCGCTGTCAAGAAAAGAATTGTGAAGCTTTCGTTAATTTTTCTTTGGAAAAAAAGAGAGCCGCTGTGTCTGCCACAGCGGCTCAAAAGCCGTCAATAGATTCGCTCCCGCATTTTCAGAGCGGCGCTCTGTAAAATTCTGGCGCACTCGATGAGCTTTGCGTCAGTCATGGTCATGGCTGGGCCCGCGGTGCTCAGACCGGCCACCAGCTTCCCGTTGGAGCTGTAGACCGGCACGCCCGCACAGCGGATGTTGGGGTCCCGCTCCACATCGTCGATGGAGTAGCCCCGCATCCGGGTGCGGCGCAGGTCGTCCAGGATGGCGTTGATGTCGGTAATGGTGTTGGGCTGATAGGCGACAGGGTGGTCGGGAATGTGTTCCAGCCACTCCTCCTCGGGCATGTGGGCCAGGATGGCCTTGCCGATGCCGGTGCAGTAGAAGGGGGAGGTCAGCCCCAGAACATCCCGATAGGGGAGCATCCCCATCCGGTCCTTGGGGTGGGCCACATAGAGGTAGAGGACGTTGGTGCCGTAGGGCAGGCCGAAGTAGACGATCTCGCCCGTCAGGGTGGCGGTGTCCTGCATGATGTCATAGATGGCGTTGGGGTAGCCCAGGTTTTGGTTAATGATGAAGGCATACTCCAGAAATTTAAGGCCCAGGGTGTACCGCCCGTCGGGCCGCCGGTCCAGGTATCCCATAGAGGTGAAGGTGGACAGGATGTTGTGGATGTTGGATTTGGTGACCCCGATCCGCTCCGCCAGCTCTGTTACGCCCAGCACGGGCTCCTGGGATGTGAAGCAGGAGAGAACCTTCAGCGCTTTGGCCAGGGACTTTGCCTTGGGTTCCTGATTGTCCAAAACTGCATCCTCCGTTCCTTGTTTTCAGATAGAGCGCTCCGGTTCTGAGGCGGCCGCGCTGTTAAGACAGCGCGGCGCGCACGAAAGCGCGCCGCGCGGAAACGGAAATATCAGATCAGAACCTCGCGGTATTTCAGGTCGGCCATGGTCTTGAGCAGCTCTTTCTCCTGCTCGGGGGTCAGGTTCTCCATGGGCCGGCGCATCTTGGTGGTGGCGATGACGCCCTCATTCTTCAAAATCACCTTGTAGGCGGCGATGTTGTTGATGGCGCACATGGTGGCGTTGAGGATGTTGGTGCGGCGCTGATACTTGGTGGCCAGGTCGAAGTCCTTGGCCTGGATGGCCGCCCACACCTTGGCGTAGTGCTCGGGGATGCACATGGCGTTGCCGGAGACGACGCCCTCGCCGCCCACGGCGCACAGAGCCTCAAACAGGTGGTCGGGGCCAACCAGAACGCTGAAGGTCTCGTTCCGGATGGTCATGAACTGCTGCAGCTTGGTGAAGTCGGGGAAGCTGTACTTGATGCCCACCACGTTGGGGCACTTGGCGGCGATTTTCTCCGCGCAGGCGGGGGTGATGTCGTTGATGGCGTTCTGGGGGATGCTGTAGAGGTAGACGGGGAAGTCGGCGGGGACGGCCTTGGAAACGGCCTCATAGAAGTCCACCAGGCCCTGGTCGCTGAGCTTGTAGAACACGGGGGTGACCACGCCGATGCCGTCGGCGCCCTTGGCCACGGCGTGCTTGGCCAGCTCGATGGTGTCGGCCAGGTTCCACGCGCCCACCTGGACAAAGACGGGGACCCGCTTATTGGTGTGCTCCAGCACCACCTCGGCCACCAGCTTGCGCTCGGCCACGGTGAGGTACATCATCTCGCCGGTGGTGCCGCAGGGGTAGAGGCACTGCAGGCCGTTGTCGATGCAGTGGTCGACCAGGTTCTTCAAACTCTGAACGTCGATCTGGTCATCCTCAGTGAGGGGGGTGACGATGGGGACTACCGTTCCAAACAGTTTCTGCATAATAAATCATCCTTTCAATTTTACGGGCTGGGCCGGTTTTCGGTCTGCCCGGGACTCACAATCAGCGGTTGCGGATAATGGCGCCCTTGTCCGCCGACTCGGACAGGCGGGCGTAGACGTTGAGCCAGCCGCTCAGGCGCGGGCGGGGCGGCGGGGTAAAGGCGTCCAGACGGGCCTTGAGCTCCTCGGGCGGGATGTTCAGCTCCAGCTTGCCGCCCTCGACATCGATGAGGATGGAGTCTCCGTCCTGAACCACGGCGATGGGGCCGCCCTCGCTGGCCTCAGGGGAGATGTGTCCCACGAAACAGCCGTTGTTGGAGCCGGAGAACCGCCCGTCGGTGATGACGGCGGTGGACAGGGCCAGCCCCTGGCCGGTGAGCAGCTTCATCAGCCGGACCATCTCCCGCATCCCCGGCCCCCCCTTGGGGCCCTCGTAGCGCACCACCAGAACAGTGCCCGGCTTGATCTTCCCGGCCATCACCGCCTGGCTGGCCTGATCCTCCGAGTCAAAGCATGCGGCGGTGCCCTCAAAGCGGAGCATGTCCGGGTGGATGGCGGTGGGCTTGGTGACGGCGGTGTTGGGGGCCAGGGAGCCGCGGAGGACCGCCAGACTGCCCCAGCTGTGCCAGGCGTTGGGAATGGAGTGGATGATGTCGTTCTCCACGGCGGGAACGGCCTGCAGCAGCTCAGGCCAGCTCCGGCCCGTACAGGTGACGGCCTTTTCGCTGAGCAGGGGGAGCAGCTGCTTCATTACAGCGGGCACGCCCCCGGCCCTGTAGAAGGCGGGGACATTTTCCGGCCCGTTGGGGTAGATGTTGGCCAGATGGGGGGTGGAGCGGGCGATGCGGTCGATGTCGTCAATCGTAAAATCGCACTGGGCCTCATAGGCGATGGCGGGGAAGTGGAGGGCCATATTGGTGGAGCCGCCGATGGCCATACCCAGCTTCACGGCGTTCTCCAGGCCGTCCCGGGAGATGACCTTCCGGGCGGTGAGCCCCTCCCGCACCATCTCCACGATGCGGCGGCCCGAGGCCCGGGCGGCCCGGCGGCGCTCCGCCATGACGGCGGGGATCATGCTGGTGCCGGGCAGGCACATGCCCATGGCCTCCGCCACGGCGCACATGGTGTTGGCGGTGCCCAGGAAGGAGCAGGAGCCGCAGGAGGGGTTGGAGTCGGCCTCCAGCCGGTTGTACTCCTCCTGAGTGATGGCCCCGTCGTTGAGCATGGCCAGGGCCTCCACCATGGTGGAGTTGTCCGACTCCCGTCCGTTAAAGACGCAGCCCCCCAGGGCGGGGCCGCCGTTGACCAGAATGGCGGGCAGGTCCAGCCGGGCCGCCGCCATAAGCAGACCGGGCACTACCTTGTCGCAGCTGCCCAGCAGCACCACGCCGTCCAGATGGTTGATCTGGACCATGGTCTCCACCTCGTTGGCGATGATGTCCCGGGCGGGGAGGATGTAGTGCATCCCATCGTTGCCGCAGCCCATGCCGTCGCAGGGGCCGATGATGCCAAACTCCACCGGGGTGCCGCCGGCCTGGAGGATGCCCTCCCGGACGCACTCGGCCACCTGGCGCAGGTTGTCGTGGCCCGGATTGGCCCCGTTCCAGCTGTTGGCGATGCCGATCATGGGCCGGGACAGGTCGTAGTCGCCGTAGCCCATCCCTTTATAAAGGGCGCGGATGCTGGACCAGACGGGACGGGACAGGAACTGCTGACTCCTCTGTGAACTGTGTTCGCTCATGGAAAACGCCTCCTGCTTTTTGCGCAAAAAACCAGTTTAATATATAAATTAAAATAGCATTAAGACCTTGCTTTTGCAACTGCCCGTTTTTGATGCGTTCTCTGTAATTTTTGGAGCAAAATTTTGATTTAAAAAGGAAAATACGCCTGTTTTGTGTTTGAAAACGGTGTTTTGCAAATGCCGGCTCAGATTTTGATGGTGAAATATACTAAAAAATGATAGGTGATTTTGTACAAGAGGTAAATAGAGCGGGCTGTTTCGAAATTCTTTCATTTTTCAGGGGAAACAGAGAACTATTTTGACGGCTGTTTCGATTTTCCTATCACTTGGATGATTTATAGGAACGATGTTCCTCTTTCTATGCCCTCTATATAAGAGGGACGCGGAGAGGCACCATTTCGTGTTGGTCAAATTAGACAAAAAGAGGCTCGCCAAAAGCTGGGAAAGGCCTGATTTAGGAAACGGGAAACCGGAGTTTTTCTGATAAAATGTCATCTTTACACAGAGGAAGGGCTTGTGATATCCTAACTAACAAGGCGAGAGGGCTGAAAAGCAGGGCCCTGCTTTTGTCTGTCCTTGTTCAGGACAGAACAGCTCAACGCAAGCGCAGTCCCGGTTGGTCAGGCGGGAGAAATACCCAGGGGAGCCAGGACCCTCCAGATAACTGCGGCGGAACGCGCCAGAATGAAAAAGGAGGAGTTGCAGTTGAAAAACATTTTAAGCTTCCTCGACAAGCACCTGGAACGGATCTGCATGGGCATTCTCTTTGTGGTCATGTTCATTGTGGTGTTTTTGGGGATTGTCACCCGCCTGATGAACAAGCCGATCTCCTGGACGGAGGAGGCCTCCCGGCTGGCCTTCGTCTGGATGATTTTCTTCGGCCTGTCCTTCGGCACCAAGTATGACAAGCATATCCGCGTGACCATTCTGCCGGATAAGTTCGGCCCCAAGTTCGCGGCTGCGGTGACCATTTTCTGGGACATCGTGACCATCCTGGTATTTATCTGGATTGGCTATTACGGCTTCAAGTATGTGGCTTACAGCTCCACGGCCAAGACCTTCGCCCTTCAGCTGAACAAGGGCCTGGTGGCCTCCGTCATCCCCATGAGCGCTGTGCTGAACATCATCCGCTGCATCCAGAAGATGGTTCTGGAGCATATCCCCGACTTCCGGGCCGGGGGTAAGAAAGTAGAGGAGGGTTAAGCGTTATGAGTATGGCATTTTGGGTCTATTTGGCTGTATTTATCGTGTTCCTGGCCTGCGGCGCCCCCATCTACATGGCGCTGCTCTCCAGCGGCCTGAGCTATGTGTTCCTCCACGGCAACATCGACAGCATGGCCGTCATGGCCAAGATGTACGGCAGCCTTGACAGCTTTGTGCTGCTGGCCATCCCCATGTTCATGGCCGCCGGCATCGTCATGAACAACGGCGGCATCACAGACCGTATTTTCAACTTCTGCCGCGCCCTGCTGGGCCACCTGCCCGGCGGCCTGGCCTACGTGAACGTGCTGGCCTCCTTCCTGTTTTCCGGCATGTCCGGCTCCGCTCTGGCGGACGTGGGCGGCCTGGGCAACGTGGAGATCAAGGCCATGCGGGACGAGGGCTATGACGAGGATACCATTTTCGGCATCACCGCCGCCTCCGCCACCATGGGCCCCATCGTGCCCCCCTCCATTCCCATGGTCGTGTACGGCTCCGCCGCCTCCGTCTCGGTGGGTACCCTGTTCACCGCCGGCGTGGGCCCGGGCGTTGCCATCGGCCTGATTTTGTGCATCGCCGTGTTCATTGTGGCCAAGCGCCGGGGCTATACCGTACATAAGCGGGCCACCCTGCGTGAGGTTCTGGGCTGCATCCGCCGCTCTTTCTTCGCCTTGCTTCTGCCCATCATCATCATGGGCGGCATCATGTGCGGCTACTTCACCCCCACCGAGGCCTCCTGCATCGCCATCACCTACTGCATCCTCGTGGTGTGCTTTATCTACCGCGACATGCCCGTGAAGAACCTGCTGGCGGTGGTGGACGGTACCGTTTCCGGCATTGTCCCCGCCCTGGCTATCGTCTCCTCCGCCTCCCTGTTCGGCTGGGTCCTCCAATTTGAGCACCTGGGCGAGAAGATGTACGCCGGCATCACCTCTATCACCAGCAACAAGTGGGTCATCCTGCTGATTATCGACGTGATCCTGCTGTTCTTCGGCATGATTTTGGACTCCACCCCCACCATCATGCTGCTGGTCCCCATCTTCCAGCCCCTGACGAAAGCGGTGGGCATCAGCCCCATCCATCTGGGCATCATCGTAGTCCTGAACCTGATGATTGGCCTGATGACGCCCCCCTACGGCCAGTCCCTGTTCATGCTGTCCGGCACCACCGGGGTCCATTTCAACAAGATCGTCAAATATGTCATGCCCTGGCTGCTGCCCATGTTCATCGCCCTGCTGGCCGTCACCTTTATCGAGCCCATTACCCTGGCCATTCCCATGCTGCTGGGCTTTGAGGTATTCTAAACCGGTGACACCATACACATGTATGTTTTGTCCAACTAATTGAAAGGAGACTATTTTAAGATGAAGAAACTGCTTTCCCTTGCCCTGGCCGCGGCTATGGCCCTGTCCATCGCCGCCTGCTCCGTGCAGAACCCCAGCAACAGCAACAACAATGTCGGTGGCAGCAACCCCAGCACCCCCGCTGGCAGCCAGACCCCCGGCACCCCCGCCGGCTCCAACGGCGGCTCCGCCTCTGACGCCTATACCTATGACGAGAGCGACCCCTATCCCTGCATCGCCATCTATCGGGACGGCGACCCCGCCGCCGATGCCCATGCCACAGTGACCTCCACTGACGACATCACCTGGACCATCGCCGTCTGCCTCCAGGAGAGCAATCCTCAGTCCGTGGCCGTCAAGCTGATGGGCCAGGAGCTGGAGGAGCTGACCAACGGCCACTTCAAATGGGACATCTTCTACAACTCCGTCCTGGGCAGTGAGTCCGAGGCCGTTGAGCTGGTCCGGAACAATACCGCCCAGTTCGTCACCTCCAACGTCACCGTGATGTCCACCTATGTGGATACCTTCGGCGTGTTCGCCCTGCCTTACCTGTTCCACAGCGAGGAGGACGAGCTGAACTACCTGTCCAGCAGCCCGAAGGCCTATGAGCTGTACAAGGAGCTGGAGTCCAGCGCCGGCCTGGTGACCCTGGGCTTCAACTGCACCGGCTCCCGCTGCCTGTCCACCAAGGGCGTCAAGCAGATCAGCAGCCCTGCCGACCTGTCCGGCACCAAGGTTCGCTCCATGGAGGCCCAGGTGTGGCAGGACGTCATCTCCTGCCTGGGCGCTACCCCCGTGCCCGTGGCTTACACTGAGCTGTACACCGGCCTGCAGACCGGCGTGGTCCAGGGCCAGGACAACCCCATCGCCAACACAGTGGACGGCAAGTTCTATGAAGTGCTGGATACCTTCTATGAGACCGACCACAGCTATCTGGTCTCCGCCTACTACACCAACCCCACCGCTTGGGATCAGCTGCCCGACGACTACAAGGCCGTCCTCATGGGCCTGCTCCAGAAGTATCAGGGCAACTACTATCATGAGGAGATCCTGAAGTTCCGTGAGGACTGCGCCAAGACCGTCGCCGACGCCGGCGTGAAGATCGTGCCCCAGAGCGATCTGGACATGGACGCTTTCTATGCCAGCGCTGACGCCATGATCGCCGACAAGTACATGACCGGCTCCTACGCCGATTTCGTCAACGATGTGAAGGCTACCTTCAACTACTAATTCAGGAAAACAACCGCGCACAGGACGGCGCCCGGCGGAGTGTTGGGCGCCGTCCCTTTTAGGAAAGGAGAGACAGGCCGTCGCGGGCCAGGGAGTATGGATCTGAATTTGACCGGAAAAACTGTAGTGATTACCGGCGGAGCCACAGGGATCGGCCGGGCCGCCGCCTGGGAGTTCCTCCGGGAGGGGGCCAATGTGGCCGTTCTGGGCCGTCGGCTGGAGCCCCTGGAGGAGTTTGCCCGGGAGGTGGAGCAGGAGGGCTTCAAGCTCTGTTATGAGAGCTGCGACGTCACCGACCCGGAGAGGGTGGAGGGCTATGCCCGGCGGGTCCGGGAGAAGTTCGGCTCCCTGGACGTGTGGGTGAACAACGCAGGCATCGGCATCAATAAGCCCTTTCTGGACTTTACACGGGAGGACTGGGACCAGATTTCCGCCATCAACCTGCGAGCGGTTATCGACTGTACCCAGATTGCCGCCCGGATCATGAAGGACCAGGGGGGCGGGGTGATTCTCAACGCCTCCAGCTTCTGCGCCAAGATCCCCCACGCCAATGGGGTGCTCTACGCGGCCACCAAGGCGGCGGTGTCCAACCTGACCCGCTCCACCGCGGCGGCCCTGGCCCCCTTCGGCATCCGAGTGGTGGGCTACATCCCCGGTATGATTGTCACCCCAATCAGCGAGGAGATGGTGGCCCAGTACCGGGAGAAGTTCACCAAGGACATCGCTCTGGGCCGGCTGGGCCGGCCGGAGGACCTGGCCAAGCCGCTGGTGTTTCTGGCCTCCGACGCCGCCCGGTATATTACTGGCATCGACCTGGAGATCAGCGGCGGTAAGTTCACCGTTCAGGACTGCGCTATGCCCTGGCGCTTCGCCCGGGGCGAGCAGACCTGAGAGATACCTTCATAATCTATCATTTGAAGAAAGGAAGTTTTGACAATGGGAAAGGTTTTGGTTTCGGCCACTCGCTTTGACGAGCTGTGCAAGGACGCTTGGAAGCTGCTGGAGGACAATGGGCATGAGGTCATCTTTGACCCCTCCCGTCCCTTCCCCGCCTACAGCTATGAGGAGCTGGCGGAGATCATTCCCGACATCGACGCGGCCATTATCGGCATGGACTACTATGACGAGAAGGTGTTCAAGCTGGCTCCCAAGCTGAAGTGTGTGTGCAAGTTCGGCGTGGGTGTGGACAACATCAACCTGGCCGACGCCACCAAGTACGGCGTGAAGGCCTGCAACTGCCCCGGGCAGAACTCCAACGCTGTGGCCGAGCTGACCATCGGCTTTATCATCGACGTGCTCCGCGGTGTGATTTCCCTCCACAAGGACATGGAGAAAAGCACCTGGACCCGATACATCGGCAATGAGCTGGCAGGCAAGACGGTGGGCCTGCTGGGCTTTGGCGCCATCGCCCGGGAGGTGGCCCGGAAGCTGACTGTTTTTGACGTGAAGGTAAAGGCTTTCGACCTCTATCCCAATGAGGCCGCCGCCAAGGCGCTGGGGGTGGAGATGGTCAGCCAGGACGAGATCATCGAGACCTGCGACATTGTCTCCCTCCACGTCCCCGCTACCGACGCCAACCACCACCTGTTCAACAAAGACACCCTTGCCCGGATGAAGGACGGCGCCTTCCTCATCAACGCCGCCCGGGGCGCTCTGGTGGACCTGGACGATCTGGCTGAGGCCATGCTGTCCGGCAAAATTGCCGGCGCGGCCCTGGACGCCTTTGAGGTGGAGCCTCTGCCCGCTGATTCCTCCATCTTTAAGTGCCGGAACGTAGTCCTGACCCCCCACACCGGCGCGGAGAGCTATGAGTCCTACCACAAGGTGAGCATGGTGGCCGCTCAGAACGTCATCGACACCCTGGCCGGACGGGAGCCCAAGTTCTGCGTCAACCGGGGCTGAGAGGCGGCTCTATGGAGAACATGCTGCAAGGAAAGACTGCCCTGATTACCGGGGGATCCCGGGGGATCGGCAAGGGCATCGCCCTGAAATTTGCCCAGCAGGGGGCTAGAATTCTGCTGGTGGGCCGCAAGCTGTCCGGACTGGAGCCGGCGGCGGAGGAGATCCGGGCTCAGGGGGGACAGGCCGCCTGCTTCCAGGCCGATGTCTCCCAGGCCGGCCAGGTGGAGAAGCTGGCCCAGGCGGTGCTGGAACAGGAGGGGCGCGTGGATATCCTGGTGAACAACGCCGGGATCAGCAAAGAGATGCCCTTTCTGGAGATGCCCATCGAGACTTTTGACGAGATTATGACCACCAACATGCGCAGCGTCATGCTGGTGACCCGGGCCTTTCTGCCTGGGATGCTGGAGCGGAAGGCGGGCAGCATCATCAACATCGGCAGCGGCGCGGCCCTTCGGGGCCTGCCCGGCAGCGCGGCCTACTCGGCCAGCAAAGCCGCCGTGGTCTGCTTTACCCAGGCTCTGGGAGACGAGGTGCGCAAGCTGGAGCGGAACATCCGCATCAACGCCATCTGTCCCGGCCCGGTGGACACCGAGCTGTTCCAGAAGTCGGAGCGCCGGGAGTTCATCCTCCAAGCCGGCGGCGACGTGTTCAGCACGGAGACCATGGGGGACGCCGCCCTCTTCCTGGCCAGCGACATGAGCAAGGGAATGAACAGCCAGGTTTTGGTCCTGCGGGGCTTCAACCGCTGGTAACATTCTAAAACAAAAAATTTCCGCCACAGCCGTGGCGGAAATTTTTTCGGTTACTCGGCAAACACGGGGGCGGATGGGGTCTCTCCGGCCGGCCCAGAGGGGTGTTTTCCTATCCTGATTGCGGCATGTCGGGAGCGGCTATCCCCACCCCTTGCCCACGTCCACCCAGGCAGTATAGCCGGAGTATTGCTCCAGCTCGGGAATGGACAGCTCGATGGCGCTGCTGCCGCTGCCGCAGGCGGGGAAGACCGTCTCAAACCGCTTGAGGGAGACATCCAGATAGACGGTTACGCCCTCGTTGACGCCAAAGGGGCACACGCCGCCCACCGCGTGGCCCACCAGCGTCTCTACCTCGTCCGGGGTGAGCATCTTGGCCTTTGCGCCGAACTGGGCCTTGTACTTGTGGTTGTCAATTTTGGCGTCCCCCGCCATGACAATCAGGACGGCGCGGCCCTCCACCAGAAAGGACAGCGTCTTGGCGATCCGGCTGGGCTCGCAGTTCAGTGCCAGCGCCGCCAAATCCACGGTGGCGCTGGACACATCAAACTCCCGCACCCGGTCCGCGGCGCCAAAGGTCTCAAGATAGGCTCTTACTTTTTCGATTGCCATAGTAGTTCCTCCTGCCATTCTGCCAGTAAAGCGGTGTATCTGCTGATATCAGGCGACTTACTATAGCATGCAGCAAAAGAAAGCAAAAGTCAATACCAGGTTTTTCTGGACCTGCGAACGTGGATGTGGTATCATAAAAACAACCAGCCACGGGAGAGAGACACACTGGGACAGGAGGAAGGTATGGAACACTATTATTTAGCCATTGACATCGGCGCCTCCAGCGGACGGCATATCGTAGGCTGGCGGGAGGGGGGAGCGGTCAGGACGGAGGAGGTCTTTCGCTTTCCCAACGGCGTGCGGGAGCGGGACGGCCGCCTGACCTGGGATGCAGACGCCCTTCTGGAGCACGTCAAGGCGGGCGTTGACAGGGCGCTGGAGCGGTTCCCTAACCTTGACAGCTTCTCCATCGACACCTGGGGGGTGGATTATGTGCTCCTCCGGGGGGAGGAGGCGGTCCTGCCCTGCCATGCCTACCGGGACGGCCGGACGCGGGCGGTCATTCCGGCGGTACACCGAAAGGTCCCCTTTGAGGAGCTGTACGCCCGCACCGGCTGCCAGTTCCAGCCCTTCAACACCCTCTATCAGCTCTGTGACGATTTGGAGCGGGGGCGGCTGGAGGGGGCTACAGATTTCCTCATGGTGCCGGAATATCTCCTGTGGAGGCTCACCGGGACCAAGGTGAAGGAGTATACCAACGCCACCACCACCGGGCTGGTGAACGCCGGGACCCGGGAGTTTGATTTGGAGCTGACGGAAAAACTGGGCCTGCCCGCCCGCCTGTTCCCCAAGCTGACCCAACCGGGGGCGGTTTTGGGGGCGTACAAGGGAATCAAGGCCATACTGTGTGCCACCCATGACACCGCCTCCGCCGTGGAGGGCATCCCGATGGAGGGGGAGCAGCTCTACATCTCCTCTGGCACCTGGTCGCTGCTGGGGGTGAAGTCCCCCAAGCCCCTCACAGATGAGAAGAGTATGGCCGCCAACTACTCCAACGAGGGCGGAGTGGGCTGCGTCCGCTACCAGAAGAACATCATGGGGATGTGGCTGGCCAACCGTCTGCGGGATGAGCTGTGTCCGGACAAGCCCTTCCCGGAGATTGTCCGGGAGGCGGAGGCCAGCAGCTTTGACGGGACTGTGGACGCCAACGGCCAGGCTTTTCTGGCTCCGGAGCGCATGAGGGCTGTCTTTGACGAGGCGCTGCCGGTCAAGCCCCGGAGCGTGGGGGACTACTTCCGCTGCGCCTACCGCTCCCTGGCCCTGAGCTACCGGGACGCCATCCGGGAGTTGGAGGAAAATACGGGAAAGACCTATGAGAAGCTGTATATCGTGGGCGGCGGGGCAAAGAATCAGTTCTTGAACCGGCTGACCCAGGAGGCCACAGGCAAAGAGGTGGTGGCCCTGCCCATCGAGGCCACCGCCCTGGGAAATCTGAAAATTCAAATGGAGGGGGTCATCTCATGTTAGTGAACACAAAAGCGAGGATCGGCGTATTTTCCATCGCCCTGGGGGCCTACCTGCCCCAGTTCCCCGCCCTGGTGCCCGAGTTTCAGGCCCAGTACAAGGCCTTTAAAAAGCTGCTCCCCGACACCGTGGAGCTCATTGACGGCGGTCTGGTCACCACCAAGGAGCTGTCCCAGGCGGCGGGGGACAAATTCCGGGCCGCCGATGTGGACCTGGTCATACTCCAGCTGCTGACCTACGCCACCTCCTACAACATGCTTCCGGCCGTCCGGGACCTGGACGTGCCTGTAGTGCTGGTCAACCTCCAGAAGAAGCTGGCTCCCGATTATGAGAATACTGATACCGCAACCTGGCTGGGCGAGCTGTACGCCTGCGGCGCGGTGGGTGAGATGGTGGCCGACCTGGAGCGGGCGGGCAAGCGCCACGCTGTCATCACTGGGGTTGCCGAGGGAGGAGACCCCCGGGTCCAGGCGGAGATTGAGGACTGGTGCAGAGCCGCCCAGGTGCGCCGCCGCTTCCGGGATACCAACCTGGCCCAGATTGGCCGGCCCTACCCCGGCATGATGGATCTGTACATCGACGAGACCAACCTCTACCATCGGATGTTCCTGTATACCAAGCAATTCGACTGGGAGAAGCTGTGGGCCATCGCCGACGATGTCACCGATGAGGATGCCATCCGGGCCAAGGCCCAGGATATCCTGGACACTTTCGAGATTGAGGGCGGCGGCACGGTGGAGAAGGTCTGGGAGATGGCCCGGTATGTAGCAGCCTTTGAGCGGTGGGTGAAGGAGGAACAGATTGCCTTTATCGCCTCCCACTACGACGGCTTCGCCCAGGGCAAGGCGGGCGTGCTGGACAGTATGCTCATCCCCGCTTTTTCCATGCTCATCAAGCAGGGGGTTGCCTGCGCTGTGGAGGGGGATATTAAAGTGGCTATGGCTATGTCCATCCTCAAGACCATCGCAGGCATGGGCCAGCTGTCCGAGATGTACTCCATCGACTTTAAAGAGGATATCTGCATCATCGGCCACAGCGGCTCGGGCGACGCGGACATCTCCGCCCAAAAGCCCACCATGAAGATTGTCCCCGTGTTCCACGGCAAGACGGGCGGCGGCTACCTCACCCAGTTCTACCCCCACCTGGGCCCGGTCACCTACCTGGGCATCACCCAGGACCGGGACGGCCATTTCAAGTTCGTGGTGGCCGAGGGGGTCAACGAGGAGGGCCCCATCTTCACCTTTGGCGACACCAATATGCGCACCCGCTTCACCTGCGGGGCCCGGGAGTTCTGCAACAAGTGGAGCGAGGCTGGACCCACCCACCACATGGCGGCGGCCTCAGGGCGGCATATTGACACTATTTTGAAGGTAGCCAAAATCTTCAATGTCCCGGTGGATATTGTGACGAGGTAGGGACCGCCTGAATAACGTCTGCGGGGGCGGAGAATATCCGCCCCTACACGCCGAAACATCTGAAAGGAAGCGATCTCATGAAAGTATTGGACGCGGAATTTGTCAAAGGCTTTATGCGCATGGCGGAGGACGGCTGGCTCCAGGGCTGGCACGAGCGCAACGGCGGCAACCTCAGCTACCGTATCAAGCCCGAGGAGGTCGAGTCCGTCAGGGAGGAGCTGACCCCCGGCCAGTGGAGGCCAATCGGCACCGGTGTCCCCAGGCTGGCGGGGGAGTATTTCCTGGTCACCGGCTCCGGGAAGTATTTCCGCAACGTCACCATCAAGCCGGAGGACTCCTTCTGCCTCATTGAGCTGGACGGAAAGGGGGAGAACTACCGCGTCTGCTGGGGCCTGGTCAACGGGGGCCGCCCCACCAGCGAGCTGCCCACCCACCTGATGAACCACGAGGTCAAGGCTGTGGTCACAGCTGGCAGGCACCGGGTCATCTACCACGCCCACCCCGCCAATATCATCGCCCTGACCTTCGCCCTGCCCCCCACCAGCGAGGCCTTTACCCGGGAGCTGTGGGAGATGGCCACCGAGTGTCCGGTGGTGTTCCCCGCCGGCGTCGGCGTGGTGCCCTGGATGGTGCCCGGCGGACGGGATATCGCGGTGGCTACCTCGGAGCTGATGAAGGAGTATGATGTGGCTGTCTGGGCCCACCATGGCCTGTTTTGCTCCGGGGAGGATTTCGATCTCACCTTCGGCCTGATGCACACGGTGGAGAAATCCGCCGAGATCCTGGTCAAGGTCCGGGCGATGCAGCCCTACAAGCGCCAGACCATCCGGCCTGATGATTTCCGAGCCCTGGCGGCGGACTTCAAGGTGGAGCTGCCGGAGAAGTTTTTGTATGAAAAGAACAGCTGACACGGCGGAAAAGGGTGCTATTGATGAAATTGCTGCTTGTGCGCCACGCGGAGCCGGATTACGAGCACGACTCCCTGACAGAAAAAGGCTGGCGGGAGGCCGGTTTTTTGGCCCGGAGGCTGGCTCAAATTCCCGCTAAAGCGTATTATGTGTCGCCGCTGGGCCGGGCGAGGGACACCGCGTCCCTCACCTTGAAGGCGGTGAACCGGACGGCGGAGGAGTGTCTGTGGCTGCGGGAGTTCGATGCCCCGATTTGGCGGCCTGATGTATCGGACCATAAAATGATCCCCTGGGACTGGCTCCCCCAGGACTGGACGGCGGAGGAGCGCTTTTTCCTCCGGGACCAGTGGTACCGGGCCCCGGCTATGCGGGAGGGGGGCGTCAAAGAGCGATACGACTGGGTGGCGGGAGAGCTGGACCGCCTGCTGGAGCGCCACGGCTACCGCCGGGAGGGCCACTGTTACCGGGCCTTTGCCCCAAACAACGATACAATCATACTCTTCTGCCACTTCGGCGTGACCTGTGTGCTGCTCAGTCATCTGCTGAATGTCTCCCCCATGGTCGTGTGGCACGGCTGCTGCGCCGCCCCCTCCTCTGTCACCACCGTAGTGACAGAGGAACGCCGGGAGGGGATCGCCTGCTTCCGGATGTTGGGCTTTGGGGATATCTCCCACCTGTACGCCAACGGGGAGGAACCGTCTTTCGCGGCCAGATTCCGGGAGTGCTGTCAGAATGATTGGGAGCGGCGGGACTAGAGTTTGCTTGTTAAGAACAAAAAAGCCGGAGCAAGCGATATAGAAAAGAGGCCAGCTTGTAAAGCTGGCCTCTTTTGAGGTCAATCAGTAGCGAGAGTAGATATAAGACTCTGCGTACTGGGTATCAGTCCAGTGTGCCCAATATCCCTTTACATCCCAATGGACGACACTGCTATTATTTCCCTCACCGCGCATGAAATAATTTCCAATATACTTATCAGCCTCAAACCCAGTCACCATGACGACGTGGTCATAGCCAGTGGAGCTATCTTTCATCCAGATAACATCGCCAATCTTAAGCTGATCAAAATTCTGATGCTTTGTTACAGGGGCATTTTTGCCAAAGATATAATCAGATAGCCCTCAAAGTAGTTCGGAGCCTCATCATTCAGCCGACGCATCATACTGCCAACCGTCTCGCTGGAATCCTTAAAGGCAAAGGGGCTTCTCTCAATTTCAGTAGGCGTCTCAGGCTTGGGATCGACCGGATCGGGGTCCACCGGCTTCTCCTGGGAGGTCTCGATCTTACTCAGCTTCACCAGGACGATGGCAGCCTGTGCCCGAGTCATAGGACCATCGCCAGCAAAGGTGCCCTGGTTATCGATACCATTGATGATCTTAGCCGCCTTGCAGGTATCCACTGCATCACGGTAGTTCCGGGGAATGGCATCCCAGTCAGCTGTGGCCATACGGGCATTGAAGATCTCAATGTTGGTGGGCATCTTCTTGTTAGCTGCCTTCATCGCATTGTAGACCATCTGCGCCATATCATACCGGCTCACATGCTTGGAGACCTCCGCCTCGCTGGTGTGCTTACCCTCAATGGCGGTCCCATCCAGCAGCCCCAGGTCATTACCCGCATTGCAGTAAGGAACATACCAGGGCTTCTGCCCAGAATAGTTATCCAGGGTATCCTTGAAGAAGGCGGTGGTCAGCATGACGCACATCTGGGCATAGGTGACCTTGTCCTCTGGGCCAAGCCGGCCGTCACCATAGCCTTTAATCCAACCATTCTCCACGGCCTCCTCCACGTAGACGTAGTAGTAGCCCTTCTCCACATCGGTAAAAGTGGGAGTGACGTACTTATGTCAGCAGCGCGGCAACCGTGATTTTTGTTGTCCCTAAAAATTTTTTCATTGTTAGAGGTCCTCCTTGAAGTAGATTTGGCAGCTTCTATCTTACAAATGCGGCGTACCCCTTGCGGGTAAGCGGGTTCGATTTGGAGAGGAGGAGCAGCGCAATGAGCGCGCTCTGACTTTTGAAAAAAGTCGGAGCAAGCGATATGCAGCTTGCTCCGACGTGCAATAAGTGGGTAAAATCGATTTTCTTTCGAGATTGCTCCCCAAACCAAATCGAAGCCCAGCGAAGCGGGTTCGATTTGGAAAGGAGGAGCAGCGCAATGAGCGCGCTCTGACTTTTGAAAAAAGTCGGAGCAAGCGATAT
>JAAWPF010000025.1 GCA_022799835.1 Lawsonibacter sp. | reverse complement strand
GCTGATCTGCCAGTTGACCGCCAGCTCCTTCCGGCCCTCGCCGTTGATCTGGGCGTAGTCGATGGCAAAGATGGCGTTGCCCTCGCCCTCCACCACACCGGTGACCACATACTCCTCCCCAATTTGGGTAAAGATATAGATCTTCAGGGGTTTTTCAATGCCCGGCACCCGGAGGAAGGTGACCGCGCTCTCCCGCCTTCCGTCCCCGTCCAGGTCCTGGAGCTGGATATTGGCTGTGTTGTCTCCGGACATAATGGTGGCGTCCTCCACTTGGGTGCCGAACTCCGCCTCCAGCCCCGTCCGGACCGAGCGAATCGCCGCGCTGAGCTTTTCATAGCCCGTCGACCGCTCCGGCTGGCGGTACAGGTCATCCGGGGAGCGGAACAGACAGCCGCTCAGCAAAACGAACACGGTCAGAAGCATTCCAAGAACCGCCTGCTTTTTCTTCACTGTCTCTCCCCCTCCGGTGTAAATTCCACTCCATACTGGTGGTATTTATCATCATACCACAAATTTCAAAAAAAGCATATAGGTTTTTCATATTTTTCAGGCAGCGGAACCGCGAGTGGGTATGGAAAAGCCCGGAGGTCCTGCGGCAGCGCAGTTTCCGGGCTGGGCTTGATAAGTTTTTCCTGTTTCAGGCTTACAAAACGGGGCTTTCAAAATCAATAAGGGAAGCTCAGCCCGGTGATGGCCTGGATATTCTCCGGGGTCATGTCCTGCCAGGGGATATCCAGCTCCGCCGCCCCGGCGACATAGGTGTCCAGCCACTTTTCAAAGTCCGGGCCGTCCAACTGAGTGGCAGCCACCTCCTGGCCGCCGAAGGTGAGGAGGTATATCATTCCGTCGCCGTCCTGGTCCACATCGTCGGGAAAGGGATTGCCATCCCAGTCCTCCGGGAAAGTCTCCTTTTCCCAGCCATCCGCATAACCCGTCATCAGGTAGCCGTCGCCGCCCGTGTCGTACTGGTAGAGGGCGAAGGGCCAGAAATCGTCCCGTCCGGATAGCCCGTGGTTGTGGGAGGCCATCACCCGGATGACGCCGTTGTCATAGAAGGTCATGCCCACGAAGCCGGACAGCTCCAGATACAGCTTTCCGGTGTCCTCATGGAAGCTGTAGATATTGGTCACCATGCCTGCCATGGTGGAGTTATCGTTCCGGTAGAGCAGCTCCGTAGTTCCGTCGCCGTCTACATCAAAGAGGGCAAAGTGGTTCTCCTCCATCCGGGCGTCCGGCAGGAGGTCCACCAGGTCGCCGTTGGGATAGACTCGCTTATTGTAAATGTCCTCCAGCGCGTCCTGGTAAGCCTGGGCCATGGCTGAACCCTGGGTCATGGCTGAACCCTGGGCCTTGGACTGGGAGGTACCGCCGCCAGAGGGCTGGCCGGAGGAGGCGGGGAGCCGGCTGGAGGCATCCCCTGAGCCAGGCGGGACGGAGGACAGGCCGCCGGACGTGCCGCAGGCAATCAGAGTGAGGGCCAGCGCCAGCGCGTAGGCCAGGGCGATCAGAAGGCTTGATATGGTTCTGTCATTCATAGGAGTATCCCCTTTCTTTGCTTCTGCTTACAAATACACCTGAGCGGGTAAAAATGTCACAGGCCGACAGAAAAATTTTTTCTCAAATATTTTTCCCTTTCTGTGACAAACAGGCCCCCCCAGGTGTATTCTTGGTGAAGGCCTTCCAGAGAAAGAGCGTGAGAGACGATATGACACAGACGGAATTTATTCCCCTGGCCGAGCGGTACAAGGACACGGTGTACCGCATCGCCCTGAACTACTACGGCAGCCCTTATGACGCGGACGACACCGTCCAGGACGTACTGCTCAAGCTGTTCCAGCGGGGGGAGTCCTTTGAAAACGAGGAGCATGCCCGGTATTGGATTATCCGGGTGACCATCAACCAGTGCAAAAACGGCCTGCGCTGGGCCAAGCTCCGGCGGCACGAGAGCCTGGAGAACGTGAAGGCGTCGGTACAGTTCCAGCAGCCGGAGCACAGCGAGGTCTACAGCCAGGTTATGGCCCTGCCCGAGCGGTACCGGACGGTACTCTATCTGTTCTACTACGAGGAGCTGAGCGTGAACAAGATTGCCCAGCTTCTGGGGGTAAAGCCCTCTGTTGTCACCACCCGCCTGTCCCGCGCGCGGCAGAAGCTGAAAACAAAATTGACGGAGGTATGGCAGGATGAAGAATAAAGATCTTTATAAGGAAGTGTTTTCCCAGGTCCATACATCCGTCCAGATCAATGTGGAGGACTATCAAATTATGAAGAAACAGCATTTCCCGGTCCGAACCTTTGTTGCCCTGGCGGCCATCGTCGCCCTGATGGCTGCCATGACGGCCACCGCCGTGGCCCTCAACCTCTTCGGCCTGCGGGACCTGGCCTTCCCGGACAGGACCGCTATCCAGATCCCCCATGTGGACGCGAGCACCGGCGATATCAGCTATGAGGACAGAGTGGTGGACATGATCTCCCTCCAGGGCTATGCCGACACCCCGGAAAATCAGGCCTGCGCGGAGTGGAACGACTTTTATTGGGACTATGTATCGGACAAACACTTCAGCAATGACCCGACCGGCCTGGACCCCAAATATGATGTGTATTCTGTTTATGACCAGACCATGGCGGAGAAGCTGGACGAGATCGTGGATAAGTACGGCTTAAAGCTCCACCGGGCCATAGAGGATGTGCCCGACCGGGAGGCCTGGCTGGAGCGGTTCGGGCCCACCTTCCTGTCCGATATGAACATCGGCTTCTTCGGCTACGCCTATGACGACGGCACCTGCGCCTTTGACGGCGACGCCGACCTGGGGCCCGACTACAGCGCGGTGAGCTACCAGTTCCACTACAGCAGAAAGGGCTATCTGGACACCGTGTCCCTGAATGTGGGAAATCTGGCCGACTATCAGGACTGGGACTACCAGACCAAGGACGGCGTGCCGGTGAAGCTGTCTCTGGGGCCCCACCGGAGCTTCATCTGGGCCGACCTGGAGGAGGGCTTCCTCTTTATCAATGTCCTCAACGGCACCGAGGGGGACGAGACCTTCGCCGCGGTGCCCATCGACCAAAAGGGGCTGGAGAGCCTGGCGGACCAGTTCGATTTCAGCGTTCTGTCCTGAATCGCATATACTCCGGGAGCGGACAGCATTTGCTGTCCGCTCCGCTTTTGTGTTATCATAAAAAATATTGCAACCGCCGGACGAAAAACCGTACTAATAGAGTGAAAGCGCTTTTGAGTACAAAGAGAGGAGGCCTGTTGTGGAGGACAGACAGATCATAGAGCTCTACTGGAAACGGGCCGAGGAGGCCATCCGGGAGACCTCCATAAAATATGGCCGGCTGTGCCAGTACATTGCCCAAAACATCCTGTCCAGCCCGGAGGACAGCGAGGAGTGCGTCAACGACACCTGGCTGGGCCTGTGGAACGCCATCCCGCCCCAGCGGCCGGAACGGTTCTCCGCCTTTGTGGGGCGGATTGTCCGAAACCTGGCGCTGAAACGCTTCGACTACCTCACCGCCGCCAAGCGCAGTGAGGAGGCGGTCTGTTCCCTGGAGGAATTGGAGGACTGCGTGTCCGGCCGGACCAGCGTGGAGGACGAGGTGGAAAATCAGCGCGTTGAGGCGGCCATTGACGATTTTCTCTGGTCCCTGGGGGCGGAGAAGCGGACCGTTTTTATCCGCCGCTACTGGTATTTCGACTCCATTGAACATATCTGCCGCCATACCGGCTATTCCCCGAGCAAGGTGAAATCCATGCTCTACCACACCCGCCAAAAGCTGCGGGAATTTTTAGAAAGCGAGGATATTGAGTTATGAATAAGAGACAGTTTGCAGACCGCATCGGAAATATCGACGACCAGCTGGTGGAGGACGCCCAGTACCGCCAGCATAAGAGGAGAGGGGGAGCCCGCCGCCTTTTGGCGGTGGCTGTCGCCGCGGCCATGATGGCGGCCAGCTTCACCGTGGGGGCGCTGGCCTTCAGCCGGGAGGTGCCGGTGGAGCAGGAGACGGTCGAGCTCTCGGGCACCGACCTGACGCTCATCATGCCGGACCAGTGGAAGGATCGGTATACGCTGGAAAAAAACGGGGAGAGCACCTATTCCTGCTACAGCAATTTGATTCGGGAGAAAGGCCAACAGGAGGGAAACGACCTGGGGATGCTGTTCTATATCACCCTGTGGCCTGAACAGCTGACCGAGGAGCAGGTGAACAACGGAGGTGAGTGGAATTACGCCGCGTGCCGCTATATCATGACGACAAAGGAGGGGACCTATCTTCTCTATAACGCCAGCGATGTCCAGTGGGACCCCAGCGACCCGGAGCAGGAGGAGGAATATCTGAGGATGAGCGGGGAAGTCAGCCAGATCCGCTTTGTGGTGGACAATGTTTTGACGGATTGATGAAAGCGCCGCCGCCCTCACGGGCGGCGGCGTTTGTCTCAAACCTTGCCGATGTCAGTGCGGAAGTGCATGTCCTGGAAGGAGATGGGTTTGGCGGCGGCGTAGGCCTTTTCGATGGCCTGTTCCAGGGTGTCCCCCGTGGCGGTGACCCCCAGCACCCGGCCCCCGGCGGTGAGGATTTCCCCGTTGTCCGCCTGCTTCGTCCCTGCGTGAAAGACGGTGGCCCCCAGCCTTTCCGCTTCCTCCAGCCCGGAGATGGGGTAGCCGCTCTGATACTTCACCGGGTAGCCCCCGGAGGCCAGTACCAGACAGCAGGCCGCGCTGGACTTCCACTTGATCTCAACCTTGTCCAGCGTGCCGTCCACGCAGGCCTGGAAGATGTCCAGCAGGTCGGTGTCCAGCATGGACAGGATGGGCTGGGTCTCCGGGTCACCGAAGCGGGCGTTGTACTCCACCACCCTGGGGCCGTCCTTGGTTAACATAAGTCCGAAGTAAATGACCCCCTTGAAGGGCCTCCCCTCCGCCTTGAGGGCGGCGACCGTAGGCAGGAAGATCTCGTTCATGCAGCGCTCGGCGATATCCGGGGTGTACTTGGGAGAGGGGCAGAAGGCCCCCATACCGCCGGTGTTGGGACCCTGGTTGCCGTCATAGGCCCGCTTGTGGTCCTGGCTGGACAGCATGGGGACCAGGTGCTCCCCGTCGCAGAAGGCCAGCACCGTCACCTCGGGGCCAACCATGCACTCCTCAATGACCACGGTGGAGCCGCTCTCGCCGAATTTTTTGTCCTCCATCATCTCCCGGACGGCGGTCTCGGCCTCGGCTACCGTGGAGGCCACCACCACCCCCTTGCCCAGGGCCAGGCCGTCCGCCTTGACCACGATGGGCGCGCCCTGCTCCCGGATGTAGGCCAGGGCTCGGTCCAGGTCGGTGAAGGTCTCATACCTGGCGGTGGGGATGCGGTACTTTTTCATCAGCTCCTTGGAAAAGGCCTTGCTGGCCTCAATGATAGCGGCGTTGGCCTGGGGGCCGAAGGCGGGGATGCCCGCCGCCTCCAGGGCGTCCACCATGCCCAGGGCCAGGGGGTCGTCCGGGGCCACCATGACAAAGTCCATAGCGTTTTCCTTGGCCCACCGCACCATCCCGTCCACGTCGGTGGCCTTGATGGGCACGCACTGGGCCACCTGGGCGATGCCCCCGTTGCCCGGGGCGCAGTATAATTTTGTCACCTTGGGCGACTGGGCCAGCTTCCAGCAGATGGCGTGCTCCCGCCCGCCTCCGCCTACTACTAAGACTTTCATAAGAGTCCTCCTTTTACATACGTTCCGCGGCGTCGATGCGTTGACCGATTTCACCGGCCAACCGCTGTAAATCGGCAAGCTGGGCGGTGGAAGTGGGGAAAAGGACATAGCTGTCGCTGTCAATGTCGATTGCGGCGACACAGACCCCCTCCCACTTTTCCGTCAGGACGCCGCACCATGCGGAGATATCCTCGTCCTCGTCAAGCCAGTCCGGGTCCAGCTCCAGCCCCAGCTGCTGAAAGCCGTGGAGGTTCTGGACAAAATAGGAAAAATCCTCCAGCTCGTCCTTCCAGTCCCGCTCGCAGACCCAGCCGTGCTCCTCCAGGATGTCCACCAGCCCCAGCCACTGGATCAACTCTACATCACTGTCGGAATCCACGCTCCGCTCCTCATAGCGGTCCTGATGGGCCTCAAACCAAGCCAGCGGATCTTCTGTACAGGCGGAGATATCCTTTAAGACCGCCGCATCCCCGCCGGAGATCGCCTGCGCAATCTCAACCAGTGTGGCTCCAAAGGGCTTACGTTCCGCCGCTGGGGCGGTCGCTTCTGGAGCCGCATCTTTTTTCTTAAAACGGTCAAGCATTCCCATTGTATACACCTCATTCTGGAATTTCAATATGCTCCGCCGCCATGAACTGGCGCAGTTCTGGATGGTTCGTAGCCAGCGGAGCCAGTTTCTTTTTTTGACTTCGGATATATTTGATAAATTCCGCCCGCCTGTCCTCCGGGAAGGTCTCGCCCTCCACCGTCCGGCGGGCGAAGTTGACCGCCGCCGCCCGCTTGCACCGGCTGTCGGGCAGGCCGGCCAGGGGAACCCCGTCAGCCTGAAGGTCGGCAAGGGCCTCACACCGCAGGAGCAGGTGCTCGGGCAGCTGGGTCAGATGGGAGGGCAGGCGGACCCGCTCCAGGGCGGCGCACTCGTTAAAAAGTTCGTGTTCCAACTGGGCCACCCCCTCCGGGACCGTGATCTCCCGCAGGGCCTTGCAGTGGCCAAAAGCCCCCAGCCCCAGCTTTTTCAGCCCCTCCGGGAGGGTGATACGGGCGAGGCGGATACAGTTGGAGAAAGCGACGGGGCCAATCTCCTCCAGCTCCTCCGGGAGGGAGATCTCCGTCAGGTTGGAGCAGCCGCCAAAGGCCTCCATGCCGATTTTTTTCAGGCCCTTGGGGAGGGTGACGCCAATCAGGCCATGACAGCTGCTGAAAAGTCCGGTGCTCAGCTCAGTGATACCCTCCGGTATGGAGATATGGGACAGGTCGCCGCAGCCGGTGAAGGCGTTCTGTCCGATAGCGGCCAGCCCGGCGGGGAGATTAATGCCGGTCAGCCGCTGGCACTGGGCGAAGGCGAAGGGGCCGATTCTTGTTATGCCCTCCGGAAGGGTGACCCGGGTCAGCGCCGAGCAGCCGGAGAAGAGGCGCTGGCTGACGGAGGTCAGGCCATCCAGAATGGCGATTTCCGTCAGAGAGGCGCAGTCGGAAAAGGCTCCTATGTCCAGCCGCTTCAGCCCGGCGGGCAGGTTGACACGGCGGAGGCCGGCGCATCCGGCAAAGGCCTGGTAGCCAATCTCGGTAACGCTCTCCGGCAGGGTCACCCGCTCCAGGCCCGCGCAGCCGCTGAAAGCCTCCCTGCCGATCTTCGTCACCCCCTCCGGAACCTCTACAAGGCCGCCGTAGCCCTTGTAGACGGCCAGAACCCCGTTCCGGATCAGAAAATCTTCCGATGAGGTCATGGCCGCGTGCTCAGTGGTGGAACAATCTTATTCCGGTAAAGGCCATGACCATGCCGAATTTGTCCGCCGTCTCAATGACCTGATCGTCCCGGATGGAGCCACCGGGCTGGGCGATATACTGCACGCCGGACTGGTGGGCCCGCTCCACGTTGTCGCCGAAGGGGAAGAAGGCGTCGGAGCCCAGGGTAACGCCGGTGAGGCACTGGGCAATCCATTCCTCTTTGACAGCGGGAGTCAGGTCCTTGGGGCAGGTTTTGAAAAACTGCTTCCAGACCCCCCCTCGGGTGAGGGCTGTAAAGTCTGCGATATACTGGTCGATGGCGTTGTCCCGCTCCGGACGGCGGATCTCCTCCAAAAAGTCCAGCTCCAGGACCCAGGGATGCTGGCGCAGCCACCAGATATCCGCCTTGCTGCCCGCCAGACGGGTGCAGTGGATGCGGCTCTGCTGGCCGGCCCCCACGCCGATGGTCATGCCGTCCTTGACATAGCAGACGGAGTTGGACTGGGTGTACTTCAGGGTGATGAGGGCCAGCAGCATGTCGTTTTTAGCGCTCTGGGGCAGGTCCTTGTTTTTCGTGACAATATTTTTCAGCATTTCCTCGTCAATGGCCAGGTCGTTGTACCCCTGCTCAAAGGTGATGCCGAAGATGTTCCGCCGCTCGATGGGGGCGGGGGTGTAGCTGGGGTCAATTTTAACCACATTGTACCCGCCCTTGCGCTTGGTTTTCAAAATCTCCAGGGCCTCCGGGGTGTAGTCCGGGGCGATGACGCCGTCGGACACCTCCAGGGCCAGGAAGCGGGCGGTGTCTTCGTCACAGGTGTCAGACAGAGCCGCCCAGTCCCCGAAGGAGCACAGCCGGTCCGCCCCCCGGGCCCGGATGTAGGCGCAGGCGATGGGGGACAGCTCCCCCTGGGGGGCAAAGTATATCTGCCGCTCCGTGTCATTCAGCGGCAGGCCCAGGGCCGCCCCGGCGGGGGAGACATGCTTGAAGGAAGCGGCGGCGGGCAGGCCGGTGGCCTGTTTCAGGGCCTTCACCAGCTGCCAGGAGTTGAGGGCGTCCATAAAGTTGATGTACCCCGGCTTGCCGTTGAGCACCTCCAGGGGCAGCTCGCCGTTCTCCATAAAGATGCGGGCGGGCTTCTGGTTGGGGTTGCAGCCGTATTTCAGTTCCAGTTCGGTCATTGCTTGCACTCCTTTCGGGTTTTTGTTCCTTTTCTTTTCAAAGAAAAGGAACCGAAAAGAAACTTTGAGAAAAACTTCGTTTTTTCTCTTATTCTTCCACAGAATCCTCGTCGATGAAGTCGTACTCATTGTCTATAAGCATTTGCAGATACTCGTCGAAGCTGTCCGCCACAATGACCATCTCGTCCGGGTCGTGGAAGAAACGCAGGACCTGTCCCTTCCTGCCCTTGGCGGAGGGAGAGAAGTCGAGGAACAGCTGGGAGGTGCCGCCGTTGTTGCAGCAGTCGGAGAAGTGGAGAAAGTTCAGCTTGTCCATGTCGTCGCAGACCCCCTCGTCCACCGGGATGTCGTCATACTCCCGGTTGATGAGGTAGTCCCCCCACTGGCGAAACTGGTTTTTTGTGTCCACCATCTGTCGGGCGGACAGGAGATAGTAGGGGAAGCCCTCGTAGTCGGAGCCCAGGAAATAGAGGAGCACCTTTTCCCCAAAATACTCCCGGTAGTAGGTGCCGTCCACCAGCTTTAAAAGCTCGATCAGGCTTTCGGGAGCGTCTGGGTAGAATTTCAGCAGCCAGTTGATGTCCTCCTGGCTGGCCCCGCGGACAGCAGACTCGAAGCGGTCCCACACCTCCTGGCCGTCATAGCTGTAGTAGGCCTCCTTCAGGCCGTCATAATAGGCTTGCGCCAATGCTTTCGCGGTTGACATCACATCAATCCTCCGATGGCGTGTATTGCTCCGCGTGGAATTTTCCGTCCGCGCCCCGGGCGTAGGCGGTGCCCACGGGGGCGGTGAGCAGAAGCAGGATATCCGGGTCGTAGTTGCAGATGGTGTTCAGGTCGTAGACGTCGGTGTGGTCAATGTCGTTGACATAGTCGTTATCCTCCTCGCCGGAGAAGAACCGCCAGCCGCTGTCGGGGCGGCCCTCGCTGGGCTGTTCCCGGTAGCACCAGCCCACCTTCTTGCCCAGGACGGTGATATGGTCGGTGGCGAAGCAGCCGCTGGGGCCCTCCCAGCCGGGGAGGTAGAGCTTGAACTCCGGGGCCCACAGCTTGTACTCCTTCTCTCGGGGAGGGACGTACCACAGGCCGCTGGCCCAGGCGGCGCCGTCGTTCAGGAGGGTAGTGACCAGTCTGGACCACAGGTCCAGGCCCTTGTTCAGCTCGGGCAGCTTGGAGCCGCCCCGGAAGTCCCAGTACAGTTCGCCGCACACCAGACTGACGGCGAAGTCGGTCCAGTCCTCAAAAATCTGAGCCTGGACGATCCAGTACTCCGCCAGTGAGTCGAACTCCTCCCGGGACAGCAGGCCGCAGGCGTACCCCGCCCGGAGATGGCCCACGCACTCGCTGATGTCCCAGGCCAAGTAGCCCTTGTGGCCCACGATGGGGTAGAACTGGGCGGAGAAGTCCCGGGCCACCTGGAAAAATTCCAGGGCATCTTTGTTCTTCTGGCCCAGCTCCTCCAGGGAGAAGGGCGGACGGCCCTCCCAGAAGCCTTCGAAGTCCAGATAGTTGTTGTGGCAGCGCAGCTCCCGGTTGCAGAACTCCAGCATGGACACATTGTCCGTGATGCCGAAGACCCCTTCCAGGTGGGCCTGGCACGCCAGCTCCGCCGGGCGGTCGGCGCACTTGGGCAGCGTGATAAAATAGTTGGGGCCGGACTCGCCGGGACCGGGGATGCCGGGGGTCTTGCGCAGGGCGGAGATGCCCGCCAGCAGGGCGATAAAAGCGTCCCGGTCACAGGGGCGGCGGCTGTTGGTGTTCAGCTTCTGGAGATCCGCCTCCAGCGCCCGGACGGCCTCGGGCAGTCCGGTGTCGTAGGGGTGGAAGTCAATCAGTCCGGCCTCCGGAGCGGGAGCGGCCTTGGGCTCCGGTTCAGGCTCAGGGGACTTCTCCTGTTTCTTGAAGCGGTCAAAAATGCCCATTGCAGCGTCCTCCTAGCTGTGTTTGTTGATGATATAGCTGTCCGGTCCGCCGCCGTTCAGGTCGATGAGCCGGACATAGAGAGACACCTTGTTGTCCTCGTTCAGGCTGTCCCACAGGGGCTCGGCCAGCTCGTGGGCCTCGGTCAGCGCACCCAGTTCCACCGCCCGGGGCTCGCCCTGGAAGGAGGGCAGGGGATCGCCGTCGCTCTGGTAGGTGTGGATGAAGTGGCCCACCCCGGGGACGGGGTTGTCGTACTCGTAGAAGTACCGGCAGCAGCAGGCGGGGTCGCCGTCCATGCTCTTGAGGATGGACAGATTATAGCTCCCGTCCGGCTTCATCACCCCGGAGATGCGGGGGGTCCAGTTGGGGCCGTCGGGCTCGAATTTCCGCTGTATAAGGGCGTGACGGTAGCAGTGGCCCTGGGCGATGTGCTCGGCGATGGTGTCGGTCTGGTCGCCGTTGGTCACCACCAGCAGGCCGTTGGGCAGCAGCCGGACGGGGTGGTAAATAATCAGAGAGGGGTCGGTCATCTTGCTCTCGTCAAAGGCCTTGGTGCGGATGCCGTCCTCGGTGTACTCAAAAATCCGGTTGCGGCTGTTCCCACTGCGGCCCATGATGAAGTAAGCCACCACCGCCCGGTTATTGACCGTCCGGCCCATGAGGATGCCCCGGCCGGGGTAGGGGTTTTCCGAAAGATATTTATTTAAGTCGATCATACGGTTACACGTCCTCCAATGATTTTTACAGTACGTCCTTCTACCTTCAGGTTGTCCCGGCACAGCAGGTCCACCGCCTTAGGCAGCAGCTTCCACTCGCACTCCTCCATTACCCGGCGCTGGAGGCTCTCCGGGGTGTCCCCGGGCAGGACGTCGATGGCCTTTTGCAGCACGATGGGCCCGCCGTCCGGTTCAGCGGTGACCAGGTGGACGGTGGCCCCGGTGACCTTCACGCCGTAGGCCAGAGCCTGCTCGTGGACGTGGAGGCCATAGGCCCCCTTGCCGCAGAAGGAGGGGATCAGGGCGGGATGGACATTGAGGATCTTGTTGGGATAGGCCTCCACAATCTCCTCCGTGAGGATGACCATAAAACCGGCCAGTACCACGATGTCCGCCCCCATCTCCCGGAGCAGGCTTACCAGGGCCTCGGTGTAGGCCTGGTTGGATTTCCAGCCCTTTCTGGGCAGGACATAGCCCGGAATATTGGCCTGCTTGGCCCGTTCCAGAGCGTAGGCCTCCGGGTTGGAGGAGACCACCATGCCGATCTCCCCGCCGTTGATCTCCCTCCGGGCCTGGGCGTCAATGAGGGCCTGCAAATTGGTCCCGCCCCCGGAGACTAAAACAGCGATGTTTTTCATCACAGCAGCTCCACGCCGGTCTCCCCGGCCACGACCTCGCCGATGACCCGGACGCCCTGCTGGCCCGCGCCGTTGAGGGCGGCCACCGCCTTGTCCACGTCCTCCTTGGCCACTACCAGCACCATGCCGGTGCCCATATTGAACGTGTTGAACATGTCGTGCTCCGGGATACTGCCCAGCCGCTGTAGCAGATGGAAGATGGGGGGGACTATCAGGGCGTCTTTGCTGATTTTGGCCCGCAGTCCGTCAGGCAGGCAGCGGGGGATGTTCTCATAGAAGCCGCCGCCGGTGATGTGGCTGATGCCGTGGACCTGGGCGGCCTCAATCGCGGCCAAAACGGGCTTGACATAGATGGCGGTGGGCTCCAGCAGGACGCCGCCCAGCTCGCCGCCCAGTTCTTCCGACCACTCGTCCAGTTTGGCGTGTTCGATGTTGAGCACCTTGCGCACCAGGGAGAAGCCGTTGGAGTGGATACCGGTGGAAGGCAGAGAGAGGATAACGTCTCCGGCCTTGACTTGACTGGGGTCGAGCATCTTTTCCCTGTCCACGACGCCCACGGTGAAGCCGGCCAGGTCGTAGTCGTCAGGCTTCATCAGACCGGGGTGCTCGGCGGTCTCGCCGCCGATGAGGGCGCAGCCCGCCCGGACGCAGCCCTCGGCCACACCGGAGACCATTTCGGCCACCTTCTCCGGCTCATTCTTGCCGATGGCGATGTAGTCCAGGAAAAAGAGGGGCTTGGCCCCGCAGCAGATGACGTCGTTGACGCACATGGCCACACAGTCGATGCCGATGGTGTCGTGCTTATCCATCAGCTGGGCGACGCGGATCTTGGTGCCCACGCCGTCGGTGCCGCTGACCAGCACAGGCTCCTTCATCCCGGCCACGTCAGGGGCGAACAGGCCGCCGAAGCCGCCGATGCCGCTGACCACCCCGGGGATCATCGTCCGGGCCACATGCTGTTTCATCAGCTGGACGCCCTTGTAGCCGGCCTCAATGTCCACGCCGGCGGCGGCGTAGGAGGCGGAATGAGAATTTTCCATGGGAGAACCTCCATAAATTTGTGATGTAGGGGCGGATATCATCCGCCCGTCTCTATCGTAATCTGACAGGTATCGTGCGGGCGGACCATGTCCGTCCGCACGGCATTATTCTTTCCCCGACCAGCAATAGGTGCAGACCTTGCTCCGGTCGATGCCGATGGCCTCCAGAAGGCCGTCCAGGGATTGGTAGCCCAGGGAGTCGAAGCCGAACTTCTCGCAGATGCTTTTCAACATGCACTGTCCACGCTCTGTTCCGACGTCAGCATACTCCTCCAGGTGCTCCTGACCCGCGTCTCCCTCCAGCTCCTGGATGATGCGCCGGGCAAGCAGGTCCATGTCTGAGTTGCCCCGGGAGAAGTTCAGATACTTGCAGCTGTACATAATGGGGGGGCAGGCGGAGCGCATGTGGACCTCTTTAGCGCCTGACTCGTAGAGAAATTCCACCGTCTCCCGCAGCTGGGTGCCCCGGACGATGGAGTCGTCCACAAAGAGCAGCTTTTTGTCCTGAATCAGCTCCGGAACAGGGATTTGCTTCATTTTGGCCACCTGGTTGCGCACGTCCTGGTTGGCGGGCATGAAGGACCGGGGCCAGGTGGGGGTGTATTTCACAAAGGGCCGGGCGAAGTGGGCGCCGCTGGCGTTGGCGTAGCCGATGGCGTGGGGAACGCCCGAGTCGGGGACGCCGGCCACATAGTCTACCTCCGGCAAAACGCCCCGCTTTTCCTCATCCCGGGCCATAATGGTGCCGTTGCGGTAGCGCATGACCTCCACATTGACCCCCTCGTAGTTGGAGTTGGGGTAGCCGTAGTAGGTCCAGAGAAAGGCGCATATCTTCATCTCGCTCCCAGCGGGCGAGATGATCTCATAGCCGTCGGGGCGTATCCGGACAATCTCCCGGGGGCCCAGCTCATAGGCGTCGGTATAGTTCAGCTTGTGATAGGCGAAGGACTCAAAGGACACGCAATACCCCGCCTCTCCCTTGCCAATGAGAACGGGCAGGCGGCCCATCCGGTCCCGGGCGGCGATGATCTCCCCCCGGTCGGTGAGAATCAGCAGGGTGATGGAGCCGTCAATCAGCTCCTGGGCGTGGAGGATGCCCTCCACCAGGTCGTCCTTCTGATTGATAAGCGCGGCGGCCAGCTCGGTGGAGTTGACCTTGCCCGAGCTCATGGCCATGAACTGGTGGCCGTGGTCGGAGAAATATAGATTCACCAGTGCCTCGGCGTTGTTGATGATGCCCACGGTGGTGATGGCATACAGCCCCAGGTGGGACCGGACCAGCAGGGGCTGGGGGTCGGTGTCGCTGATGCAGCCGATGCCGGAGGTGCCGTGGAAGTCGGCCAGGTCCTTCTCGAACTTGGTGCGGAAGGGAGTATTTTCGATAGAGTGAATCTGCCGCTGAAAGCCGTCCTTGCTGTCATAGATAATCATGCCGCCCCGGCGGGTACCCAGGTGGGAGTGGTAGTCCACTCCAAAAAAGATATCAAGAGAGACGTCCTGTGTGGAGACGGCTCCAAAAAAACCACCCATTCGGTGTTCCTCCTTGCGCTCAGCCTTTGAGCTCCGCCTGGAGCCTGGCTTCCTTTTCGGCGATCTGAGCGGCCATTTTGTCCCGGGCAGCGTCCAGCTTGGCGGCCAGGGCATCGTCGGAGACGGCCAGGATCTGGGCGGCCAGGACAGCGGCGTTCTTTGCCCCGTTGATGGCCACGGTGGCCACGGGGATGCCGCTGGGCATCTGGACGGTGGCCAGCAGGGCATCCAGGCCGTCCACGGCGCCGCCCTTCATGGGGATGCCGATGACAGGCAGGGTGGAGCTGCCGGCGAAGGCCCCGGCCAGATGGGCGGCCATGCCGGCCGCGCAAATCAGTACGCCGAAACCGTTTGTCCGGGCGCCCCGGGCAAACTCGGCGGCGGCGGCGGGGGTGCGGTGGGCGGAGAGAATGTGGGCCTCATAGGGGATGCCGAACTCGTCCAGCTGGGCGCACGCCCCCTTGACCACCGGCCAGTCGGAATCAGAGCCCATGATAACAGCTACTTTTTTCATCAGTCAACACTCCTTTTTCATTCCAAAAAAGCGCAGGCTATCTGCAAGTGGACAGATAGCCTGGACGCGTATTATGGGGCAGTTTTGGACGGATTGGGGCCGTAAAGCTGTCGGAGTTGGAAACAGCACCGCATATCAGCCACCCCTCTCTGTCGTAGGATACCATTTTATCGGAAAGCGCGGAATTTGGCAAGAGGCGGAATTAATTTCGTAGGCTTGTACAAGAAAAAAAGGTTATAACAGTCCCGCGGTAGTGAGGATGCGCTCCACCTCCTGGGTCCGGACAGACCACGCGGCCTGGACAGCCTGGTCCATCCGCCGCCGGGAGACGAAACCGGGGGCCTCCTCCAGGGCGTGGCCACACAAAGTTACAAACTCCTCCAGGTCCCGGGCGTTATACACCACATCGGGGAAGCGCTCCACCTGCCCCGGCCACAGCATGGTGACCACCGGCTTGCCGGTGGCCAGATATTCGTAAAGCCGTGGGGAGGCAACATCGTTATAGGGCTGGTCCTCCCGCAGCAGGTCGATAAGTACGTCGCAGCGGTACAGCCAGTCGGGCACCTCCGTCACCGGCCGGGGACCGGGCAGAAAGACATTGGACAGCTTGTTCAGCCGGCTGAGGAAGGGGTTATCCTTCTCCACGGCGCCCAGCAGCAGAAAGCCCCAGTCGGGCCTGGCCTGGGCGGCGTAAAGCACTGGGGACAGGTCCAACGCGCGCCGGATGGTGCCGCTCCAGCCGATGATGGGGGCCGTCACCCCGGGAAGGGGGTCGGCCCGGGACGCGCCGGAGTCGAACAGGGGCAGGTTGATGCCGTTGGGCAGCAGGGCGATGTTGCCGCTGCAGGGGGACAGCCGGTCGGCCAGCAGAGAGGACGCGGTAAAGACCACATCCGCCGCCTGGGCCAGACTGCCCTCCCAGTTCGGGGTCAGCCCCTCCCAGTCCCGGTCGCAGTCATAGACCAGAGCGCCGTACTCCAGCCGGTCCAGCAGGTGGATGTGCCGGGGGTGGGTGGTCCACAGCAGGGGCTCGGTAAAATGCCGGTTTCTGGCCGTATCCCGGATAAACCGGGCCACTCTGTTCCAGGCCATCCGAAACAGGAGCCGGCGCTGTTCCGGAATGGGAAAGGGTATGGGAGGCAGGGTATAGGCCGTCACATTGGGCCGGACTCTCCGGCCCTTCTGCCGAAAGGCCCGGTCCCTCCGGCTCTGAGCCGGAGAAAAATATAAAATCTGAACATCTCTCAGGCGGGAGAGCAGCTGCTGGGTGCGCCCGGGCAGCTGGTTTGACCAAGGTTCACTGGACAGGCAGAGAATTTGCTTCAAAAACGGGACCTCCAATATGCAAGGATCATAAAAACAGCGTTGACTTACAGCGCTTTTTATTCTATTATAGTCAAGGAATGGTATGTCGTCAAGATAGCGGTTTACATAATTTTTGAGAGGAGTGGAAAATATGCTGGATACCCTGCTGCGGCTGGACGGCCAGCTGCTGGTGGCCATTCAGGGCCTGCACCAGCCCTGGCTGGACCCGATTGTGTCGTTTTACACCAAGCTGGGGGATGCGGGGCTGCTGTTCATTGCCCTATCCTTGGCGATGCTGTTTCATAAATCGACCCGGAGGGCGGGAGTTCTGGCCCTGTGCGCCATGATCTTGGGGCTGCTGGTGACCAACGTCACCATCAAGCCCCTGGTGGAGCGGGCCCGGCCCTGGCTGGTCTGGCCCATTACGCCGCTGGTGACCGAAAAGGACCCCAACTCCTTCCCCTCGGGCCACACCTGCGCCGCCTTTGCCGCCGGTCTCAGCTGGGCCCGGGCCCTGCCCCAGAAGGGGGAGCGGATTTTTGTGGTGGTGCTGGCCGTGCTGATGGGCCTGTCCCGGCTGTATGTGGGGGTCCACTACCCCACCGACGTGCTGGTGGGGGCGCTGATCGGGGCCCTGTGCGCCTGGATCGCCTGGAAAGCGTTTCAGGCTTACGAGGAAAAGAAAAACCGGGTGTATTAAACAGGAAGGAAGGAATCGATATGTGGGAAAGTGTCGGCTATTACAACGGGGTCATGGGGCCCCTGGAGGAGATGCAGGTTCCTATGGGGGACCGGGCCCTCTACTTCGGCGACGGGATCTACGAGGCCACCTGCGTGGCAAATCGGGTTCCCTTCGCCCTGGAGGAACACCTGGACCGAATGTATAACAGCCTGCGGCTGCTGGAGATCCCCTTCAAAATGGGGCGGGAGACAGTCAAGTCGGAGCTGCAGAAGGTGGTGGACGCGGCGGAGGACAGTCCCATCCACTTCCTCTACTGGCAGGTCACCCGGGGCAACGGTCCCCGGAACCATGTTTTCCCGGAGGGTGTGGACCCCTCCCTGATGATCTTTGTCAAGCCCCACTCCATGAAGCCCATGGACGTGCCCTACCGGCTGATTTCGCTGGAGGACCACCGCTTCAACCTGTGCCACATCAAGACGCTGAACCTGATCCCCAGCGTGCTGGCCAACCAGCGGGCGGCGGAGCGGGGCTGCGACGAGGCGGTGCTCCATCGGGGCAGCCGGGTCACTGAGTGCGCCCACAGCAACATCTCCATTTTAAAGGACGGCGTGCTGCGCACCGCCCCCACCGATGAGCTGATCCTCCCCGGCATCACCCGCAAGCACCTGCTTGCTCTGTCGAAGGAGCACGGCATCCCCGTCCTGGAGGAGCCCTTCTCTATGGTGGAGCTGATGAACGCCGATGAGGTCATCGTCACCAGCTCCAGCGCCCTGTGCATGATGGTGGAGTCCATCGACGGTATCCCCGTGGGGGGAAAGGACCCCGGGCGGCTCAAGCTGCTCCAGGACGCCTATCTGGCAAAATTCCAGCGGGAGACCTCCAGATAGAGAACCAAACACCGGACGTCCTTGGGCGTCCGGTGTTTTTGCTGTCAGGACAGGCTCTTGTTGGGCGGATAACCCACATACTTCTTATAGACCTTATTGAAGTATTTATAGTCAGAAAAGCCCACCATCTCCGCGATCTCATAGAGCTTCCAGGTCCCCTGCTTCTGCAGCTCCACCGCCCGGCTGATCCGGTAGTGGTTAAGAAAGTCGTGGAAGGTGTAACCCACCTCCGCCTTGAACTTGGCGTTCAGATGGGTGCAGGAGACATTCAGCTCCTGGCTCAGGTCGGTGAGAGAGATACGCTCAGCGTAGTGCTCCTGGATGTACCGCAGCATCCGGGCGGCGTAGCGGTTGGTAACAGCGGCCGGGTCGATGTTTGGGACCAGAGGCGGAGCAGATGGGTCCTGTCCCCCCTGCTGCCGCTGCCGCCGCCGGGCCACGATCTTCTGGATGCAGCCGCGCAGGTCATTGAAGTCCACCGGCTTGAGCAGGTACTCCGCCACCCCCAGGCGGATGGCCTGCTGGGCGTAGTCGAACTCGCCGTAGCCCGAGACCACAATGGCGTCGAAGGGACATACCTCCAGCCCCCGCTTCAGCATTTCCAGCCCGTCCATATCGGGCATCCGCACGTCGGTGACCACCACGTCGGGGCGGAGCAGGCCGATCTTCTCCAGCCCCTCCCGGCCGCTGGCGGCCTCGTCGGCCACCACGCAGCCCGCGGCGGTCCAGTCCATCTGGAACCGCAGTCCCCGGCGGATCAGGTCCTCAT
>JAAWPF010000024.1 GCA_022799835.1 Lawsonibacter sp. | reverse complement strand
TACATCACCGGACAGGTGCTGTGCGTAGACGGCGGCATGGCCGTTTAATGAGGTGAAAGAGATGGAAAAGCGCAGAGTTGTGATTACCGGCATGGGCACCGTCAACCCGGTGGGAAATTCCGTGGCCGAGAGCTGGGCGGCCGTCAAGGCCGGGACGTGCGGGATCGGGCCCATCACCCGGTACGACACGTCGGAGATGAAGGTGAAGCTGGCCGGTGAGGTAAAAAATCTGGACATTGACGCCCTGCTGGGCAGACGGGAGAGCAAAAAGATGGACCGCTTTACCCAGCTGGCGCTCATCGCCGCCGACGAGTGCATGGCGGATTCCGGCCTGGACCGGAAAAAGGAGCGCCTGGACCGCTGCGGCGTCATCTTCTCCAGCGGGATCGGCGGCTTTGAGACAGTGGGCCAGGCCCACAGGCGGGGCGAGGAACGGGGCTATGACACGGTCTCCCCCTTCATGATTCCCATGATTATCTCCAATATGGCGGCGGGCCATATGGCCATCCGCTTCGGTTTCACAGGCATGTGTTCCTGCGTGGTTACCGCCTGCGCCGGGGGGACCAACGCCGTGGGAGACGCCTTTCGTTACATCCGGGACGGCTACGCTGAGGTGATGCTGTGCGGCGGGGCGGAGGCGGCCATCACGCCTCTGGCTATGGGGGGCTTTACCGCCATGAAGGCCCTCCACGAGGGGAGCGACCCCCTCCGCGCCTCCATCCCCTTCGACGCTGAGCGCTCCGGCTTTGTTATGGGGGAAGGGGCCGGCGCCCTCCTGCTGGAGGAGCTGGGCCATGCCCAGGCCCGGGGCGCCAAAATTTACGCCGAAGTGGCGGGCTGCGGCGCCAACTGCGACGCCCACCACATCACCGCCCCCGCTCCCGGCGGGGCGGGGGGCGCGGCCTGCATGGCCCAGGCCCTGGCCGACGCGGGACTGGAGTCGGGCGAGGTGGACTACATCAACGCCCACGGCACCTCCACCCCCCTCAACGACGAGAGCGAGACGGCGGCCATCCACACAGTATTCGGCAGCCACGCCAAGGAGCTGATGGTCAGCTCCACCAAGTCCATGACCGGCCACCTGCTGGGGGCGGCGGGGGCGGTGGAGGCCATCTTCACCGCCATGGCTCTGGGGGAGGGCTTTGTCCCCGCTACCGTCGGCTATCAGGTCCCCGACCCGGCCTGCGACCTGGACATCGTCCCCAACCGGGGCCGACAGGCGGACATTAAAATCGCCCTGTCCAACTCCCTGGGCTTCGGCGGGCACAACGCGGCCATCGTGCTGAAGAAGTGGGAGGAATGATGTTATGGAACTGAACATCGACCAGATCGAGGCCATTCTGCCCCACCGCTACCCCTTCCTGCTGGTAGACAAAATTGTGGAGTGCACCCCCGGCCAGGAGGCGAAAGGGATCAAGTGCGTCACCGCCAATGAGCCCTTTTTCCAGGGCCACTTCCCCGGCTTCAAGGTGATGCCCGGCGTTCTCATCATCGAGGCTCTGGCCCAGGTGGGGGCGGTGGCCATCCTCACCGAGGCGGGCAGCAGGGGCAGGCTGGCCCTCTTCGGCGGCATCAAGAACGCCCGCTTCAAGCGTCAGGTCCGGCCCGGCGACGTGCTGGAGCTGGAGTGCCAGCTCACCGCCCGGAAGGGACCGGTGGGCTTCGGCACGGCGGAGGCCCGGGTGGAGGGCAAACTGGCCTGCAGGGCGGAGCTCACCTTCGCCCTCACCGACCGGCCCGATTCCCCTTGCGGAACGGAGGATTTTGGGGTATAATGGCTTTAGTTCGCAGGAATCGGAGGGGAAACAAGGTGCTGGAGGAGAGCTTTGACCGGATTTATACCAAATTTAAGCTGCATTTCTATCAGGCCGTCTTTTCCAGGTTTCAGACGAGAGAGGCCAGCCTGACGGCGGTGGAGACCTTCTGCATGGAGATCATCCGGGCTCTGAACGAGCCCACAATCAACGAGTTCGCCTCCTTTGTGAATATCTCGTCGCCCAACGCCGCCTACAAGGTGAACAGCCTGATTCGGAAGGGCTATGTAGAGAAAATTCAGTCCCCCAACGACCGGCGGGAGTACCACCTGCGGCCCACACAGAAGTTTCATGACTACTATAACTTGAGCAGCAGCTATGTCCGGGAGGTCATGGACCGGGTGCGGGATCGCTTTACCCCCCAGGAGGTGGCACTGATCGACCACGTGCTGGACATCGTAGGCCAGGAGCTGATGCCAGAGGTGGATTTATAGTATAACAGGGAGGTATTGTGATGAAGCGTTCGGAAATCAACGCGGCTTTGCGGGAAATGGAGGCCATGATCCGCACATGCGGCTTTCAGCTGCCGCCCTTCTGCGGCTTCACGCCGGAGGACTGGAGCATCCTGGGCCATGAGTACGACGAGGTCCGCGACAACATGCTGGGGTGGGATATCACCGACTACGGCCTGGGCCGGTTCGACCAGGTGGGCTTCTCTCTGATTACCCTGCGCAATGGCAACGTGAAGCTGCCCCACAAGTACACCAAGACCTACGCGGAGAAGCTTCTCTACATCAGGGAGGGACAGATGGCCCCCATGCACTTCCACTGGAACAAGATGGAGGATATCATCAACCGCGGGGGCGGAAATGTGCTGATCCGGGTCTACAACTCCACCGAAAGCGGCGAATTTGCCGATACCGCCGTCACGGCGCACTGCGACGGTCGGGCTTTCTCCGTACCCGCGGGGACCCAGGTCAAGCTGAAGCCCGGCGAGAGCATCACCATCTATCCCTACATGTACCACGACTTCGAGCTGGAGCCGGGCACCGGCCCTGTCCTGCTGGGCGAGGTATCCATGTGCAACGACGACGAGAACGACAATCGGTTCTATGAACCCATCGGGCGTTTTCCCGAGATCGAAGAGGATGAGCCCCCCTACCGGCTGCTCTGCACCGAATACCCCAAAGCCCCCTGACCTCCCGATTGACGTTAAAAAGAAAGGCTGCGAAAGCAGCCTTTCTTTTTGCTCATTCCACCGGGATGATCTTGATCTGGTCCGCGGTGAAGTCGGCGGTCTGATTCACTACATCCACAATTTTTGCGGTATCCGCCTCGGTCAGCCCACCCTCCGGGGCGGCCACGGCCAAGGACAGGGCATCCTCCCCGATAAAGGCCACACAGTCGATATAGCCTTTGGCGATAACCAGGTTTTCAATCTGGGCCTCGGTGACGGTGTAGTCGGCCATAGTCTGAATGTTGTCATTGAGCTGGTTTTTCACCGCGTCGTCGGCGTCCTCCCGGGAGGCCGCGTCCTGAAGCAGAGACAGAGCGCTGTCCCTGGCCTGCTGGCGGTTGAGCCGGGCTGTGGCAAAGTAAGCTGACCCAGCCCCTGTCTGGGCATCCCCGGCGGTCTGCGCACCGTCGCCGTTCTCGCCGTCCTGGGTCCCCGCCGCGGCGGAACTGTCCCCGTTCAGCAGGGGATCCTGGGTTTTGCCGCCCACCATGGCGGACTGCCCCAGGGTCTTACCCGCGTCGGTGTCTGCGTCTTTGCTGTAGTTCCAGTTGAGATAGACCGCCGCGCACACAAACAGGGCGATTGCCGCCACCACCGCGTTCCGCTTCCACAGCTGGGACCAGTCGGACTTTTTCGTTCTCATCGTAATTCCTCCTCGTTTTTTGATATTCAGGCTCCCTCTCTGAGGGAGGCTTTTAACCCCCCTGGCACACCGAGATCCGGTCGCTGCCCAGGCCGGTGAGCGCGGATACCGCCTCGATGAGCTTCAGCCGCACCTGGGCGCTGCCGCCCCCAGGACAGACGACAAGGGCGCCCCGGAACTGGGGGGCCACCGTCTGAAGGGGGACCACCTCCTGCTGGCCGGAGCCCTTTCCTACAGTGACCACCGTATTGGACGAGCCCCCGTCCCCCTCCCGGTCCTGGTTTCGGGCCAGCACCTGGCGGCTGCCGCCGTCCAGGGTGAGGACCACCCGGGTCTCCCCCGCCCCCTCGATTTGGGAGAGGGTCTGGGCCAGCTTTTTCTCAAAGGCCTCCAGGTCGAAGGACGCCCCCTCCTCCCGGGCGGGCTCCTCCGGCTGGGGGCTGTCCCGCCCGCCGGTGGGCAGCAGCAGGAGCACCGCCCCCACCGCTATCACCAACAGCACATATTGATACCTCCGCAGCGCCCCCTTCCACCGCTGGGCCGCTTCGGGCCACTTCCATTTCACGGCATTTCCTCCTCCTCGATGTAAAGCTGGGCTTCCTCCGGAATGCCCAGGTCCTCCGCCAGGACGCGGCACAGCCGGGCCCGGGCCTCCTCTGTCAGCGGGCCGGACACCTCCGCCCTGACCGGGAGGTACAGCCCCTCCTCTGTGGGCTCACACACCACTCGGGCGGTGCAGGTCCAGCCAAATTCTTCCGCCTTGTCCACAATATATGCGCCGCACTCCCCTTCTATGATGGCTTTTCGCTGACTGTTGACCGTCTCTTTCAGCTCCGCCGTCCGGCTGTCCAAATTGGCAAAATAGTCCTCCAGCCAGTCCCGGCCCTCCGCCAAGTCCAGACTGGCCGCCGGGGACAGAATCGCCGCTATAAGCACCAAACCGCACACCAGTTTTCCCACCCGCTTCACCGCCCCTTGCGGCATGAGGGCGTCGGCCAGAGCGCACAGCAGGCTGGCGGCAATGACGGCCAGCAGCCACCCCCGCGCCGCCCCCATCACGGGGCCACCGCCTGGATGGCGGATACCAGGCTCACCAGCAGTACCAGCGCCCCCGCCCCTGTCATCCCCAGCACCAGCCCGAAGGCGGAGCCGATGGCGTCAATGAGGCCGGCCAGCTTGGGCTGGGCCACCGTGGCGCACAGAGCGGCCACCCCCTTGTAGACCAGATACTGGAGGGCCAGCCGGAGGAAGGGTGTCAGGCAGATGGCCAGCACCACCAGCAGTCCCGCCGCCCCCACGGTGCCCTTCAGGGCTCCCGCCCCGGCCAGCACCGACTCGGAGGCATCAGCCAGGATGCCCCCCACCACCGGGATGGCCCGGGAGATGGCCAGCTTGGCCGCTTTGATGGCGGCGGCGTCCACGCTGCCCGCGATGGCCCCGCTGGCGGTGAGATAGCCCACAAAGGCCAGCAGCAGGGCGGTGAGGAAAAAGGTAATGGCCCCCTTCAGCAGGTCGGCCAGTTTTTTCAGGCCGGGATTGCCCACGGCGGCGTGGGCACAGTGGACAGCCACAAAGGCGTAGACCAGGGGGACCAGCAGCCGGTCCATGGCGGTAATCAGCAGCTGGGAGAAGAGCACGGTGGCCCCCTGGCGGGCAGCGGCGGCGGTGATATTCCCGGCGGCCGCCGTCAGCACTGCCATAGCGGGCAGGAGCAGGTTGGAAAAGGCCTCCATCCGCCCCAGGGTGTCCCGGCCCAGGCCGATCATCACCGCCATATCCGTCATGGTCAGGGCGGTGATGGCCAGCGCTCCGGCCAGATTTACCGCCTGGAGGGCGCTCTCCTCTCCCGCCCTGGCGCTGTAGGCCAGGGAGCACAGCAGCACCACCGTCGCCAGCTTCACCCCGGTAGACAGGCTTGTCCGAAAGAGCAGCCCCACCTGTCCCAGGGCGCCGGTGAGGAGCCCGGACAGGCCGTCGTCCAGAGACTCCCCCTGTGTCACGCCATAGCCCTCCGCCTGCTCCCAGATCCGGTCCAGCTCCGGGACGGCCAGTTCCGCCCCCAGGGCGGGAACCGTACACAGGACAGCCAGTGCGCAAAATACGATCACACGCCTCATGTCAGCAGCTCCCCCATCAACTGTGCCACCGCCCGGACCAGAGGCAGCGCCACCAGCAGGGCCAGCACCGCCCCCGCCGTCTCTACAAAAGCGGCCACGCCCCCCTCCCCCGCCGACCGGCAGATCTCCACTGTCAGCTTGGTGAGGATGGACAGGGCCACCGTCTTGACCACCGGCTCCAGCAGCACCTCGGACAGGCCGGCCTGTCCCGCCAGCTCCTCCATCAGGACAACCACCGCCCCCAGGCCGTCGGCCACCAGGAACAGCATCCACAGCCCGGCGGCCAGGGCCAGCAGCAGGGCCAGCTCGGGGGTATTTTTCTTCAAAACCGCGCTGAGCACCACCGCCGTCACCCCCACGGCGGCCAGCTTTACCATGACCTCCATCACAGCCCGAAGAGGTTCTTTACCAGGTCGAACAGATTGGCGATCTCCTGGACCACCATCATCAGCACCACCACCAGCCCCGCCAGGGTGGTCATCATGGCCTGCTCGTCCCGGCCCGCCCGGCTGAGCACCTGGTTCAGCACCGCCACCAGAATGCCGATGGCCGCGATTTTGAAGATCAGATCAACTTCCATATGTAAGCGCCCTCTTTCGTAGGTTTGGATATATAGGGGCCGGCCATCGCCCCCCCTTACAGCAGCAAAATCACCAGAAAAGCCCCGCCGGACAGGCCCAGGGCCTGATAGGCCCTCCCCTGTCGGCGGCTGTCCGCCTCCTGGCGGACAGCCAGCTCCTCCAGCCGGCGCCGGGTGGCGGACAGGGCCTCCCGCTGGCGGCGGGCGTCACAGCGGCCCAGAGTGTCCCCCAGGGGGAGCAGGACCGCCTGTCCCTCCACCCCCAACTCCTCCCGCTCCGCCGTCAGCCGCCGCCACAGAGCCGAGAAAGATTCCCGGTCCAGCCGGTCCAGCCCCTGGGCGCACCCTCGGAACAGCTCCGCCGCCGGACCCTGGCTGTGGCCGGCCCCCCAGGCCATCAGCCGGGGCAGAGGGGAGGCGGACAGCTCCAGCTCCTGCTCCAAAAGGGCCAGGCCGGCCTCCATCTGCCGCAGGGCGACCGCCCGCCTGCGCAGACCGTCCGCCGCCCGGAGCCCCAGCCAGGCTCCGCCCGCCGCAACGAGCGCGGCCCCGATAAGACGAATCATGTGCTCAACTCCTCCACCATGTAGACACGCCGCTCCCCCTCCCGGCGGATACGGACCAAAAACCGGAACAGCCCCTCCTCCAGCAGAGGGCGGTACAGGGACCGGCACTCCAGGTCGGTCCGGCCCTCCCCGTGGGCGGTGGCCAGCAGGGTGACACCGCAGCCCGCCGCGGTCATGAGGGCCTTCACATCCTCGGGAGCGGTAACCTCGTCCACCGCCAGCACCTGGGGGTTCATGGCCCGGAGGAGGAGCATCAGCCCCTGGGCCTTGGGACAGCCCTCCACCACATCGGTGCGCCAGCCCACGTCCAGCTGGGGACAGCCGCTGTATAGGGCGGCCACCTCCCCCCGCTCATCGGCCAGTGACACCCGTAAGGGGGCACAGCCCTCCCCCTCAGACACCGACCGAATCAGATCCCGGAGGAGGGTGGTCTTGCCCAGGCCGGGAGGCGCCAGAATCAGGGTGCCGGCCAGCCGTCCGCCGGGGCACAGCCCGTCCAAAATCGGGGCGGCCGCCCCCCTGACCTGTCGGGCTATCCGCAGGTTGGCGGAGGACAGGGCCCGCAGGCTGCGGATTTCCCCCTCCTGGAGGACCGCCGTGCCGCACAGGCCGATCCGGTGGCCCCCCTCCACCGTCAGGTAGCCCCGGCGGACCTGGTCCAGCACCGTGTGGAGGGAGGCCCGGCTGGCAATCTCTACCAGCTGTTCCAGCTCCTCCCCTCGCACCGGGGGTCCGCCCAGAGAGCGCTCCGCACCGTCCAGCACCACCGACATGGACCACCCCACCCGCAGGCGGAACTCCTCCGCCCGGCGTTTGTCCTCCTCGGACAGGGCGAGGGCCTCCCTCCGCAGCCGGAAGGGCAGGGCCTGAACAGCCTGTTCACAGCTCTGGGCCGCTGTCATTCGTGTCATCACTTCCACCGCCTTTTCTACTCACTGAATTATATGAGGACAAGCCGGGGGGTATGACAAAAAAATATCAGCCTCGCGAACAATGTCGAAGGCTGATATACCGGTTTTGGGTCCTCCCCCGGAGAGGGGGAATGCCGTGGATATTCCGCTTAATTTAATGCTTCGCATGGGGCAGTTTGGACACAGACATCTCTCCTAGTCCGGCCGCCGGATCACTTCAAACTGGGCATTTTTGTCAATGAAGTCATCGAACATGACCCCCTGGGACAGCACGTCCCGGAAGGCCCGCTGCAGGCCGAAAATACTGAAGCCGTACCGGTTCACCCCGGCCAGGAAGTTGTCATAGTGCCTGTCATCGCCGCAGGAAATCACCTTGGCGTCCATATCGTGGGCCGGCACCACATCGGTGATTCGGCTGGTCTCACCCTCCGCCGAGGTGACAAAGAACGTCTTGGCCCGGAAGCTCCTGCCGTTCCAGCCGCAAACCAGACTGAACACGTCGCACTCTCCCTGGGCCACCATCTCCTGATACCGGGCGGTGACCTTCTCAAAGACCTCGTCCAGGCTGTCCGGACAGTCCTCTCTCAGTCCAAATTCCACGTTGAGGTAGTCCTGAAACAGGTAATAGTTGCCGTCCATGGCCCCGGACAGCCCGATGATGACATTGCCGTTCACTTTAAAAATTTTCCGGAAATTGTGCAGCACGCCGCCGTTGCTCAGATTTAACTGCTGTTCCCCGCAGACAAGGGCAAACTGATTGCAAATAACCGCTTGAACCAAACTCATAACCGTTCTCCCCCTTATAGAAGATAGTACTGCCCGGATCTCCCCAGGCAGTACCGCTTTGTGTTATCCTTATGCCTGTGCCGGCGCTTCTCCGTCAAAGGTCTCAATGGCCCCGGGAGGCAGAAGCCCGCTTCTCCTCCAGGGCCTCCTTTAAAAATATGTCCTTCGCCTTTATGGGGCCACGCTATTAGATAACACTAACATAGCATGTTTCATCCCATTTGTCAACGCTTTCCCGTCCCTGATCGCCCGGGCGTTCCCAACGTTTTTCATCGAATCCCAAGCTGAAATTGGTGTAACCCATTAAAAAGGGAGCACATCGACAGCGGGCACTGCTCCAAAAACCTCCTGAAATTCGATGCTTTCAGGAGATTTTCGCAATTTTTCCAGATCTAAACTGTTGTCCGCCCCTTTATCTCAAAACGATAGACCGTTCTGCTCTCATAGGCCTTCCCGGCCTGCAATACCGCGCTGGGGAAGCTCTTGTGATGGGGGGAATCGGGAAAATACTGGGTCTCCAGGCAGAAGGCCCAGCGTTTGGCATAGGGCGCGCCGTCCTTCCCTCTGGGGCAGCCGTCCAGAAAATTTCCGGTATAAAACTGGATACCAGGGAGTGTCGTCAATGTCTCCATCAAAATACCGGTGTCCGGCGACCAGGCCCGGGCGGCGGGCCGCAGAGAGCCGTCCCAGCCCAGGACAGCCCAGTTGTGGTCGTATTCCCGCCCTCCAATGGGCTGGAGTTCCCGCAGACTCATGGGCGTCCCCTCTACCGCCTCGACCGTCCCGGTGGGGATCAGACTGCTGTCCACCGGGGTATATCGGTCGGCCAGCAGCTGGATGTACTGCCTGTCAATGATTCCGCTCTGATGGCCGGACAGGTTAAAATAGGCATGATTGGTTAGATTGCAGACAGTGGTCTTGCTGGTCTTGGCCCGATAGGCAATCTCCAGCGCCTGGTCCCGGAGAGTATAGGTAACCGTAACCTCCAGACCGCCGGGGTAGCCCTCCTCCCCATCCGGGCTGAACAGGGCCAGAGTGGCGGAGGAGACGGTCTGCTTCTGTACATTCCAGACCTTTTTGTCAAACCCCGCCGGACCGCCGTGAAGGTGGTTCGGCCCGTCGTTGGCCCGCAGGAGGTACTCCCTGCCCTCCAGGGTAAAGCGGCTGCCGCCAATGCGGTTGGCGTACCGACCGATCAGAGCCCCCAAATACTTGTCCTGAATCATGTAGTCCTCCTGGGTGTCAAGACCCAGTACCACATCCACCGGACGGCCCGTCCGGTCGGGGACCTTGAGGGAACGCAGCGCGCCGCCGTAGGTGAGAATGGAACAGGAGGCCGCCCCCTCTGTCAAAGTAAGTTCCTCCACCGCCGTGCCGTCCGGTAAATGCCCGAAGAGCGTTCTGTTATCACTGTTCATAAGGTATCATACTCCTTTGGATAATAATATACCACATCTGCCGCCGAAAGGCAAACGCTGCCCGCCTGAGCCAGACGGGCGGCGCGCAGTTCAGCATTTTCAGCTTTGTGGACTTGTATTTTCCTCCTAAATATCGTATGATATAAACAGATATGGAACACCCAATTTCTCCAACGGGACTATCATACATAAAGGAGGCCTATTCATGACGGAAGAGAAGAGAATGATAACTGTCACTGTAGACGGCGAGACCCGCAGCTACCCCCAAGGGACGCCCTACCGCGCCGTCGCGGCGGACGTTCAGGACCGGTATCCCCACGATATTCTCCTGGCCAACCGGAACGGAAAGCTCTGCGAGCTCCACAAGCCGCTGGACCGGGACTGCTCTCTGAAGATGATTACCGCCCAGGACAAGCCGGGCATTCAGACCTACGAGCGCAGCGCGGTTTTTCTGATGCTGAAAGCCTTCTACGATGTGGCTGGACGGGGACATGTGGACCAGCTGTCCGTGGAGTATTCTCTGAGCAGCGCCCTCTTTATTTTGGCCCGGGGCAGTTTCACCCTGGACCAGGCCCTGCTGGGCCGGGTAGAGGCCCGGATGCGGGAGCTTTCCGCCCAGGCCCTGCCCATTGAGAAGCGGTCCATCAGCACCGATGACGCCGTGGAGCTCTTCCGTCAGGCCGGACTGGTCCACAAGGCCCAGCTTCTGGGCTTCCGGATCAATTCCAGGGTCAACGTCTACTCCCTGGACGGCTTTGTGGACTACTTCTACGGCTATATGGTACCCGATACCAGCTATGTCAAGTGCTTCGGCCTGGAGCTGTTTGAAAACGGCTTCATCCTCCGCCTGCCCACTCAAAAGGACCCCGAGCATCTGGGGGACTTCAAGCCCTCCATGAAGGTTTTCCGGGAGCTCTACGCGTCCAACCTCCGCTCCCAGGCGCTGAACGCTTCCAATGTGGCGGAGCTGAACACCGCCATCTCCCAGGGCAGCGCCACCCCCCTTATCCTGGCCCATGAGGCTATGATGGAGAAGAAAATCGGCGACATTGCCGCCGAGATCGCCGCGCGGAAGGAGGTCCGCTTTGTCATGATCGCGGGGCCCTCCTCCTCGGGCAAGACCACCTTCTCCCACCGACTGTCCACTCAGCTGCGGGCCTGCGGCCTGCGGCCCCACGCCATCGCCACCGACAACTATTTCAAAAACCGGGAGGACACCCCCCGGGACGAAAACGGCGACTACGACTTTGAGGGCCTGGGGGCCATGGACGTGGCGCAGTTCAACACGGACATGGTCCGGCTGCTGAAGGGCGAGACGGTGGAGATCCCCAGCTACAATTTCAAAAAAGGCGCCCGGGAGTACAACGGCAGCTACCTCACCTTGAAAGAGGGGGACGTACTGGTCATCGAGGGCATCCACTGTCTCAATGACCAGTTCACCCACTCCCTGCCCAAGGAGAGCAAGTACCGCGTCTATATCAGCTGCCTGACCACCCTGAACATCGACGACCACAACCGCATCCCCACCACTGACGCCCGCCTCCTGCGGCGCATCGAGCGGGACGCCCGGACCCGCGGCTACAGCGCCCAGGCCACCATCAAGATGTGGCCCTCCGTCCGGCGGGGGGAGGAAAACAACATCTTCCCCTTCCAGGACAGCGCCGATGTAATTTTCAACTCCGCCCTGATTTACGAGACCGCCCTGCTCAAATCCTATGTCCAGCCCCTGCTCTTCGGCGTCCCTCAAGACAGCGAGGAATATATCGAGGCCAAACGGCTGCTGAAATTCCTGAACTATTTCCTTCCCATCCCCGCGGACAACGTCCCCAAGACCTCCCTGATCCGGGAGTTTATCGGCGGGGGCATCTATCACGTATAAATGGAAAAAGCAGTTGTCATCCGCCCTGACCTCCCGCTTGGGCGGCGGATTATCGCCGTCAGCGACATCCATGGCAACCTCCCCTTCTTCCAGGCCCTGATGGAACAGGTGGGGCTGACCCCGGACGACATTCTGATCCTGGTGGGCGACATGCTGGAAAAGGGCCGGGACAGCCTGCCCCTCCTGCGCCGCCTTATGGCCCTGTCCAGGACCCACACCCTCTACCCCATCTGCGGCAACTGCGACGAGTTGGTCCTCAACTTCTTCGAGACCGACCGGCTGGACCAGCGTTTCTTCTCCTCCTACCTCCCCCGGCACCCGGAGTCCGCCCTGCGCCAGCTGGCCCGGGAGGGGGGCTTCGAGCAGCTGGACGACCTGCCAAAGCTGCGGGCTGACCTGCGGGCCGCCTACCCAGAGGAGTGGGCCTGGCTCAAGGCTTTGCCCACCGTGGTGGAGACCAAGCATCTGGTCTTTGTCCACGGGGGCGTCCCGTCCTTGGAGGGGATGGAGGAGCTGGAGCGCTGGAGGTGCATGAAGAACGACGACTTCCTGAATCAGGGCCTCAGCTTCGGCAAGTGGGTCGTCGTGGGCCACTGGCCTGTCACCCTCTACGACGAACACATCCCCTCCGCCGCCCCCATCTTCACCCGAGACCGGAAAATCATCTCCATCGATGGCGGCTGCGTCCTCAAACTGGACGGCCAGCTCAACGCCCTGATCCTCCCCTCGGAGGACAGCGAGGACTTCTCCTGGACCTCCTGGGACGGCCTGCCCACCGCCGTGGCCCTGGACCCCCAGAAGCCCAACGCCTTCCCGCTGAACATCCGCTGGGGCCGGTCTGACCTGGAGCTGCTGAGAGAGGGGGAGGAGCTGTCCCTGTGCCGCCACCTGGAGTCGGGCAAGACCCTGTATGTCCTCACCGAGTTCCTGCGCCGGGACGGAGAGAGGCTGTGGTGCGAGGACTCCACCGATTACCGCCTGCCCGTATCGCCCGGAGACCGGCTGTCGGTGGTGCGGCGCATCCACAACGGCGCGCTGTGCAAAAAAGACGGGGCCACCGGCTGGTACTTCGGCCGGCTGTCCCCGGAGATCCCCCCTTCCCCGTCGGCTTAGCTTAGAAAACCGCTATCGTTCCCTCCACCATATCATTTCCAAAGCACATATTTTGGCCGCTGGCTGAAAACATAAAAGCAGCGCGTGAGGACATTCCTCACGCGCTGCTTCTGTGTTATCCTGATTATCCGCAAAACTCGTTCCAAATCCAGTGGGCCGCGCCCGCTGGGGTGGTTCCGTTGTCGATCTCCGCGTCCGCCACTGCCTGGTACAGCGGTTCCCGCACCTGGAACATCTCCTCCAGCCGCCCCGCCTGGGACAACGGACGGCCGTCGGTGGGCAGCTGGCTCAGCGGCCGGCGCAGGAAATACACCCGGCCGGTGCGCCGCATGGCAATCCGGTTCTCCTTCCGCAGCACAACTCCGCCGCCGGTGGCGATGATCTGGCCGCCCTGGGCGCAGGCATCCGCCAGCACCTGGGACTCCAGGTCCCGGAAGGCCCCCTCGCCCTCACTTCGGAAAATCTCCGGGATGGGCTTCCCTGCCCGGCGGACAATCTCCTCGTCCAGGTCCACAAGGGGCTTTCCGGACAGCCGGGCCAGCTCCCGGCCCACAGTGGTCTTGCCGCAGCCGGGCATCCCCACCAGGACGATATTGGTCCGCTCCTGCCAGAGACCGGCCAGGATTCGTTCGGTCTCGCTGTCCGGGATCTCCCTGCCGGAGAACAGCTCCTCCGCGCGCTTGGCCTGCTGGACCAGCATGGGCAGGCCCCCGGTATATCGGATGGGCCGCAGGCCCGCATTGACAAGTACGTCCCGGGGGGCGTCTGACATCCGGTGGAAATCCCGGTCGATCTCTTCCGCCTGGAGGAGCAGCTCCGTGCGGCCCGGATTGTAGATCACATCCGCCACCGCCGTTACATCCAGCGACCATACATCCACCGGCCGTCCCTCCATATTGGGCCACATACCGATGGGGGTGGTGTTGATCAGGACGTCAGAATATTGGTGGCGGTCCAGATTTTCATAGTTGTCCGGGCCGGAGCGGGAGACCACAACGATCTTCCGGGCCCCCGCCCGCCTCGCGGCGGCCTGGGCTGTGAGGGACGCCCCGCCGCTGCCCAGGACAAGCACCTTCTTGTCCGTCAGGGAGATGCCTGCCCGGTCCAGCATGTATAAAAACCCGTCGATGTCGGTATTATAGCCGTACAGCCTCCCCTCCCGGCGAACGATGGTGTTGACCGAGCCGATGGCCGCCGCCGCCGGATCGATCACATCGCAGAAGGACATCACATCCCGCTTATAGGGGATGGTGACGTTCAAGCCAGCTACGTCCTCCCGGCGCAGGAAGTCCCCTAACTGACCGGGCTCCAGCTCGATGAGGCGGTAGTCCTCGCAGCCCAGGGCCTGGTGGATGGGGACCGACCAGCTGTGCCCCAGCTTCCGCCCCAGCAGACCGTATATCTTCTCCCCCATAGCGTCACACTTCCGCGTAGCCGCCCAGAAACTGGAACTGAGCGCAGCTGCGCTCCATCTCCTCCAGGCAGGCCCGGACGCTGGGGTCCTTCACACTGGCCTCCAGCTCCAGGAAAAAGACAAACTCAAAATCGCTCCCCGCCACCGGGCAGGACTCCAGCTTGGTCATGTCGATATCCAGAGCGGCCAGCTTGGACAGCACCTCATACAGGGCGCCCGGCTTGTTGTTCAGGGCAATAATCAGGCTGATCTTGTTGGCGCCGGCGTAGATCACCGGGTCCTTGGTGACGCAGATAAAGCGGGTGTAGTTGTTGTCGCTGTCCTGGATGGAGCCGTTGACGCACACCAGGCCGTAGAGGTCGGCGCAGGGGTGGGAGGAGATGGCGGCGGCGTGGGGATTCCCGCTCTTCGCCACCATTTTGGCCGCCATAGCGGTATTGTCACAGGGAATGACCTTGACGTCCTTCAAGCCGCCCAGGAACCTGGAGCACTGGCCGATGGCCTGCTCATGGGAATATATTTCGGTGATGTCCTCTAGCTTTGTTCCGGGCAGGGCCAGCAGCTCGTGGCGAATGCACAGCCGGGTGGAACGAACCACCGACAGGTCGTGCTCCTGGAGCAGCTGATACACCGCCCGGACAGAGCCGTTGGAGCTGTTTTCGATGGGCAGGACGCCGAATTTGCATAGGCCGGACTCCACAGCGGACACCACCGCCCCGAAGCTTTTCACATAGACGATATTGCCCCGGGGGAGCAGCCGGTCGCAAGCCACCTGTGAGTTGGCCCCCTCCACCCCCTGACAGGCCACCATCCCCGTCTGAGGGAAAACCTCACTGTTGGAGGCCAGGGCGGCTTTGATTCGGGCCGCCACCTTGGTTGGGGCGGAGACCAGCTCCGCCTGCCGGGACCGGGCCAGCTCAAAGAGGGTGGAGTACAGGTGGTAGGCGTAGCGCTCCTTGTCCCCCGCCTTCTGGGTCACCTTGGCCAGGATTTCCCGCTCCCTGCCCCTGTTTAAAATGGGCAGATTGTGCTCGTTTTTGTAGGCGGCCACCTCCTCCGCCAGCTCCATGCGCTCCAGAAAGAGCTTCAGCAGCTGGTCGTCTACCGCGTCGATTTTGGTACGAATTTCAGAAAGTTCCATGATTTCCCTCCAACATTAAATCTAAAATTACAGTGGCTGTGACCGCTTCCACCACCGGGACCGCCCGGTGGGCGATGCAGGGGTCGTGGCGGCCGTGGATTTGCAGCTGGGCGTCCTCCATCCTTGAGAGGCTGACGGTCCGCTGCTCCCTGGCAATGGACGCGGTGGGCTTGATGGCCGCCCGCAGGAGGATGGGCATTCCGGTGGTGATTCCGCCTAAAATTCCTCCGGCGTGGTTGGTTTCGGCCACGATCCGGCCGTTTTCCACCGCAAACGGGTCGTTATTCTGGGAACCGTGGAGACAGGCGGCAGTAAAGCCCTCGCCGAACTCCACCCCCTTCACCGCCGGAATGCCAAACAGAGCCGCCGCCAGACGGTTCTCCACCCCGTCGAACATGGGGTCCCCCAGCCCGGCGGGCAGGCCGATGGCGGCGCATTCGATGACGCCCCCTACCGAGTCCAGCTCCTGCTTGGCCCGCTGGATGGTGTGCTGCATCAGCTCGCCGTTTTTGTCCTCCAGAACGGGAAAGGGCTTTGCAGCGATGGACGCAAACAGTTCCGCCGTAGGCTGCTCCGGAAAGGGCATGTCCAAAATGTTCCCCACGGAACGCAGGTGCGCCCCCACATAGACCCCCCGGCGGGCCAGAATCTGCTTGGCAATCCCCCCGGCGATGCACAGAGGGGCGGTGAGCCGGCCGGAGAAGTGCCCCCCTCCCCGCATATCGGCGCAGCCCTTCCACTTCACCCAGGCGGTGTAGTCGGCGTGGCCGGGGCGGGGCTTGTCGGCCAAATCATCGTAATCCCTGGAGTGCTGGTCGCTGTTGCGGATGACGGCGCACAGGGGCGCGCCGCAGGTCCTGCCATCCAGCAGACCGGAAAGGATTTCCGGCACATCCCCCTCATTCCGGGCGGTGGACAGGGGGTTCTTCCCCGGTCTGCGCCGGTCCAGAAAGCGCTGGAGCTCCTCCAGGTCGACCTCCTCCCCGGCGGGCAGGCCGTCGATATTCACCCCGATAGCCGTCCCGTGGGACTGGCCAAATACCGAAACCTTTAAAATTTTTCCAAACTCAGAGGACATCGAATTTCCCTCCCAGCATACGGTAATCATCCCAAAAATTGGGGTAGGACTTACTGACACACTCCGCCCCCAGGAGGGTGACGGGCTCCCTGCACCGGGTGGCGGCCACGGCGGCCATCATGGCAATACGGTGGTCGTTGCAGCAGTCTACCGTCACGCCGCCAGCCAGGCCGTCCTTGCCTGTGATTTTCAGGAAGTCCGGTCCCTCCTCCACCTGAGCGCCCAGGGCGTTGAGCACCTGGGTCACGGAGGACAGCCGGTCGCTCTCCTTGATGCGCAGACGGGCGGCGTTGCCCAGGTAGGTGGTGTATCCGTTCCGCAGAGCCGCCATAGCGGCCAAAGGCGGCACCAGGTCGGGGCAGTCAGCGACAGAAAAGCCCATGTTTCGGGGCATAGCCAGCCTACGATTGAACCAAACGAATTTTGAGTCACCCTGACGCGAATACTTCGGCATACCGGATACCTGAACGGAATTACCCAGAAACTCTGCGGCATACCAAAAGGCGGCTTGCGACCAGTCCGCCTCCACGGTGAGGCCGCAGGGCTGGTATACCTGTCTGCCAGGGACAATCCAGCCGGTGTCCCGTTCCTCTGTGGTAATACCGAATTTTTCCAGGGTGTTCAGCGTCATATCCACATAGCCCCAGCCCTCCAGCCTGGAGGTCAGGACGATCTCGCTGTCCCCGTCCAAGAGGGGCAGGGCGTAGAGCAGTCCGGTGACAAACTGGCTGGACACGTTGCCGGGCAGGCGGTACTCCCCCGGCTCCAGCTCCCCCCGGAGGGTGAGGACTCCGTCCTTTTGTTCGTAGGAAATCCCCTTCTCGTTGAAGATATCGAAGTAGGGCTTCTGGGGCCGCTCCATCAGCCGGCCCCGGCCGGTAAAGCGGCCTCCGCCCCGGAGGGCCAGCGCAATGGGGATCAGAAACCGCAGGGTGGAGCCCGATTCCCCGCAGTCCAGCAGGGGCAGGCCGTCCCCCTCCGTTTTCAGAGCGGCGGCACAGCGCCGGGTGGCCTCAATATCCTGGGACGCAGCCAGGTTGGAGACGGTGCCGCCCCCTGCCAGCAGCTGGGCCAGAATGGCCCGGTGGGCCTGGGACTTGCTGGGGGGCGGGGTGACCGTCCCCTCCAGGGGGCCGGGGGTGATACGGAGGTTCATTCCAGCGCCCACCCCGCTTCGATGATGGATTGCAGCTCCATGACCGGGATCGTTTTCAACTCACAGCGGCCGATCTTACTCGGCACCACAATCGTGATACTATCTCCCGCCCGCTTTTTGTCGCTCAACGCCGCCTGGGCCAGGGCCGCGGGGGGATATTCTGTCGCGGAGGGCAATCCCAGCGTTTCCACGGCGCTTTCAATCCGTTCCGCTTCAAGGGTCCGCTTGGACTCGCCTGTCATCCACCCCAGGTTTTCCGCCGCACGGGTCATGATTGCCAGCCCCGCCGCCACGGCGTGGCCATGGGGGATGCGAAAATCGCTGCACTTCTCAATGGCGTGGCCCACGGTGTGGCCCAGGTTGAGCAGCTTCCGCTCCCCCTGCTCCTTCTCGTCCCGCTCCACCACACCGGCCTTGAACGCCACGCACTGGGCGATGATCTCTTCCAGCTCGGACACACGCAGTCCGAACTCCATGCGGGCAAACAACGCCTCGCTGCACAGCACGCCCGTCTTGAGCGCCTCCGCCGCCCCATCCGCAAACACGTCCTGGGGCAGGGTTTTCAGACAGTCGGTGTCACAGATGACAGCGGAGGGCTGCAGAAAGGCCCCGGCCAGGTTTTTGCCCGCCTTCAGGTCGATGGCCGTCTTGCCCCCCACCGAGGAGTCCACGGCGGACAGCAGGGTGGTGGGCAGCTGGACGTACTTCACCCCCCGCAGGTAGAGGGCGGCGGCCAGCCCCGCCATGTCCCCGGTAACGCCGCCGCCCAGGGCAGCTACGCAGTCGGTGCGGGTGAGCTGCTCCTCCGCCAGAAACTCCAGGATTTTGGACAGGGTGTCAAAATTCTTGCTCCCCTCCCCGGCGGGGAAGACGCAGGCACTCACCGGATAGCCCGCCTCCTGGAGGGAGCTTTTTACCGTCTCCAGGTACAGGGGAGCCACATTGCTGTCGGTCACCACCGCCATATGGCACAGGGGGACCGCCCCTCTCAGGCGGGAGCCGCACTCCTGCAGCAGGCCGGGGCCGATGACCACATCATACTCCGGATCGGTGCGGACGTGGATGGTCTGGATGGACATGGCAATTCCTCCTTTATATGTCAGTTCCCGCCGGCGGTGGCCTTCAGCTCCCGGCCCTCCTTGAGGAGGTCGTGGAGCCGCGAGGCGTCCCTCTCCTTCAGCGCGGACCGGTACTCCTCCAGGTGGCCGATGAGCACCTCCAGCTCGTGGGTGAGGT
>JAAWPF010000023.1 GCA_022799835.1 Lawsonibacter sp. | reverse complement strand
GGCCAGCGCCCAGGGCTTGAACTGGGCCACCTGCTCCTCCGGCATTCCCAGAGGGGTCAGGGCGTCCACCACCTCCCCGTAGAGCTCGGGGTCAATGTGGTCTTTCAGGGTGGTGCCGTCGGAGTAGCGCTGCATGGCGGTAAACTCATCAATCCCCTCCTGGCTGTTGAAGTCCAGCTCGAAGGCGGCCAAATCGACGGAGGCGATGATGTCCCGCAGCTGTCTGTGGAAGGGGTAGAGGTTGTTCCGGTCGGTGTGGATGGAGCCCAGCAGATACAGTGTGTTGCCGTTGCCCTCGGCTTTCCACAAAAGCCCAAGGGAACCGGCGTTCTGCGCGTCGTACAGGGCCAGGATCAGCCGGTTGGCAAAGCAGGCGGCCTCCAGGAGGGTGCAGGGCCGGTCCAGGGCCAGCGCGCCGGTGCCGTCTCCCTTAACTACCCCCAGGGCGGAAAGAAACTCCACCGGCCCGGCCTCCACATTCTCAAAGGCGTAGGCCGCCGCCTCCTGATACAGGGCGTTGAGCACGCCGCCCCGGGTGGTATCGATGACCAGGGCCTCCCCCTTGTCCGGATTGGCGGCCACCCCCAGCAGGGCCAGCTTGTCCGCCGCCGCCTTGGTCATCCTATCCAGCTGCTCCTGGGTGACGGTCTGCGCATGGGCGCTGGTGTTGAGCTCGTCGCCGAACAGCCCCATGGCGTAGCCGTCGGCAATCTCGCTCCAGGCCCAGTCGGGCAGCTGAGCGGGCTCCATCCCGGTAACGTCGCCGCCTCCGTCGGTGGCCGCGGGGCTCCCGCCCTCTTCGGCAAACACAGGAGTGACGCTCCCCAGCAGCCCAAGGGCCAGCAGCAGCGCAAGCAGTCTTTTCATTGCAATCATCCTTTCTGTGGGCAGCGCCCAAAAATTCTATTTTATTATAATACTGGGCAGGCATAAGTCAAATTAATTTTTCCTTAAAACCCGCCCCTTCAAGATAGCACGTTCCGAGTAAAAAGTCAATTAAATTCAGCATTGAATTTTCAATACAATTTGTGGCATGGATTAAGCGTATCAATTCACCCTATAATGTACTCAAAAAGATTGAGAAGTGAGACATTATGGAAAAGTTTATCATTACGCCCCGTGAGGACAAGAGCGTTACCATGACTATCCGTATTGACAGGACCATTCAGGAGCGGTACAACGAGCTCTCCGCCCGGACGAACCGCTCCCGAAACGAGCTGATCGGTATGGCCCTGCAATACGCGCTGGACCATATGGAGGTAAAGGATACCTCCGATTAAAAACAGAGAAAGGCGGGGGCAGTCCCCCGCCTTTTCCGTTTTTGTACAGTCAGATTTCCAGCCACCGGGCCAAATCCGCCAGTTTCGGGGCAATATAGTCGGTGGGAAAGCTGTCAAAGGCCTCTCTGGGGGTGGTGCCCTGGAGGACGGCGGCGAAGTGGGTCCCGGCGTTTTTGGCCGCGCCGGCGTCCAGCACGGTGTCGCCGCAGAACAGGGCGTCCTCCGGCCTGACCCCCAGCCGGTCCAGGGCGTACAGCAGCCCCTCCGGGTCGGGCTTGTGCCGCTTCACGTCGGCGCTGCCCACCACCAGATCCACCGTGTCCGCCAGCCCCAGCCGCTCCAGGATGATCTCAATGGTGTCCCCCCGCTTGGTGCTGACGATGGCGGTTTTCACCCCCCGGGCCTTCAGGCCCCGGAGCAATTCCGTCCCGCCGGGATAGAGTACGGTCTCCTTCCGCTGGCGCTCCACCGCGATCTCGGAGAACAGCGCCCGGAATCGGGCCCGCCGGTCTGGGTCGCAGTCGCCGGTAATCATGGTGTAGGAGTCCTCCAACAGATAACCCACGGTGCCCCGCACCGTCTCCCGGTCGGGGGCGGGCCAGCCCAGCCCGGTCAGCCCGTGGACAAACCCCGCCACGATGGAATCGGTGCAGTCCCCCAAGGTGTAGTCAAAATCGAAGCAAACCGCTTGAAACATAACTATCTCCTCCTTAACCGTCTCCCATCTTACCATATCCCGCCCTCCGCCGCAAGAGCTGGATTTTTCCTTGCCTCTCCGGCCTTTTGGGAGTACAATAGCAAAAAACCACCGGGAGGTCCGCCATGAAAACCATCGCGGTCATCGACGACGATATCCATATCGGCAATGTGCTGGAGGAGCTGCTCCAGCGGGAGGGCTATGCCGTCCTCCGGGCCTACTCGGGCACCGAGGCGGTGCTCCTGCTGGAGCGGACGCGCCCCGACCTGGTGCTGCTGGACCTGATGCTCCCGGGGCTGTCCGGGGAGGAGGTTCTGTCCAAAATCGACAGCGTCCCGGTGATTGTGGTCAGCGCCAAGGCGGGGACGGACGACAAGGTGAAGCTGCTTCTGAATGGCGCGGTGGACTATGTGACCAAGCCCTTCGACACCCGGGAGCTGCTGGCCCGGGTGTCCGTCCGCCTGCGGGACGCCGTCCCCGGCCTTCCCCAGGCCCTGGAGGCGGGGGAGCTGCGCCTGGACCAGACCGCCCACGCCGTCACCGTACAGGGAGTCCCCGTCCGGCTGACCAAGACGGAGTACGCCATTTTGAAGCTCTTTCTCCAGAACCCCGGCCAGGCCATCGCCAAATCGGTGATCCTGGACCGCATCTCCGCCGACACCCCCGACTGCACCGAGAGCTCTTTAAAAATCCACGTGAGCAACCTGCGCAAGAAGCTCCGGGACGTGACAGGTGTGGACCACATCGAGTCGGTGTGGGGCATCGGCTTCAAGCTGAACCCGTAGGGGCGGCCTGCGGCCGCCCGCCGTTACTCCGTTATCTATTTGGGCGGCCACAGGCCGCACCTGCAAAATCTTTCCCAAATCTTTACCCTTTTCTTTCCCGCTCTCTTTACCCTTTGGCAGTAGACTGGGGCCACTCAGGAAAAGGAGGTTCCATCTATGGACGACATTCTCACCGCCGACAGCCTGTGGAAGACCTACAAGGGGTTCCACGCCCTGAGCGGCCTTAACATGCGGGTGCCCAAGGGCGCCATCTACGGCCTGGTGGGCCGGAACGGGGCGGGCAAGACCACCCTCATCCGCCTGATCTGCGGCTTGCAGGCCCCCACTTCCGGCGGGTATACCCTGTTTGGTCTGGACAGCAAATCCAAGGACATCCACAAGGCCCGCCGCCGGATGGGGGCGGTAGTGGAGACCCCCTCCATCTACCTGGATCTGTCCGCCGCCGACAACATCAAGGAGCAGTACCGGGTGCTGGGGGTGCCGTCGGACGACGGCGTGGGCGAGCTGCTGGAGCTGGTGGGGCTGGCCGACACCGGCAAAAAGAAGGCCCGGAATTTCTCCCTGGGGATGCACCAGCGGCTGGGCATCGCCATCGCTCTGGCGGGGAACCCGGATCTTCTGGTGCTGGACGAGCCAGTCAACGGCCTGGACCCCCAGGGCATCATCGAGACCCGGGAGCTCATCCTGAAGCTGAACCGGGAGCGGCAGATCACCGTGCTCATCTCCAGCCATATCCTGGACGAGCTCAGCCGCCTGGCCACCCACTACGGCTTCATCGACGGGGGCCGGATGGTGAAGGAGATCAGCGCCCATGAGCTGGAGGCCGCCTGCCGCAAGTGCCTGCGGGTGGAGGTCACCGACACCCGGGTCCTGGCCCGGGTGCTGGACGGCATGGGTATCGAGTATCAGGTGCTGTCTGAGGGCAAGGCGGACATCTTCGCCCAGCCGGTGATCTCCCAGCTGTCCGCCGCGCTGGCAAAGGAAAACTGCGAGCTCCTCTCCGCCCAGGAGCGGGACGAGAGCCTGGAGAGCTACTTCATCAACCTGGTGGGAGGTGGTTCCCGTGACTAACCTGCTGCCCGCCAACCTGTTCCGCCTGAGAAAGAGCATCCTGTTCCGGGTGACCCTGCTGCTGTGCGCCGCTGCCGGGGCCTGGCAGCCCCTCCAGACCTATCTGGAATACCAGCGAACATTCCCCCTGGACGCCGTTTTCTTTGTCTACGCCATGCTCATCGGCCTGGTGCTGTCCGTCTTTCTCTCCCTGTTTTTCGGCGCGGAGTACAGCGACGGCGCCATCCGCAACAAGCTGGCCGCAGGCCATACCCGAGTGTCCGTCTATCTGGCCAATCTGATCACCGCCGTGTTTACTGCTCTGATTTTCTGCGGCGTCTATATTTTGTGCACCCTGGCGGTGGGGGTCCCTCTGCTGGGCGGGCCCAAGGCCCCCGGTCTGCTGCTGACCAGCCTGTTTCTCTCCCTGCTCATGGCGGCGGTCTGGTGCGCCATTTTCACCGTCCTCATCATGAATTTCAGCCGCAAGGCCGCCTCGGCGGTGTGCTGTATGCTGCTGTTCCTGGCCATTTTCGGTACCGCGCTTACGGTCTATCAGGTGCTGGAGGCCCCGGAGCTTTACCCGTCCCTTCAGTTGGTGGACGGAGAGATGGTATCGGAGATGGTACGCAATCCCCGCTATCTCCAGCCGGACGAGCGAAAAATCTATGAGCTCCTGCTGGACCTGAACCCGGTGGGGCAGGCGGTGCAGTTCACCGACGGCACCGTCACCCGCCCCGTCCAGATGGCCTTGTGCTCCCTGGGGGTGTTCGCGGCGACCACCGCCGCCGGGCTGGCCCTGTTCTGGCGGAAGGACCTGAAATGAGGTGACAGACATGCTCCCCTGGCTGATCTGCGGCGCTTTGGCGCTGGCGGTCCTGGTCCTGCTGGTCAGGCTCTTTCTTCTCCGCCGGAGCCTGGACGAGATCGTCCAGCAGCTGGGGGAGCGCCTCAGCCAGGACACCAACAGCCCCATCTTTCTCTCCACCCGGGACGCCCACGCCCGAAAGCTGGCCTCTGAGCTGAACGTTCAGCTCAAGGAGCTGCGCCGCCAGCGGCAGAAATTCCAGCAGGGGGACATGGAGCTGAAAAACGCCGTGACCAACATCTCCCACGACCTGCGCACCCCTCTCACCGCCATCCGGGGCTATCTGGACCTGATGGAGCGGGATGACGGCGGCGCCCGGCGCTATTTGGATCAGATTGAAAACCGGGTAGAGGCCATGACCCGTCTGACCGAGGAGCTGTTCCGCTATTCCCTGGCGGCAGACCAGCCCGAGCTGGTCCGGGAGGATGTGGACCTGCGGCGGGTGCTGGAGGAGAGCCTGGTGTCTTTCTACGCGGTCATGGGCCAGCGGGGCATCGCGCCGGAGATTTTTCTGCCCGAAGGGGCGGTGGTCCGCGCTCTGGACTCCTCGGCGGTGAGCCGCATCTTCGGCAACATCATCAGCAACGCCTTAAAGTACAGCGACGGGGATTTCTCCGTCGCTCTGGACCGGGACGGAACGGCCATCTTCTCCAACGCCGCCCACGCCCTGGACCCAGTGGTCACCGCCCAGCTCTTTGACCGGTTCTACACCGTGGAAACGGGCCGGGGTTCCACCGGCCTGGGGCTGTCCATCGCCCGGCTGCTCACCGAACGCATGGGCGGGACCATCCAGGCGGAGTACCGGGAGGGGCGGCTGCTTATTACTGTGCGTTTTCCGTAACGTAAAAAGCTCCCTCTCAGAGGGAGCTTTTTTCTGTCACAATCATGTTGGGCCAGCGGCGCTCCATAAAGCCGTCTCCGTACTGCCGGTCGATAAATTCCTCAAAGGAGTTGGCCGGCTGAGGCCGGACCGCCCGGGTGCTGTACCGCACCATGGCGGCGCAGGTGAGCAGGCCGTTGCATATCATAACCGCCACAATCAGCCAGGTCGCAGCCTTCCCCGCCAGGGCGGGAAGGCCCTCGATCAGCTGGGACATCCAGGGGTAGATCCCCTTGATCCAGGCCACCGCCAGCACCCCCCAGAAGAAGCAGAACAGCACATTGGTCCGTCCGCCGATGTTCAGGGGCATGTGGCTGTAGTCCCAGAACACGGTGCCAAAAACCAGCTCGGTGAACACGCTGCACATGTACTCATAGGCCCCGCCGATAAAGAAGCCGGCGGCAAAGACAAAGAAGGAGTCCCGCCCGGCCAGCCGCTGGAGGGTGACGGTAAGCACCACCGCCCCCAGCCCCCAGACGAGGCTGAACGGACCGTAGAGCACACTGGACCGGCTCATCCACTGCCCATTGACCAGCCCGCACCAGAAGGTCTCGATGATATCCCCCAGCAAGGCGGAGCTGAGAAACACCCACACCAGCTTATCCGCGCAAATTCCTTGGGCAAAGGTGTAGCTCCCCTGTTCCTCTGGGCTCATTTCCCGGATACCGGGGTAGGCCTTTTGGAGCCGCCGCCACACCGCCCGGGTGATTCGGCCGGCGATTTTTCCCTCGCTGCTGTTGGCCTCCCGGCGCTCATAGGCCCGCGCGCCTCCGGTGCGCAGGGTATACAGCACTCCCGCGAAGTCCGCCGTCATCAGGGCAATACACCCCCAGACGGCAATCCGCTTCAGCGCCGCGGGGGCCAGGGCCATGATTCCCAGCAGCAGGGGGTGGCTGACCAGATAAGTGACATAAAAGCCGGCCGCTACCAACCCGGAGGAGATCAGTCCCTTCCAGCTGCCCGCCAGAATCCGGGGGCGCTCGCCTCCCCAGTGGACGTTTGGCCCAAGCCACCGGTTGAGGTGTTCGGAGAAGCTCTCCACCACAGAGACAATCGCCATGGTAAACAAAAATTGCAGCCAGTACCGCCCTGCCAGGGCGGGGAGGGTGAGCATCATCAGGTCGAAGGACACCCCATAGGACAGCAGAAAGGGCAGGGTGAGGAACCCCCGGTTGCAGAACTTCCGCTGGGCGACAGCATAGTACAGCACCTCGGTGCACCACCCCAAGAAAGAATAGGCCAGAAAGCACAGCCCAAGGTCCAGCAGCAACGCTTTATCCATAAAACCATTACACCTCGTCTTTTGTTTCTATACCCGGAGCAGCTCCTGGGCCAGCTCCACAAAGCGCTGGCCGAAGTGGGACAGCTCCCGCCCCTCCCGATAGCCCGCCACCAGCCGCCCGTAGGTGGAGGGGTCGGTGAGAGGGAACAGGTCCACCCCCACCGACCCGGCGGCGGGCGCGGGGGTGGCCCGGAGGAAGAGCTCAGGGCATATGGTGATCCCGATCCCCGCCTGGGCCATGGCCAGAGTTGTGACGGTGTTCTCCGTCTCCAAAATCAGCTTTGGTTTGAAGTAGTACCGGCTGAAATACTGGTCCACAATGCTCCGGGTGCGGTTGCCCCGCTTGATAAGGACAAAGGGCAGATGCTCAAAGGCCCGGATATCCGCCCCCTGGGCGTACTGCCGGCGGATGTCCTCCGTCTGCTCCCCAAACAGGTACTGAGTAAAGGTCCTGGGCACCACCATCATCAGCCGCTGCTCTGTCAGGGGCACGGTGGTGACCCCCTCCAGGATGATGGGCTGGAAGCAGATAATCAGGTCGGTCCGCCCGTGGGACAGCTCAGACTCCAGCTGGGTGGAGTTGCCCTCATACAGGGAGAACTCCACCTGGGGAAACTCCGTGCGGAATTTGGGCAGGATGTCGGGCAGCAGGGCCAGCCCGCAGGTGTGGGAAATGCCCACACGCAGGGCCCCCACATACTGCTTGTTGATGTCCCCCACCTTGGACAGGTACTGCCCGTGCAGGTCCAGGATCTGGGTGGCTGTGTCCACCAGCAGCCCCCCCGCGTAGGTCAGGGACAGCTTGGGAGAGCGGGTGAACAGCTTCACCCCCAGCTCCCGCTCCAGATTGCCGATGTGGTTGGACAGCGACTGCTGGGAGATATACAGGCGCTCCGCCGCCCGGGTGATATTCAGTTCCTCGGCCACCGTCAAAAAATATTTTAAATGTAGAAAATTCACAAAAAATCTCCCCTTTTCCGCGGATGCCCCATTGTACCACAATTATTTAGTTGTGGCAACCCTCGACAAAAAGGTACTTCCCAAGGCGGGAAAAATATGGCATAATGGTCAACAGTAAGATCTTTTGAACGGGCTCCGCCCAATTTTGATTGATTGGAAAGGAATGTTGGCTTATGAAATGTCTTATCGTTGACGTCGTCTCCCCCGCCATCGCTCAGGAGCTTGGCAAATTCATGGAGGTAGACACCAGGATCCTCCCCACCCAGGAGGAGCTTGCCGGAATGATCGGGGACTACGAGGTCCTCATCATGCGGGTGGACCCCGCCATCAACAAGGAAATTCTGGACGCAGCCAAGAAGCTGAAGGTCATCGGCGTGTGCTCTGTGGGCCTGAACCACATTGATATGGCCACCGCCAAGGAGAAGGGCATCCAGGTCTTCAACGCCCCCGGTCTGAACGACAACGCCGTGGCCGAGCTGACCATCTCCAAGATGCTGGACATCTCCCGGCACACCATCGACGCCTGCAACGACGTGAAGGTGGGCAAGAACTGGGACAAGTATAAGTTTATGGGCCGGGAGCTGCGGGGCAAGACTTTGGGCATCCTGGGCTTCGGCCGTGTGGGCCAGCGTGTGGCCAAGCTGGCCCATGCCTTCCAGATGTATGTGGTGGCCTATGACCCCTATCTGCCCGAGTATGTCTTTGACCAGGAGGCCACCAAGGGCGTATCCGTGGAGGAGCTGCTGAAGGCCTCTGACTTTGTCACCATCCACATGCCCCTCACCCCCGAGACCAGGGACCTGATCGACAGCAAGTCCATCGCCACCATGAAGGACGGCGCGGTGGTGCTGAACATGGCCCGGGGCGGCATCGTCAACGAGCAGGACATGTACGAGGCCCTGAAATCCGGCAAGCTGGGCGGCTACGCCACCGACGTCATGGCCAATGAGCTGGCCGCCGGCGGCCTGACCGAGGGGGCCGGCTTCGACTCCCCCCTCTTCGAGTGCGACAACTTCATCGTCACCCCCCATCTGGGCGCGCAGACCACAGACGCCGCCCGGGCCATCGGCGTCCACATCATCAACAAGGTGAAAGAGGCCCTGAATCTGAAATAAGCGGAATTTCCACGGTAAACCCCGGAGGAGCGCGCCGCGCTCCTCCGGGGGCTTTTATTCTCTGCTCTGTTTGCGGTATTGGAGCGGGGTCACGCCTGTGTATTTTTTAAATACGGTACAGAAGTAATTGCTGGACGCCCAGCCCAGTTGATAGGCCAAATCGGCCACGGGGCCGTCTGTGGTGGCCAGAAGCTCCTTCGCCTTTTCCACCCGATATGTGTTCACATATTTTTTCAGCGTTATCCCCATCTCCTTTAAAAATTTGGACTCAAAGTAGGACACGGAGTAGCCGGCCTCCTGGGCCAGCCGCTCCAGGTTGAGGGGCTTCATGTAGTTCTCCTCTATGTACCGCAGGGCAAAGCCGATCCGGCTGTCCGTCTTGGCATCCTGGGTTTCCTCCACCGGCTGCATCTGGGGAAACTGAAAGAGGAAGCAGGTCAGATACTGCAAGCCAATGCTGCGCTGGAGGGGCTCCCCTGTGGAGAACAGGTCGAAGGCCTGGCGCAGCAGGGAGATACCGGTGAAGGGCACTTTTACATGCCGGTAGCGCATCTGCCTGTACTGCTCCCGAAGCAGTTCGGAGTGGGGCTGGTCCAGGCCCAGGATCTCTCCCTCTCCCTCGGCACGGAACTGAAACCCGTAAAACTCGTTGGGACTCTGCTGGACCGGGCCGCTGTTGTGGGCCTCCTCCGGAAATATGATCAGCCCCTCCCCCGCCGACAGCCGGTAGCGCCTGACCTCCTCTCCCGAGATAATTCTCGTCGCCCAGTGCCCCCTCACCACGCAATGTATCTCACACAGTCCCCGGTGGTAGTGGACATAGGGCTGAGGGTCTGATATCAGCTGCTTGCGGTAGGAGAAGTTGCCCAGCCCGGGGATACCGTGGACGTCCTGTGTGATGATGCGTTTGTTTTTCTCCCAGGTGTAAGGGTCTATCAGCTCCTTTGCGGCGCTCTCTGTCCGTCCTTTCGGAGCCTCACACCCAACGCCCACATCCCTCGCCTCCTTAAAAATTATAAAAAATCACTTCGTATAATTTTATATAGACAATCCTGGAAAACATGGTATAATAGACAAAGATTTAGAAAATGTTGTGTCAATTTTTTCTGTTCCTAATCTTATATTACCATGCCCAGCACCTCCGCGCAACCACTTTTATTGACAGGAAAGGAGATTTTCTCTTGATTTATGACACTCTGGAGCATATAGACGCCTACCGCGGCGTCCATCCCGGCGTGATAAGGGCCCTGGAACTGCTGCGGGACACCGACTTCTCCCAGTGGGAGGACGGCCGCCACGACATCGACGGGGATAAGCTGTTCATCCTGGTACAGAGCTACGACTCGAAGGTGGTAAACGACACTCCCGAGGCCCACAGGAAATACATTGACATCCAGTACGTCTTCTCCGGTCAGGAGCTGATGGGCGTCGCCCCCTTGGAGGATATGACCGGGGAGACCGAGGCCCGCCCCGACGGGGATATCTGGTTCTACCGCGGCCCTGTGAGCTACGTCCCCCTCAGCGGCCGCCGGTTTGTGGCCCTCTGGCCCGGAGACGCCCACGCCCCCTGTGTGGCGGCGGACGGGAAGAGCGTCCCCTGCCGGAAGTGCGTGGTAAAGGTCCTGGTTGACTGGGAAGGATGAGTCTGAATCCAAACGGCCTGCCGGCCAAGCTGCTCAGAGCGTTCATTGAGCGGGAAAAGCGGGACAACCGGGAGAAGCCGACCAGGCCCTTTGTGGGCGAAAAGAAGCAGATGTGGTATTTTCTTATGAATCAGATCGACCAGGCGCCGCCGGAGGACAGCGGAGACAAGGACCTTTAAATGTCTGGGGTGCCCATCGTCGGAACGATTCAGATATCGGATTAAAAATTATGTCTAACAAGGAGGCAGCAGCATGAAGGAAATCAAAAATGGCGTGTGGCCGGTTATGATTACCCCCTTTACGGAGGACAATCAGATTGACTACACCGCGGTGCAGGGGATCATCGACTGGTACGCCAGCCACGGCGTAACCGGTATTTTCGCCGTCTGTCAGTCCAGCGAGATGTTCTTCCTCAGCAGGGAGGAGCGGTACGCGCTGGCCAGGTACGTCATCGACCACGGCCACGAGAAGGGGATGGACGTGGTGGTGTCCGGCCACGTGGCCGAGAAGGTGGAGGACCAGGTGGAGGAGGCCCAGGCCATTATCGACATGGGCGCGGACTCCTATGTATTCATCTCCAACCAGTTCGCCCCCCAGGGAGCCAGCGAGGAGGTGGCCAAGGAGCGCATCTCCTATCTCATTGAGCACATCAAGGCCGACAGCTTTGGCATCTATGAGTGTCCCTACCCCTACAAGCGGGTCCTCAGCCCCGAGCTGCTGAAGTGGTGCGCCGGCACCGGCAAATTCGCTTTTCTGAAGGACACCTGCTGCGACCTGGAGCAGCTGAAGGCCAAGTGCGAGGCCGTCAGGGGCACCCCGCTGAAGATCTTCAACGCCAACGCGGCCACCCTGCTGGAGAGCATGCGGTACGGCGTGGCGGGCTACTCCGGCGTGATGGCCAATTTCCACGCTGAGCTGTACGCCTGGCTGGTGGAGCACTTCGACGACGCAGGTCAGCAGGACAAGGTGGAGCGGCTGATGGCCTTCCTGGGCGCCGCCTCCATGGTGGAGTGTCAGGTCTACCCCGTCAACGCCAAGTATCACATGAACCTGGAAGGGGTGCCCATGTCCCTGGTCACCCGCACCCGGGACCCCCAGGAGCTGCTGATGGGCAAGGACCCGGCCAAGGTCCCCAGCAGCAAGATTCTGGAAATCCAGCAGTTCAAGGTCTGTGAGGATATGTTCCGGAAGGCATTCTTTGCCTGATAAACCCGCATATTCCCCTCTGGGGATATGAAATAAATTCAGTAAATTTTTGTAGGAGGAACCAAAATGAAAAAGACCTTATCTCTCATGCTGGCCGTCTGCATGGCGCTGTCTTTGTGCGCCTGCGGCGACAAGACCCCCAGCCCCGCCGGCTCCGGCGCCAGCAGCAGCACTCCCCCAGCCGGCAGCGGCACTCCCGCCGGGAGCACCACCCCCGCCGGCTCCGGCGCCTATGACGCCTCCGGCGACCCCGCTGTCAACCTGGTCTTTACCGCCAACGCCCTGAGCACCGACTGGCACGGTATGGCCATGCAGACCTTCGCCGACGCGGTGAAGGAGTACTCCGGTGGCTCCGTGACCTGCGATGTCTACTCCGACAGCACCCTGTTCTCCTCCGAGAACGAGTGGGACGCCATCAACCAGGGCTCTGACGGCGGCGGCGCCGACCTGGCGTATATCTCCTTCCCCACCCTGTCCACCCAGGCCGGCCTGGAATGGTGCGCCATGATCAACACCGCTTACTTCTGGTCCAGCTATGACCACATGACCGAGGTCCTCAACGGTGAGATCGGCCAGCAGATGTATGCCCGCATCGCCGAGAAGACCGGCATCACCCCGCTGAACGGCTTCTATCTGGGCTCCCGTGTTGTCAACACCCGCACCAAGCAGATCGACAAGCAGGCCGACATGACCGGCATCCTGCTGCGTATGCCCTCCTCCGAGGCATGGCTGAACCTGGGCCGCGCTCTGGGTGCCGAGCCCACCTCCATGGCCTTCTCCGAGCTGTACACCGCCCTCCAGACCGGCGCCATTGAGGGCCAGGACAATCCCCTGCCCTCCGACATCAACGGCGCTTTCTATGAGGTCGCTCCTTACTTCGCCATCACCAACCACGTGGTAGACTCCATCCTGCCCTGCATCAACACCAACACCTGGAACAAGCTGACCGACGCGCAGAAGCAGGCTGTTATGGACGCCATCGAGACCGCCCGGGACTTCAACGACACCAAGCGCATCGAGCAGGAGAACGAGTGCGTGGACTTCCTGAAAGAGAAGAACTGCACCGTCACCTACCCCGATATCAACGAGTTTAAGGACTTTGCCTCCAAGTGGTACAACGATCACCCCGACGTAACCGCGGACTGGGATATGGACCTGTACAATACCATCCAGGACGCCGCCAAGTAACAGCCCCCCGCGTTCTTCAACCGTATTAAAACAGGGGCCTTTGAGACCGGGCCGTCCGACCCGGTCTCAAAGCGTCCTGATCAGAGGAGGTGTGCCCAGTGGAATCGTTCAAAAATGTCGTAAAAAAAATCAACAACATTATCGGAGTTCTGTTTCCCTGCATTCTGTTCCTCGCGCTGTTTTTCAGCTTTGTCATTACGGTCGCCTACCGGTATATCGCCGGCAAGTCTGTCGTCTGGGGCAATGAGGTGGCCATTCTGGCCTATATGTGGATTATGTTCTTCGGCTGCGGAAAGGCTATGGAGAACGACGAGCATGTGGTGTTCAGCCTGGTCTACGATGTGGTGTCCCCTGTTGTCAAACTGGCTATGAAAGTTGTATATAACGCGGTATTGGCCATTCTGATGGTCATCTGCTTCCAGCCCTGCCTGAAAGCGCTGCTTGCCAGCACTCAAATCACGGGCGTTTTGAAACTGCCTTATACCGTGGTATTCGCCCCGTTCTTCTGGATGATGCTGAATATCATCGTCTATTCCGTCATTAACATCAGGAAAGCCCTGGACGACTACAAGGCGTCCGGTTCGCAGGGCAGCAAGGAGGCGAGCGTATGAACTGGGGTGTCTTAGTTCTTTTCGTGACCCTGGCAGTGTGCTTCATCATCCGTATGCCCATCTCCTTCTCCATGATGGTGGCCCCCATCGTCTACTTCCTGGTGGCCAATCCCAACCGCCTGAACTCTCTCTATTCGGTCATCACGGGCAACATGATCGCCGGCTTTACCATGCTGGCCGCCCCGCTGTTCGTGTTCATGGCCAACGTGCTCAACGAGTCGGAAATTACCGACAAGATGTTCAACTTCTGTAACGGCCTCCTGGGCCGTATGAAGGGCGGCACCGCCCAGGTGAACGTCCTGATCTCCCTGATTTTCTCCGGCATGACCGGCTCCGCCATCGCTGACGCCTCCGGCATCGGCCTGATGGAGATTCAGCAGATGAAGAAGGAGGGCTACGACGCGGAATTCAGCTGCGCCATCACCGCCGCCTCCGCCACCATCGGCCCCATCTTCCCCCCCTCCATCCCCATGGTCATCTACGGTATGCTCTCCGGCGCATCGGTGGGCAAGCTGTTTATGGGCGGCATGATTCCCGGCGTCCTGCTGGCCATCATGCTGATGGTCTATGTGTTCTTCATCTCTCACAAGCGCAACTACCCCTCCGGCGTCATCATGAGCCTGCGGCAGTTCCTGCGGGCCACCCTGGTGGCCCTGCCCGCCCTGCTCACCGTGGTCCTGCTGCTTTTCGGCATCTACGGCGGCGTGTGCACCCCCACTGAGGCCGGCGCTCTGGCCTCCGCCTATGCCCTGCTCATCGGCTTCCTGGTGTACCGCTCCCTGGGCTGGGAGAAGCTGAAGGTTATCCTGGTCAAGACCGCCGCCAACACCGCCACACTGGCCCTGCTGTGCGGTTCGGCCTACCTGTTCTCCTACGTGGTGGCCCTGGAGAAGATCCCCGCCACCGTGGCCTCCTTCGTCACCGGCATCTGCCCCAACAAGTACATCTTCCTGCTGGTCGTGAACATCGTATTCCTGCTGCTGGGCTGCGTGCTGGACGTGTCCACCATCCAGCTGGTGTTCGTGCCCATGGTGCTGCCCCTGGTCAAGGCCTTCGGCATCGACCTGATCCACTTCGGCGTGGTCATCTGCCTGAACATGATGATCGGCCTGTCCACCCCGCCCTTCGGGATGCTGCTGTTCATCGTGTCTGGCCTGGGCAAGACCAAGATCGCGGGCGTCATCAAGGAGATTCTGCCCATGGTCATTATCATGATTGCCCTGCTGTTCCTGTGCACCTATGTGCCCAGTATTGTCATGTTCCTGCCCAACCTGATGACGGCATAAGCTTAACCTGTTTTGAACTTATTTGAGAAAAGGCCTTTTCTGCCTATGAAAAGGCCTTTTCCATTGGACCAAGGAGATTTTTATGGAACACCGTGAATTTGACCGGCTGCGCCAACAGCTGGAGATGCCGGACAGCTCCCTGCGCAGCGCTCCCTTTTGGGGCTGGAACAGCAGGCTGGACCAAAACGAGCTCACCGCCCAGGTCCGGGATATGGCGGACAAGGGGCTGGGGGGCTGCTTCATCCACTCCCGCGAGGGGCTGGAGACCCCCTACCTGTCGGAGGAGTGGATGGAGGATGTGTCCGCCGCCGTCCAGGCCGCGGAGGCGGCCGGTATCGAGCTGTGGATCTATGACGAGGACAAGTGGCCCTCGGGCAGCGCCGGAGGCGCGGTATCCGCCGCCGACCCGGAGAAAAACGCCGCCAAGGCCCTCACTCTGGAGGCCGTCCCCTGTGACTCTGTGCCGGAGCTGGATAAGAATACGGTCACCGTCTGCCGGGCGGAGCTGGAGGGAAAGAAACTCCTCCGCCTCGGGGAGGGGGACACCCTGCTCATTCTCCGCCAGGAGCGCTCGAACAGCAGCGAGTGGTACAACGGCTCCGCCCCCAGCGACAACCTGAGCGCCGGCGCTGTCCGGAAGTTCATCGCCCTCACCCACGAGAAATACCGGAAGCGCTTCTCTCAAAAGTTCGGCGGGACAATCAAGGGCTTCTTCACCGACGAGCCCGACTTCTGCGACTTCTACAGCCAGTTCACCCCGGGCCGGCCCTGGCTGCCCTGGACGGAGGACCTGATTCCGGAGTTCACCCGCCGGCGGGGCTACGCCCCGGAGCAATACCTCCCTCTGCTGTTCTTCGACGGTCCGAACAGCGCCATGATCCGCCACGACTACTGGCGCACCCTGTCGGAACTGTTCAGCGAGCGGTATATGAAGCAGCTCTACGACTGGTGCGGCGGACAGGGCCTGTCCCTCACCGGCCACATGCTCTATGAAAACGACCTGGGGTACAACATCCGGGTGTGCGGGGCGGCAATGCCCCAGTACCGCTATCTCCACTGCCCCGGCATCGACATTCTGGGGGAGCAGGCCCGGGAGTATCTCACGGTAAAACAGTGCACCAGCGTGGCCAACCAGTACGGCAGAAAAAGCGTGGTCTCCGAGACTTACGGCTGCACCGGCTGGGCGTTTGACTTCGAGGGCCAGAAGTGGCTGGGGGATTGGCAGTTTGTCATGGGGGTCACCCGCCGGTGCCAGCACATGACGCTCTACTCCATCGCCGGCTGTCGGAAGCGGGACTACCCGCCGGTGTTCCACTACCAGAACCCCTCCTGGCAGTATAACCGCCTGCTGGAGGACTACTTCGCCCGTCTGGCCGCCTGCGCCGCCACGGGCAGGCCGACGCGGGATATCCTGGTACTCCACCCCATCTCCTCCCTGTGGACCAAGTGCGCCAGCGCCCCGGACGAGGACCTGTCCCATTTGGACATGAACACCGGCTGGAGTGACCCCCACATCACCGCCCTCAACATAGAGGGGGAGGGCTATAACCGGCTGGCCGAGGCCCTGTTCCGGGCCCACCGGGACTTCGACTTCGGGGATGAGACCATCTTGGCGGAGAAAGGCCGGGCGGAGGGCGGCGTCCTCACCGTGGGGGAGGCGTCCTATACCACCGTCATCGTGCCAAAGGTGTGCTCCCTGTTTCGCTCCACTGTGGAGCTGCTGGAGGAGTATCTGAAAGGCGGCGGGAAGCTGATTTGGATGGACGAGCTGCCCCAAATGACCGAGGGCCGGCCGGGAAATCAGGCAAGCGCCCTGTTTGAGCGGTATCACTTTCCCCGGGCGGACAGCCTGGAGGCCCTGTTCCGGGAGCTGGACCGCCTCTCCCCCCGGCCTGTCTCCATCACCGGCCGGCTGGGCCGGGAGGATACGGAAATACTGGCCATGCTCCGGCAGGCCGGGGAGGACCGCCTGCTGCTGGCGGTGAATCACGACCGAAAGGAGAGCCATTGGATAAGGGTCGCCCTTCCAGGCTGCTGCCAGGTGGAGGCCTACGACCCCTGGACCGGAGCGTCCCGACCTGTTTCCGCTCAGGTCGAGGCCGGCAGCACTGTCTTTGCCGACACCCTGCCCCCGGCGTACAGCAAAATCTACTTCCTCCGGGCTGGAGAGCCGGAGTGTGACACATCCATTACCCCTCCCTACGAGCATCCCCACCGCAGCGAGCCCCTCTTCGCCGCGCTGGGACCCGCCGCTCCTTTCACCCGGACCATGCCCAACGCCCTGGTGCTGGATTGCTGCTCCTACAGCCTGAACGGCTCCGATTTCTCCCCGTCCATGGAGATATGGCGGGCTCAGAAAGAAATCCGGTCCGCCCTGGGGATGCAGCAGGTCTACTACAACGGCGCCCCTATGCGCTACCTGTGGGTGGAGGGGGAGAGGAAAAAGCCCGGCACTCCCTTTGCCCTGCGGCTGGCTTTCTCCGTCCGGGAGGCCCCGGATTCCCCCTGCCGCCTGGCCATGGAGGCCCCGGAGGGGCTGGAGGTCCTCTGCAACGGCGGTCTCTGCCAGGAGGACGGCGGATGGTATGTGGACAAGGCCATCCGGACTCTGGCCCTGCCCAAGCTGCGGCCCGGAGAAAATGAGCTTTTGGTCCGTGGCGACTACCGGGGCGATCTGGAGCTGGAGGACCTGTTTGTCACCGGTGATTTCGGCGTCAATATGGCCCGGGAAATTGTCCGGGAGCCGGACAGGCTCCACTTCGGCGACTGGTGCGCCCAGGGCTACTATCACTACCCTGGGGACATGATTTATCACTTCACCGCCCCCGCCTATCACCCCTCGGAGGGCAAAATCGTCCTGACTCTGGGAGCCCACTCCGCCGCTCTGGTCCAGGTCACGGTCAACGGCCAGACCGCCGGGCACCTGTTCGGGGCGGGGTACAACAGCCTGGATATCACCGCCTTCCTGAAAGACGGGGAGAACTCCGTTGACCTCCGGCTGGTGGGCACCCCCCGGAACCTGTTCGGACCCCTCCACCAGAAGTACACCGGCTGTACCCGAATCAGCTGGGCGGACTTCCGCACAGAGGGAATTTTCTACACCCCCGACTATGTCCTCCACCCCTATGGCCTGATGGACCAGGTCAGGCTTCTAAAGCAATAAAAAACGGGTCCCTGTCCGTCTGGGCAGGGACCCGGTCCTGTATTCAGTCCAGAAAGCCGGGGCGGGCCTTCACATTGAACCGCTGTTCCAGCAGATGCAGCTGTTCATCGGTAATGGTGTTGCGCCGGGGCAGGTGGGCGATTTTCAGATAGACCTCCGCCGCCTTTTCCGCTGTCTCAATGAGGCCAAAGGTCTCATCCAGACTTCCGCCGGCGCCGTAGATGCCGTGCTGGGCCCAGACCACCAGCCGGGCGGTACCCATCTTCTCCGCAGTAACCCTGCCGATTTCAGCCGTTCCGCAGAGCATCCAGGGCAGCACATTCACCCCCTCCGGGAAAACCACCAGACATTCGGTGCTCATCTGCCACAGGGTCCGGGTGAAGGCCCGCTCGTCCAAATCGTGAACATAGGTCATGGCCAGCAGGTTGACCGGATGACAGTGCATCACCACACGATTCCCGGCATCGACCTTCAGCCGGGCGGCGTGGCTCATCATGTGGGCGGGAAACTCCGAGGTGAAACTGCCCCCGCCGGCAAAGCCCCACAGCAGTTGGGCCTGGGCGCCGCCATCGGTCAGCCGGACAAGTCCCAGATCCTCCTCCGGCTCATACCGCACATTTTTGAAGTATTTCCCCGTCCCGGTGACCAGAAAATATTTCCCCTCCAGCTCCGGGGCGGAGAAGCCTGTAGGAATGGCGCGCAGGACCTTGCCGCGCTCCAGATAGTCCTCCACCTGCTCCCGCTCCAGCATCAGGCTGATGTTGCCGCCGTTGCGTTCATCCCAGCCTTGTTGATACATGTTGGTGGTGGTCCGGGTCATCTCCACCATAAAAGGCGCATTTAATATGTCCTTCATGTGTTTGCCTCCCAAAAATCCGGCAAATGTCCGCTCCCCGGCGGGGAGCGGACATTTTCAGTTTACTCAGCCCTTCAGGCCCTCGGCCCAGGCAGCGTACTTGGCCACCTTGGCCTCGGCGGCCTCCTTACTCTCGCCGTTGGCCAGGATGTACACCTTGACCTTGGGCTCGGTGCCGGAGGGACGGACAATGAGGCTGGTGCCGTCGGCCATCTCGTAGCGCAGCACGTTGGAGCCGGACAGCTCCATCTCAGACTTCTTGCCGCACTCCACGCAGACCACACTGCCGTCCTTGTAGTCCTTCTGCTCCTTCACGGCCACGCCGGCAATCTCCACCGGGGGCTTCTCCCGCAGGTTCGCCATCAGCCCGGCCATCTTCTTCAGGCCGTCC
>JAAWPF010000022.1 GCA_022799835.1 Lawsonibacter sp. | reverse complement strand
CGGGGTGTTCAAGGGGTATCCCGGCGTGGCGGGGATGTATATTCTCCGGGCCGAGAGCTATGAGGCGGCCGAGGAGCTGTGCAAACAGGAGCCGCTGGTAGCGGAGGGCTTCGCCACCTACAAGCTGAAGGCCCTCCAGCCCGCGAATCAGGAAAATAACTATCTGCTCTGACAGAAAAAGTTTCTTTTCGGTTCCTTTTCTTTTCAAAGAAAAGGAACAACGAAGAAAGGAGGTGCCCAAATGGCAGCACCCTTTGTAGATACAGCAAAGATCACCGTCCGCTCCGGAAACGGGGGCAACGGCGTGGTATCCTTCCACCGGGAGAAATACGTGGCCAACGGCGGCCCCGACGGGGGCGACGGCGGCCGGGGCGGCGACATCGTGGTGGAGATTAACGACCACCTGTCCACCCTGATGGACTTCCGCTACAAGCGCAAGTATGTGGCGGGCAATGGGGCCGACGGCGCGGGCAAGAAGTGTACCGGCCGGGACGGGGAGGACCTCATTATCCGAGTGCCCCGGGGCACCGTCATCCGGGACGCTGAGACCCAAGAGGTCATCCAGGACATGTCCCAGACCGACCGCTTTGTGCTGTGCCGTGGTGGCCGTGGGGGTTGGGGCAACCAGCACTTCGCCACCCCTACCCGGCAGGTGCCCCGGTTTGCCAAGGCCGGCCTGCCCGGCCAGAGCCGGGACGTGGTGCTGGAGCTGAAGCTGCTGGCCGACGTGGGGCTGGTGGGCTTCCCCAACGTGGGCAAGTCCACCTTGCTCAGTGTGGTCAGCCGGGCCCAGCCCAAGATTGCCAACTACCACTTCACCACCCTGTTCCCCAACCTGGGGGTGGTCTATGTGGAGGAGGGGGTGTCTTTCGTCATGGCGGACATCCCCGGCATCATCGAGGGAGCCGCCGAGGGGGCCGGCCTGGGTCACGATTTCCTGCGGCACATCGACCGCTGCCGGCTGCTGATCCATGTGGTGGACGTGTCCGGCTCCGAGGGCAGGGACCCAGTGGCCGACTTTGAGGCCATCAACGGGGAATTGAAGCAGTACTCCCCCGAGCTGGCTGGGCGGAAGATGATCGTGGCGGCCAACAAGGCGGACATTATGGAGGACCCCGTCCTGCTGGACAGGCTGCGGGCCCATGTGGAGAGTCTGGGGCTGGAGCTGTACACCATCTCAGCCGCCGCTCACCAGGGCACCCGGGAACTGGTGCTGCGCGCCGCCCAGCTCCTCCAGGAGCTGCCCCCTGTCACGGTGTACGAGCCCACCTATGTGGAGCGGCCCCCCGAGGTGGATACCGAGGGGGAGGTGGATATCCAGGAGTTCGACGGCACCTGGGTCATCGACGCCCCCTGGCTCCAGCGGCTCATCGCCAACGTCAACTTCGGTGACTACGAGAGCCGCAACTGGTTTGACCAGAAGCTGCGCCAGTCCGGCCTGTTTGACAAGCTGGAGGAGATGGGCATCAAGGATGGGGACATTGTGTCCCTGTATGATTTGGAGTTTGAATATCAGCGGTAATATATTGAGAGCGGCGGGGCACTTCAGCCCCGCCACTCTTTTTTTGAAATCACTTTTTGGGGGTTTGGCCAGGCGTCGGGACTGTCCGTTTTGGCAATCTCCTTGAATTTCCCCGTCTCCACCGCAAAGACGTACATGGCCTTGGCGATGGCGTGCATCTGGGGGTAGGACGCAAGGCAGCGGGCCTTGGCGCTCTCACGCTCAAAAGCATAGACCCAGTCGCTGCCCGCCTGCCGCCGGACTTTTAGGTAATTGGAGACCGCCTCATTGAAATTGGGTACCGGAAGGGCCCCGCGCCCGGCGTACTCAATGTAGGACAGCAGGGCGTACTCAGCGTTGGACAGGCACTCGTTGATCCGTTTGGCCAGGTAGGCGACGATCTCCTCCCCCACATAGCTGAGCATTCCGTCCAGACGGAGATACTGGTGGGTAAACTCCTCAGCGTGCCGTCGGGCGAACTCCTCCGGGTTGAAATTCAGCGCCTTGTATACCTCCGCCATCAGTTCGGGGTTCAGTCCGGGGGTCTCCGACAGATAGACCCGTTCCTCCGACATACTGGTCAGCTCCTCCCTGTATCGTTTCGACATATTCTTTCTCTTATGATAACACAGCCGAAGCCAGGTTGCAAGACAGAAAAGCGCCTGGACAGAAGGATTTTGTCCAGGCGTTCAGTATTCAAAGGTATAGCTCTCATAGGCGTTGATGACCTGAGTCTGTCCGTAGGAGCAGCGGCGGGGGATGTCCGCGCCGTAGTTGATATGGACGTGGCCATGGACAAAGTACCGGGGCTGATAGCGGTCCAGCAGGGTGTTAAAGACGCCGAAGCCGGTGTGGGCGAAGTCCGCCCCATCGTTGAGGCCCAGGGCGGGGGCGTGGGTGAGCAGAATGTCAAAGCCGCCCCGGCGCAGAAGTTCCAGCTTTTGCCGCCAGACCCTCCAGTCCATCTGCCGCTGGGTGTACTGGTGTTCCCCCTGGGGCTTGTAGCGAACCGAGCCCCCCAACCCCAGGACGCGGACCCCCTGGTGGGTGTAGATTCGGTCCTCCACGCAGATACAGCCCTCCGGCGGCACGGTGCGGTAGCGGTCATCGTGGTTGCCGTGGACATACAGGATGGGGGCGTGGGCAAAGGTAGCGACGAAGGACAGATATCTGGGGTCCAAGTCGCCGCAGGAGAGGATGAGGTCCACCCCCTCCAGCCGCCTTCGGTCCAGGTAGTCCCACAGAAAGGGGCACTCGTGGTCAGCCAACGCCAAAATCTTCATCGGCCAAGCAGTCCTTTCAGCGGGTTCAGGTCCTGCAGGCCCTTCTTCTTGAGGGAAAAGGCCTGACGGAGCTGGAGGAAGCCCTCCTTCATCTGTGTCTGCGTGTACTGCTTCACCGTGTCGTAGCCGAAGATATCCAAGTAGAGCAGCAGGGCGTCGCCAGTGGTCATCCGGCCGGCCAGTTCCTTGGCGCTCTTATCGCCGTACAGCGCGGAGAAGCGGGAGTAGACGGAGAAGAACTTGCGGCGCTCCTCCTCGGTCCACGTCTCATCGGGGGCCTTGCCTACCGCCTCCTGGAGTCTGGGGAAGCGGCCCGGGGCGCTGAACCACAGATAGTTTACCCCGGACAGCCGGTAGAAATCCACATACTCGTAATAGATTCGGCTGGCCTTGGAGTCATTTTTGAGGGGCAGAATGCGGGTGACCTCAGCGGGGATGTTTACCGCGCCGAAGTAGCGCAGGACGCTTACACGCTTATTGCCCTCCTGGACATAGAAGGTGTGCATATATTCGTAGACCTTGATGGGGTCGGTGATGCCCTCTTCCATATGGGCCTTGCACAGGGATATCCACTTGTGGGCAAACTCAGAGTCCTCCGGCATCAGCGGCAGGAAGCCGTGGGAGAAGGCCTGGCTGCGCCCGGCGGTCCGGGTGCCCACAATGAGTTCCAGGGGAATCTCCACCAGCCCCAGGCTGACCTCGCCGCAGGTCTGCTCCTCCGCCAGGATGCTGTCCAGCACGGGCAGGTAGGGGGAACCGCCTCTGGACTGGCAGAGTTTGGATTCCTTCAGCGCCATCTGTCTGGCTTTGCGGTATTCTTCCAGGTACATTTCGGATCACCTCCGGAGAGATACAGTGGGATAAATCAGTCGGCTTGCAGTATAGCATGGTCCGTGCCAGTGCGCAAGGGGAAAATAGCACGAAAAAGCCGGCCGGAAGACGGAGCATATGGGTATGGCCGCTATTTTTGGAGCCCGGCGCGGGCAGCTTCCAGGATGGCGGCGGTGGTGACGCTCTGCCGGGCCATTTTTTGGAAGAATGCCCGGTCCCGCTCCAAAATCGCGTCCCGGAAGCGGGCCAGCTCAAAAATCAGGCGGTTTTGGACATTCCGCTGGAGCTGGATGTCTTCCTGTGTGCCGTCCAGCTCCAGCCGGGCGTTGGGGAACTCGTTCAGCGCCCCATGGGAACAGAGCAGACCCCGCTCCCCCTCGATCCGGCAGCCGCTGTCAATGTCTTTGTTTTTGGCGGTGCGCAGCTGGCAGGTGAAATTCCGGTAGCCCAGGGCCAGCTGTCCGGCCAGGTCGATGCCATTGGGGCCGTACTCTCCCCGCCAGTCCACCGTCTCCGGCGGGCCGAACAGGTCCACCGCCGTGTGAACGCAGTAGACCCCCATGTCATTCAGAGCTCCCGCCTCCATCTCCGGATTGAAGATGTTGGGGTTCTCCCCCCGGAGGTAGGCATCGTATTTGGAGGAATACTGTCCGTAGGCAATCTCAGCCCGGCGGACACGGCCCAGCTGGGGCAGCCGCTCCTTGAGCGCCAGGTAGTTGGGCATAAACAGGGTAGAGATGGCCTCGAAACAAAATACTCCATGCTTCTCCGCCGTCTGAACGAGACGCTCCGCGTCTCCCTTCCGGACGGCGGCGGGCTTCTCCAGGATCACGTGCTTTTTGTGCTCCATGGCTCGGACCGCCTGCTCCAGGTGAAAGCGATTGGGGGAGGCGATGTAGACAGCATCAATGTCCTCCCGAGTCAGCATGGCCTCATAGTCGGTATAGTGCTCTGGAATGCCGGCCGCCTGGGCAAATTCCCGGCCACGGGTCTCGTCCCGGGAGTAGGCCGCCTGGGCGGTTACCCCCGGCGTGGCGGCGATGGCCTGCTGCATCAGCTTCATGATCGCGCTGGTGCCTACACTGCCGATGGTCAATTGTTTCGGCATGATACTTCCCTCCTTACTGCCTCTATCATAACATAGAAGCCCCACTCTAAGTCAAGAGGATCCAGCGAGACTTTGAGCGGGGCTGTCCGCAGTTGGCTTCAGCGCTTCGGAATTTGCCGCGTTCACAAACTGCCGGTTGTAAAAATACATATAGGCCCTTTTTAAGGAGGCGTCAGGTGTGTTCTTTTTACCTCGGATTATAAATTCAATATAGTATCACTTTGTCGCGAACCGATTCATAAAGAAGTCAGTAAAAGCGGCCAGTTCATCCTCCTGTGATACATAAACATACAACTTTTCATCTTCCAGCCAGTCATAGGCATTGATGCCGATATACCCTTTTTTGTCTGGGTAAATGATAAAGGCGTCTGTAGGATATTTATTCCGGTAGGCTTTCAAAATGTCAGAACGGCGATAATAGGTCGGATCACCGCAACAGGAAAGCTCAGGAACTGTAGGCACAACCACAACCGTTTGGCTGCTCTCATTCCAGCCGACAATCAAATTCCCGATTTTCGTTTTACTGCCATGAACAAATCCATAATTGAAACGGCTCACATCCTCGGTGTATCCGAAGATCAGTCTGTAATCATCCCCATTCTCTACAACCTGGTTAAACAGCAGGCGCATTTTCTTCGCGTTTGCATCGCTCTTTTCCATGTCAATTTCGGGTCCCTTAAACAGCTTGCTCAAAAATCCCATAATCTTTTCCTCCATGATTTTTAATATTGACTCCATAACAGAGCTGTACATCACTTCAGGCTCAAATCGCTCCCAAAGCAACGCACGGATTCATCGCGCATTCCGCTCGAGTTTGCTGTATTTCTCAAAATAAACTCAAATAGCGGAATTTGTTTTTATTTTGAGTGAAGTATAGTCCGACTGAATATAACGCCGAAACGCATATTCGGACGGACTTGCTTATTTCTGTTTTTCAGAGTGCCGGTGCCGTTTTTAATTTCTCCAGGGCGTCCACAATTGCATTAAGCTGAAAATCCATCGTCTCCTCCGCCGCTTCGGGAACAAAGAAGGGGAGGGTATCCGGAATAGCCCTGTGTATAACCATTGCCGTCAGGCTTAAATTCGTAAACAAATTGATCTTTGCCGTATCTGCCTTTATCCCAAAGTTTTCTAAAATCTCTCCAAAAAGACAAAGCTGTTTCTTGCGGAACACCTGATAGCTTTCCTTGGAGAGGCTCTTGAAAAGAAGCTGCTGCTCTTCAATCGTTAAAATTGCAATTCCATTTTTCTCCCCATGGCAGCAGGCATAAAGAAATTGTTTTACTGCGTCACGCCAGCTTAAAGCAGGGTCAGCCATTAGTTTCTTTACATACTCAATGATTTTAGGCTGTTGCAGATACAGCGTTTCAACGACCAAGTCTTCTTTGGTTGAGAAAAAAGAGTAGAAGAACGTCCTTGAAATACCAACTTTTTTATATATTTGCTCCACGGTGGTATGTTGTATTCCTCGTTTTGCCATCAGTTCAAGCCCGACTGTAATAAGCGCATTTCTGATGCGCTCTTTATCTTCCTCAGAATAAGCCACCTTTGGCACCTTGTCACCCCCTTACGCAAAATAAAAACAAACTTATAAATTTGAACTTATTTTAGCATGTAAAAGAGAAAGACGCAAGAGTAAAATGCTATAAAATCGATATATTCAAACAGATTTTATTTCCGGTGCACACAAACCGGCCGATTCATCGGGCGGAATACCCCAGAGGCCGCGACACTTGCAAAATCAAGGGTTCCGCTCACCGTAATCCCCAACCACTCCAACCGCGGGGCAGGGGGACGCTCGCCCTCACCGCTCATATCCGATGTATTTCTCCAGGATGTCCAGAGGGACCCGGCTGTTCTCCTCCTCACCCACCTTGACAAAGCCGTGTTTTTTATAAAAATGCTGGGCCCGCTGGTTGTAGGGGGCGCAGCGCAGGCGCAGCCTGTCCCGCCCCATGGGCCGGAACACCGACACGGCCTGCCCGATCAGCTGGATGCCCAGTCCCTGGCCCCGGCGCTGGGGGGCGATGTAGCAGAAGGGGATATAGCCGGCGCTGTCCTCCTGGCAGCGCTGGGGGTCCAGCTGGAGCACCCCGGCCACCTTGTCCCCGGCCATGGCCAGGGTCACCCCCCAGGGGGTCCGATCCAGGCAGGCCTCCGCGTCCCGGAGGAAGCCCTCTCCGTCGAAGGGGACCTCCTTCCCGTGGGTACAGGTCCAGGCGTCCCGGCGGGCGTTGAGATAAATATCCCGCTCCGTCCCCCAGTCGATGGGCCGGTACCACAGGTTGATGTCCTCTTTTTTCGCTTCCCCTTTGCGCCACCAGTTCTGTCGGGCGTGGGTGGAGATGGATTCAGGCAGGTGGGAGTTGTCCAACTCATACTCGATGGACAGCTTCTCCCCATCGTAGAGCAGCTTGGTCACCGCCGTGTTGTCCCCGTGGGGGACGGTGGGCCACTGGGCCTCGGGCAGCTCTTTCACCCGGGAGAGCAGCTGCCGGATGGCCATGCCGTGGCTGAAGATGGCCACCGTCTGCCCGGGGTACAATTCCGCAATGCGGCACACCGCCTCCAGAAGCCGGTCTCCCAGCCGGTGGAAGTCCTCCCCATTGGGGGCCTGCCAGGTGGGGTCGTCGGTATCGAAGCGCATGAGCTCGTCCAGGAAGTCGTGGCGGGCCTGGCCCCAGGTCACGTCCTCCCAGTCCCCCAGGTTGATCTCCCGCAGGCCGGGGTCGGTGTGCAGCTCCAGACCTTTCGGGATATAGACCGCCCGGGCGGTGGTTTTGGTGCGGTACAGGTCGCTGGACCACACCGCGTCCACTGGAATATCCCGGAAGCGCTCCTCCAGGGCTTTGATCTGGGCGAAGCCGTTGTCAGTAATCAGGGAATCGTACCAGCCGTGGATGCGGCGGTACAGGTTGCCCTCCGCCTCAGCGTGGCGGACAAGATAGATGATGGTCATGGGTATCAGATCCTTTAATTGTATGTAGGGGCGGGTACTATCCGCCCGCAAGGATGGAACTCGGTTAAAGCGGGCGGATGATATCCGCTCCACAAGCATTTTACCACGCCCGTACCCCGCCGGTCAATTCCGACACAGCGCCCAGGCCCTGTTTCGCGGCGATGTCCGCCAAGCCGTCCCGGACATTCAGCGGGGCAAAGGGGTCGGCGAAGAGAGCGGTGCCCACGGCGATGGCGCTGGCCCCGGCCAGCATCAGCTGAGCGGCGTCCTCCCCCTTTGACACGCCCCCCATGCCCAGAATGGGCAGGGAGACCGTCTGGGAGACCTCCCAGACCATCCGCACCGCCACCGGCAGTACGGCGGGGCCGGACAGCCCCCCGGTGTTCATTTTCAGCACGGGCCGCCGGGTGTTGACATCAATGCGCATCCCCCGGATGGTGTTGATGAGGGACAGTGCGTCTGCCCCGGCCCCCTCCACCGCTTTGGCGATTTCCGTAATATCGGTGACGTTGGGGGACAGCTTCACCATCACAGGCACACCGTTGGCGTGCCTTTTTGCCGTCTCGGTGACCTCAGCGGCCAGCTCGGGCCGGGTGCCGTAGGCCAGCCCTCCCGCCTTCACGTTGGGGCAGGAGATGTTCACCTCAATCAAGTCCACCCCCGCCCCGGACAGCTTCTCGCACATGATTCCGTACTCCTCCGGGGTGTTTCCGGAGATGTTGGCGATTACTTTCGTGTCAAATTTCCGCAAAAAGGGCAGCTCCTCCGCGATAAAGGCGTCCACCCCGGGGTTTTCCAGCCCCACCGAGTTGAGGATGCCCATAGGGGTTTCGGCGATGCGGGGGGCGGGGTTGCCCGTCCGGGGATGGAGGGTCAGCCCCTTGGCGCAGATGCCGCCCAGCTCCCCCAGGTCGTAGAACCGGCTGTACTCCCGGCCAAAGCCGAAGGTCCCCGAGGCTACCACCACGGGGTTTTTCAGCGTCACCCCCGCCAGCTTGACAGACATATCAGGCATACCAGTCCACCTCCTCCGCGTTGAACACCGGTCCGTCCTTGCACACGTGCTTCACCGTGCCGTCCTTCATGGTCACGGCGCACACCAGGCAGGCCCCCACGCCGCAGCCCATCCGCTCCTCCATGGACACCTGGCAGGGCACGCCGAACTCAGCGGCGGCTTTTGCCACATTACGGAGCATGGGCCTGGGCCCGCAGGCCAGTACGCCCTGGTAGTGGCGGTCCTTCTCCAGCTCCCGGCGCACCAGGGCGTCCACAAAGCCGTGATAGCCCAGGGAGCCGTCGTCGGTGGCAATCTGAACGTCGATGCAGTCCTCTTCAAACCGGTCCAGCAGGATGGCCCGGTCCTTGGAGCGGAAGCCTAGGATGGCGGTGGACCTGCCATCGGTGTACTGGGCGCAGCCCCGCAGGGGGGGCACGCCAATGCCGCCCCCCACCAGGAGGTAGCGGCCCTCCCGGTCCATTTGAAAGCCGTTACCCAGCAGGCCCAGCACGTCCACCTTGTGCCCCACCGGACGTCGGGCCAGCCAGGCGGTGCCCTCCCCCCGGACCTCAAAGACGACGGCCAGGGTGTCCTCGGGCTCGTCCTCCTGGCAGGAGCACACCGAGATGGGACGGCGCAGGAGCAGGCCGTCCCCGCATTTGATGTGGACAAACTGACCCGGCGTCGTAAACGAGGTGCGGACCATGTCCCCCACCTCCAGCACCATATAGATGGCGTCCCCCATCCGGGTCTTGGAGACGATCTCACATTTTCGCTCTACCTTCATTGTTTCCCCGCTTTCTATTTCTCCTGCATCCGCCTCAGGCACCTTACGATCCCGGCCCGGTTTTTGGCCGTCTTCATAAAGGTGGGCAGCTGGTCGGACTGCATCCGCCCCAGATAGCCCACCGGGGGCCGCACCCGCAGGTCTGCGGCGACGTAGTCGATCAGCCAGGCCAGGTGCTCCCGGTTCAGCGCCCAGACCGGCCTGCCCCGATAGCTGGACAAAAACCACAGTTCCAGCCCGAAATAGGGCTCCCGGCCCCGCCAGATGTCCCCATAGTTGGTATACCAGCCGCCGGGGACCTGCTGTACCCGTCCCGGCGCCGTGCAGCCGCAGTAGCGACAGGCCACCCGGAGGACCGGGAAATTCCCCTCGCCCTCGGGGATGTCGGCCCGGTAATACCGCCCGCAGGCCGGGCACAAATTCTCCACCTTCCGGCGGAAGGCGGCCCGGGGCTTTTTCATCACCCGGTGGCAGCGCTGGCATTTAAAATAGAAGGCATCCGTACCCGCCGTCACCGCCCCCGGCCCGCCGCAGGCGGGGCATTTCACCATCAGCCCTGATTGGAGGGCGGTGGCGGTGGAGTAGGTCCAGGGGCTGTCGGTCATCCGTGTCATGGGCTATTTCTCCCAGGGCGGCTTCTTGCCGGGCCGGGAGGGTTTGAAGGGCTTTGGCTCCTCCCGGGTCTGGGGCGGCTGGGGTCTGCGGCCCGACTGGGCGGCCCGCAGGGCGCAGGTGGGGCAGTTGACGGAGGAGCCGTGCGCTGTCCCGCAGACGGGGCAGGTGACCTGCTCCTCCGGCTCGAGCTCCCGCTCCGGCTCTGTCCCGCCCTCCTCCGGCGGGAAAAAGCTGGCGTCGAACAGCTTCACCTGGCCGCACACCTCACAGCGATACATCACCAGGGTGGGGGTATAGAGGGGGAGCATCCGCAGAGCAAAGGGGGTCTGGTCGGCGAAGGTGTATTCCCCCTCACGGACCATGTCGAACCCGCAGCACCGGGTTGTCTCGCTCCGGCCCTCCTTAGCTTTTTTGAGCTGCTCCTCCCGGGCCTGTTTCCGCTTTTTTCCTTCCTCCTGCCGTTTTTGCTCCGCCTGGATAAATTCCATTAGCTTTTCCGGCTCTTTGGCCCGACCGGTATCCAGAGCCAGACGGGCCCGCTCCAGGATGGACTCCTTACCATATTTTTCCGTGCAGTCGCCGCAGGCCGGCTGGTCCGCCCCGCCGCAGGCCAGGGTGCACCCACTGAAAAAGGTCACAGCCTTGCCGCAGAAGATACAATTTTCCGCCATAGCGGCCTCCTTTCGTCCTATACGATGGTGACAAACTGCCGGATGTCGTCCCGCATGGCGATGGCGGCGTTCCGGGCGGCCTGGGCGAAGTCCTGGCCGTCGCCCCCGGTTTTCTGCCATGCGCACATGATCCCCCGGGAGGAGTTGACAATGGCCCCGTGGCCGTATTTGTCAAAGGCGTAACGCACGTCGTCCGCCGTCCCCCCCTGGGCGCCGTAGCCGGGGACCAGGAAGAAGGTCTTTTCCAGCCGCTTGCGCAGGGCCCGGATGTCAGAGGGGTAGGTGGCCCCGGTGACGGCGCCCGCCACCGTGTAGCCGTAATTGCCCTCGGTTCCGGCGGCGATGCGCTCATTCAGGTCTCCCATGACCTCGTACACCTGCCGGTCCCCGGCCAGGATGTCCTGGAGCTCCCCGGAGCCGGGGTTGGAGGTTTTCACCAGCACAAAGACGCACTTGTCCTCCGCCTTTGCCGCCTCCAGAAAGGGCCTGATGGAGTCGGAGCCCATGTAGCCGTTGAGGGTGACGCAGTCGGCGTCGAAGGACTTAAATATCTCCCCCTCAATTTTCGCCCCGGACAGCCAGCCCTCGGCGTAGGCGGCGGCGGTGGAGCCGATGTCCCCCCGCTTGATGTCGGCGATGACGAACAGGCCCTTCTCTTTTGCGTATTTGATGGTGCGCTCCAGCACCTCCATCCCCCGCCAGCCCAGATTCTCGTAGTAGGCCGCCTGGGGCTTCACCGCCGGGACGATATCGCTCAGGGCATCGATGAGGCCGACATTGAACTGCCAGATGGCCTCGGCGGCCCCCTTGAGGCCCATGCCGTGCTCCTCAAAGGCGGCCTTCCGGATGTGCTCCGGGACATACTCGATCCGGGCGTCCAGTCCCGCCACGGTGGGGTTCTTCATGGCTCTTATCTTATCCTGTAAAACGTCAAATGACATGATTTTGTTCCTTCCTTGCAGCTTTTGTGGGGCCCGACGACCATGGCGGGCCATTTTGGACTCCGGGGTGACCCGCCCGGGAGGGGCGGGTCCCACATACATTACACATTGTCCTGATAGATAACCTCGCCCTTGGCAATGGTGTATTTTACCCTGCCTTTCAGCCGCCAGCCGCCGAAGGGGGTGTTCCGGGCCTTGGAGGCGAATTTCAGCGGGTCCACCGTCCACTCCTCGTCGGGGTCGAAGATCATCAGGTCGGCAGTGGCCCCCAGGGACATGTGCCCCCGAGCCAGATGGAGCAGGTCGGCGGGGTTGGTGGACATGCGCTTGATGATGGCGGGCAGGTCCATCTTCCCCGTGTGGTAGAGCTGGGTCAGGGTGACGGCCAGACTGGTCTCCAGTCCGATCATGCCGCTGGGTGCCCGGCTGAGGGGGCGGGCCTTCTCCTCCACGGAGTGGGGGGCGTGGTCGGTGGCGATGACATCAATAGTGCCGTCCTTCAGGCCGGCGATGATGCCCTGAACATCTTTCTGGGTGCGCAGCGGAGGATTCACACGGGCCAGTGAGCCCAGCCGGAGCACCTCATCCTCGGTGAGGGTGAAATACTGGGGACAGGTCTCGCAGGTGATGGGGACCCCCTTTTTCTTCATTTTGCGGATGATATCCACGCTCCGGGCGGTGGAGACATGGCAGATGTGGATCCGGGCCCCCGTCTCCTCAGAGAGCATGGCGTCCCGCATAACCATAATTTCCTCGGCGATGGCGGGCCTGCCCTCCAGCCAAAGCTGGCGGGACACGCTGCCCTCGTTCACCGCCCGGCCGGCCACCATGGAGGTATCCTCACAGTGGCACAGCACCGGGATCTCCAGCTGCCGGGCCTGAATCAGGGTATCCCGCATGAGGTTGGCGTTGTCCACATTGTTGCCGTCGTCGGACAGGGCGATGGCCCCGGCCCGCTTCAGGGCCTCCATGTCGGTGGGCTCTTCCCCCCGCAGCCCCTTGGACAGGGCGGCAATGGGATAGACCTGAACGCCGTTGGCCTCCTTGGCCCGCTGGTAGATATAGGCCACCTGCTCCGGGCAGTCCACAGCCGGGCTGGTGTTGGCCATGCAGGCCACCGAAGTGACTCCCCCCGCGGCGGCGGCGGCGCAGCCAGTGAGGATGTCCTCCTTATAGGTCAGCCCCGGGTCACGGAGGTGGACGTGCATATCCACCAGCCCCGGCGCCACCGCCAGGCCGGAGGCATCGATGGTTCGGTCGGCCTCACAGTCCAGGCCGTGCTCCATCAGGCTGATTCGGCCGTCCTCCGCCAGAATGTCCTGGAGCAGGACCGCCCCTGTCACCGGATGGATTACCCGGCCATTTTTAATGAAAAGTCTCATATGCTTCCTCCTGTTTGTGCACATAATAACCTTAGTTTAAATTATAGCGGAAGATACAGGATTTAGCAACGAGTTTTTCAAATTTTCGGGACATGCTATCCTCATCGGAGAACAACCTCTTGTTCTCCGGAAAAGGGAGGGAAATTTATGTGTGATAATTCCTATAGCTGCCACGGCACCGGAGTGTTCCTCATGGGCGCGGTGGCCGGTATGGCCGCCGGCGCGGCCCTGAGCGCCGCCATAGCGCCCTCTTCCACCCGGCAGATCAAGCGGGCCGCCCACAAGGCCGCCAAACGGGTCAACGAGGCTGTGGACCACCTGGCCGAAGCCATGGACATGTAAACACGCGGGCCAGCCTGTCCGGCCGGACCAAAAGCGGGAGGCCAAGTATGGCCTCCCGCTTTTCCGCTTTTCAAGATCCGAATGTCAAGAATGATTTAGGGAGCTGCTGCAATAACCAAATACATTGAGGTCCCCGCTATCCCAATATGAGGCGGCGAGGATTTTTTGTGTCTGGAGATGATTATAGGGCCAAGATAGAAATCAAAACCGACAGAGTGCTTGGGTATGTAATTGTTGACGGGAAATTTGAGGTTACATAGACACAACCCGCAAAAATGAAAACCGCCGAAAGTCCTTGAAACACAAGGCTTTCGGCGGGTTTTCGCATGGAGCAGGTGAAGGGAATCGAACCCTCGTGTTCAGCTTGGGAAGCTGACATTCTGCCATTGAACTACACCTGCGGACTTTCTAAGCGTTTGTATTGTACCACACCTAAGTCTCATTTGCAAGGAAAATTTTTATCTGTTTTTCAGCGGCAGTTTTCGTCATCAGGCGCATCGGAACTCCCGCGCTTTCGCTGATAGCTGGCTCCGGCGGGGTAGAAAAAATTCACCTGCTTTTCCGACAGACGGACAGTAAACGCTCTGTCTCGAATGACCTCCCCATCCACCACCACGGTAATTTGCTCCTCCGCAGAGAAGGAGACCTCCTGTCCGTGGTAAGCCAAAATCAGCTCCGGGTACTGCTGATACAGTCCTCTGGCGTACTTCCCCACCAGGCGCATAAACGTAATAATCCCCACCTTACGTACCAGCAGCATATCCAGCACCCCATCATCGGGCATAGCCTCCCCCACCGGCATAAATCCCCCGCCGTAATGCCGGCCGTTACAGATACACAGCAGAGAAGCCGGCCGCTTCTCCCAGCAGATTTCCCCCATCCGCACCGTCATGGGCCGCGCAATCCCCTTAAAGAGTACATTCTCCAGCAAAGACAGGATATAGGCCCCAATCCCCGATACAAACCACCAGTCCTTATACCGGTGGACATCAGCGGCGATACGGGCGTCTACCCCGGCGCACACCACATCGATCCCCAGATGGCTGTTGCAGTCAATCAGGTCAAAGGGGGTCTCCGGCCCGACTGCCAGTGCCTCCAAATTATAGAACTCCTCCCGGTAATCCGGGCCAAATATCTTCAAAAAGTCATTTCCTGTCCCTTTGGGCACGTTGGTCACCGCCGCGTGGGCACAGCCCGCCGCGCCGTTGACCACCTCGTTCAGGGTACCATCTCCGCCGCAGGCGTAGATGCGGACAGGCTCTCCGGCCCGGACCGCCTCCTCGGCAAACCGTCGGGCATCCCCCTTCCCCCGGGTGTACACCACCTCATGGTCGAAGGACAGCTTGTCAAGCATTGCCTCCAGGCGTCCCGTGCTCCCCTTCTTACCCGCCGCAGGATTGATAATAAATAAATGCCGCATGGACAGTCCCCTCTCTCTTTTGGACTGTTTTTTACAGGTACATAAACAGATCACATTTCAGCATCCCATTATAGAGCTTTCGCTTCTTGTCCGCTTTCTGTCCAAAAGTGCGCTCAAACTCGGTATGGGAGGACAATAGATACAGCTTCCAACCCTCGGGAAGCTTCCTCCACGCCACGCCAAAAGCCCGGTACAGCTCTTCCGCCTCTTTCCGCTCCATCACCCGCTCACCATAGGGAGGGTTGGTCACCACCCGGCCGTACAGCCCGCCCCAGTGGAAGCGGGTGGCATCGTCCACGTCAAAGCGGACAATGTCGTCCACCTCGGCCAGCTGGGCGTTGTGCCTGGCCAGGGCCACGGCGGACTGGTCGATGTCGCCGCCCCATATCTCGTAGCTGCCGTTGAACTCCTTATCCATCGCCTCATCGGCGGCGTCCATCCAGAGCTTTTTGTCCAGCCACTCCCACTTCTGAGCGGAGAAGGACCGATTCAAGCCTGGAGCCCGGTTTTTGGCGATGAGGGCGGCCTCAATGGGGATGGTGCCCGAGCCGCAGAAGGGGTCGCACAGGGGGTCCTTTCCCCGGTAGCGGGACAGCAGAACCAGTCCTGCGGCCAGGGTCTCCCGCAGGGGGGCGGCTACCCCCTGGGCCCGGTAGCCCCGCTTGTGGAGACCGGGGCCGGTGCTGTCCAGCATCAAGGAGGCAGTGTCCCCCATAATGGAAAACTGAACCTGGTACAGCGCCCCTGTCTCAGGCAAGGTATTCAGGCCGTACCTTTCCCCCAGCCGGGCGGCGATGGCTTTTTTGATCAGCCTCTGGCAGGCAGGTACGGATTTCAGCATAGAGTTGAGGCAGTACCCCTTGACCGGGAACTGGCCGTCCCTGGGAATAAACCGCTCCCAAGGGAGGTCTTTCGTTCCCTCGAAGAGGTCGTTAAAGGATTCGACGGGAAAGGCTCTAATCATCAGCAGAACCCGCTCCCCGGTGCGCAGGTTCAGATTCAGCCGGGGGATCTGGTCCAGGGAATCAATGCAGGTTACCCGGCCATCCACCGCCCGGACAGCGTTCAGCTCCAGCCGCCTCATCTCGTCCGCACAGGGGCCCTCCAGCCCGAAAAGGGTGGGGACCGAAAAGCCCATTTTTTCCATAGCAGCATCCTCTTTTCTCTCTATTCGAGCTCCATAGGCGGGTAAAATTCCACGCCGGCCACCCGCTCCAGCCCCACCTGGCGGGCCCGGAGGGCGTATTCATCCACATCTCCGGTGGTGTATATGCTCAGTCCGCCCAGCTCTCCCCGGGGGTTGTTCAGCCCTTCCCGGTCCAGGCAGGCCTTCAGAGATTGGGCCATCTCCTCCGCCGGGTCGATAAGGAGCAGGCCGGGGTACAGCTTTCGGATGCTGCCGGCAACCAGGGGGTAGTGGGTGCAGCCCAGCACGCAGCAGTCCACCCCGTCCTCCAGCACCATGGGGTCCAGCTCCTGGCGCAGGTTGTCCTCCACCAGCGCCATGCCGGCCGGGTCGCCCAGGCTGTGCTCCACCAGCCGGGCCAGGTCGGGACAGCCGCAGCTGAGCACCACCTTCTTTCGTGGACTCAGAGCCAATATCTTCCTTGGGTATATCTGGGCATTGTGGGTAAATACGGTGGAGATTACCCCCACCTTATCCGCCTCTATCCGGGCCGCCGCCCCCGCTCCCGCCTGGACGGCGCTGAACACAGGGCAGGAGGCCGCGTCCGCGCACCGCTCCAGCACACAGGAGATGGTGTTGCAGGCCACCAGCAGAGCCTTCACCCCCCGCTCCTCCAAAAAGGAAAACATATACCGGGCCATAGCCACGACGGTCTCCTCCGAATGGTTGCCATAGGGGATGTGGGCGCCGTCGCCGAAATAAATCAGCTCCTCGCCGGGCAGAAGCCTCTGCACCTGACGGACAACGCTGAAGCCCCCGATGCCGGAGTCCAGAACGCCGATGGGTGCGGTTGGATGTAACATGGGATCCCTCCAGAATCGCAAATGCAGGGGCGGATATATCCGCCCTACAGACTCTATGCCGTACTCCTGCCCATTAGGACACCCTTGTAACCCCGCCGGTGACAGCGTCCAGCTGGTAGGCGCCGGTGTCGGTGGTCACCCGCCACACCGGGGTCAAAACGGTCGTGCCCGACAGAGCGGCGGCGGCGACATAGCCCGTCTCAATGGCATCAATGCGGTTGCACACATCGCCCAGAGCTCCTACGCCGTTGAGCAGGTCGATCAGGGCGGTAGTCACGGTAATGGTCTGCCGGCCGGGGTCGGGCTGGGGCACAGCCAGCAGCTGGCGGCCCTCGGTGATGGCCGCCAGCCCCCCCTTCTGGCAGACCAGCGTAATCTGCTGGGTAAACAGGGGTGTCCCCTCCCAGGTCTGGCGGAATATCAGGGTGTCCCCCTCCCGGTCCACAATGACTCCCCGCAGACCCATCCGCTCCAAAACAGCCAGACAGCCGGCCTCCACGTCCTCCCCAAGGGGGAAGGCCTCTGGCTTCAGCTGGGCGGAACAGGCGCCGTCGCTGTGGACCTGGAGGAAGCCGTTTTCGTTGCAGTAACGGTATACCTCGCCCCCCCGGGCCTCCGCGGTGACGGCCCCCCCCAGCAGGGCGGCGGCGGCCCGTTCCTCCCTCTCCAGGTCCCGCTCCGCCACCTGGGCGGCCAGGTCGATGGACCGGGGGACAATACCCCCATCCACCTGAACCCCCCGGTCCCGCAGAAGCTGGATGGCCTGCTCCCGCGTCTGTTCCAGCAGCTTCCGGCTTTGGAGCGCGGGGATAGCCACTATGGCCAGCAGACACAGGTTGGTAATAATCAGAATAACCAGGATCATGTTTTTCAGCTTGCTCCAGGGCATGAGCTCAATCCCCCTCAGCCTCTTTGGCCGACCAGCCGGCCTGCACGGTGTCCCCTCCGCTGTCGGTATAGGTGAGCAGCAGCTCCGCCCTCTCCAGCCCCCTGGCTTCCAGGGCAGCGGCCCCCTGCCGGGGGGGCAGCACCAGGCAGAGGTCTCCGCTGGCGGTATAGCCGCGCAGATACATGGAGAATTGTACCACCTGTCCCTCGCTCACCAGAAAGCGGGCGGCATAGCCCTGGTCCAGCAGCACGGGAACGCCGTTCAGGCTGTAGCCGAAGTCGACCTCCAGCCCTTGGTCCGTCTGCCGCGCGGACAGCAGATAGAGCCGTGCCTCGCCGCACCGGCTGCCCATGGCGGACAGAGCGATCTGGCGGCAGGTCTCCACGCTGTCAAACAGCTGGCCGCCCTGGCGCAGCACGGGAAACAGTCCCACTCCCTCCCGTCCCTCGTAGACATACTGGGCTACGCCCCGGTCAGACAGGCGGACGCTGTCATCCCCGCTGCGGGCCACCTGCTCGTCAGTAGAATAGAAACTGGTGGAATTGACGGAAAAACCCAGGTCCCGGACCAGGTCCCGCAGGGCCCCCTGAGAGGCGCTCACGGGGTTGACGGCAGTGTACACCGCCGGGACAGGGGCCTCGGGCAAGAGGAGGGTATCCGGGTCCAGTCCTGCGTACAGCTCCGACTCAAAGGCATAGAAGGCTCCGTTGTCCGTCAGGCCGGACAGCGCCTCCTCCAGGGGGGCAGGGTCGGCCTGACGGGCGCGGCAGCGGTAGTAGCTCCCGTCCCTCTCATCCCGGTAGTAGAGGTCAATCCCGTCCTCCCGGGCCACCAGCATCAGGCGGCGGACAGTGGCGGTCAGAGCCGTCTCGCCGCCGGACAGCCAGCCCGCCAGCACGGGGATGGGGATCTGCCCCTGAAAATCTATATAGACCCCCCGGCCCGCCGCCAACACCCGCTGCCACTGTCCATCTGTCACCTGCTCCGGCGCGCCCGCGCCGGACAGGCTCTCGGCCAGAGGGCTCACCACCTGCTGAAACAGCTCCTGGCAGACATTTTGGTGGTAGAGCGCGCCGAAGCGCGCTCTACCGTCCCCCTCGGGCATCCCGTCCGCGCTTGGCAGATTGGCCGCCATGGCCATGGGCACCGCCGCCTCCACCCGGCCGGCCGACTGGCTCTGGCCAGGGACGGCCTGGGGGCCCTCCTCCTGAAGCAGGCCCCGCAGGGGGGCGGCCAGAGGCGTGTGAAAGGTCAGCCACAGGGCGGAGCAGGACAGCAGGACAATCAGCAGGTTTTTCAAGGCCTCAACGGCCCTCCGTCTTCTCTTACCTTCCATCGCCCGGTCCCTCAATGTTCAGCTCAAGGCGGATGGCCAGTCCGGGCCTGTCCTTGTCCAGCAGGGTAATCCGGCCCCGGTGGCGGTCCACAATCTCCTTGGCGATGGACAGCCCCAGGCCGGTACCCCCCGACTGGCGGGAGCGGGCCTTATCCACCCGGTAGAACCGCTCGAAGATGCGGGGGCGGTCCTCCTCCGGGATGCCGATGCCGTCGTCGTCCACCACCATCCAGACCTGGCCGCCCTTTCGGCCGGCGCAGATGTTGATATGGCCCCCGTCCGGGGTATATTTGATGGAGTTGGACACAATGTTCATCATAACCTGGAGGATGCGCTCCCGGTCGGCCAGGATCTCTGGCAGGACGGGCTCCAGCTCCAAGGTCAGGGCATGGTCGTGCTTCTGGGCGTCCATATAGACGGCGTTGTAGATATCCTGCACCGCGTCCCCGAAGGGGAATCGGCTCAGCTTCAGCTCGTCCCGCTCCGAGTCGAACCGGGACAGGGTGAGCAGGTCCTGGACGATGTGAGTCATCCGGTCGCTCTCGTTGAGGATGACCCCCAAAAACTTCTTCTCCATATCCGGGGGCATCTCACCTGCGTTGTCGGTGAGGGTCTCGGCGTAGGAGCGGATATTGGTCAGGGGGGTGCGCAGCTCGTGGGAGACGTTGGCCACAAACTCCCGGCGCAGCTCCTCGTTTTTCCGCTGTTCGGTGACGTCGTGGAGGACTACCAGGGCGCCGCCCCCCTCCCTTCCCCGGTCGAAGGGGGCCATGAGCAGCTGTAGGTAGCGCTCCCGGACCTGCCGCTCCTCCTCCAGGTGGTCGTCGGCGGAGAGGACCTGTCCCAGACTGGCCGAGCTGGCGAACAGCTCCTCATAGGTGGTGTCCGGCCCGATGGATTGGCGCAGCATCCGGGCGGCGGCGGGGTTGGAGTGGATGACCCGGCCCTCCCGGGAGAAGGCCACCACGCCGTCGGTCATGTGGAGGAAGAGGGTGTCCAGCTTGTTGCGCTCGTTCTCCACCTGGCGCAGG
>JAAWPF010000021.1 GCA_022799835.1 Lawsonibacter sp. | reverse complement strand
CCTGCTGACCACCGAGTCCCTGGTGGCCGACAAGCCTCAGCCCCCCGCCCCTGCCGCCCCCGCTGCCCCCGACATGGGCGGCATGTACTAAGCCATAACAAAGCGCAAAGCCCGGAGCTAACGCTCCGGGCTTTGTTGGTTTGACGGATCCTCGTCCCGCCCGCAGGCGAAAAAGGCCCCTTTTCTTTATACCTTTTCCACAGGAAAGAGCACCCCGGTCTCCAGCTGGTCAACAGGCGTGTTGTCCGGGTCGCCGAAGTAGCGGTCCATGGCGGGGCCGCAGATTCGGTAGTCGGTGTGCTCGGCCAGCCAGGCGCACAGGGCGTCATAGGCCAGGTGCAGGTTCTCATAGGCCCCTCTGTGCTGCACCGCCGCGCAGAGACAGGCGGGATTGACCTTCACGCCGGGGCCGTTCTGGGCCACCACCATCTGGGCCTCCACATCGGAGCGTTCATAGCTGAACTCCTTGTCGTGGTAGAGCATCTGGATGGGCCCCGCCTGGGTCAGCCCGCGCTCGCCCGCCTCCCGGTACAGCCGCTCAAAAAAGTCGTGGTACTGGTTTACGCCGATGGTCTCCCGGATAGAGAATACCTTCTGTTCCGGGTCCTGGATCAAAACCACGTGATACTGATTTTCCATAAACGCTATTCCCTCCATACGGAGAATGTCCGCCTCGATCTGGTGAATGATCCCCTGCTGGCGGCTCAGCTCCCGGCAGAGGTCCAGCCGCCGCTGGCGCAGGCGGGGGAGAAGCTGGCTGTCCTCCAGCTCCAGCAGCGGGCCGATCTCCCCCAGGGAGAAACCGTAGTTTTTCAGCCACTGGATGCGCAGCAGGTCGGACAGCTGCTCCTGGCGGTAGTAGCGGTAGCCGTTGTCCCCCACCGCCTCCGGGCGCAGCAGGCCCAGAGCGTCGTAGTGGCGGAGCATCCGGGGAGTGACCCGGCTCAGCCGGGAAAAGTCACCGATAGTCAGCATGACATTCCTCCTGATTTGATTGTGGGAACCGGTTCCTGGGTTCAGGATAAGCCTTCACACAGTGGGAATGTCAAGCACTTTTTTAAAAAAATTTTCCGGCGGTTCACTGTGTCCGCATACCGCCGCCGCCCAGCCCGGTCCGGACCAGCTCCGAAACCACAGGCCGTCGAACAGGACGGGGTCCGTCTCCGGCGGAGGGACCCGGATCTCCCGGATGGAGGTGGTCAGCCCCAGACCGCTCTCCTTGGCCCGGGCCTCCTTCAGGGCCCACAGCAGGGTAAAGGCGGGCCACAGGTCGGACTGCCCCTCCAGCCAGCTCAGCTCTGGCTGGGAGCACACCCGCTCCGGCAGGCCGGGCCGCCACTCCTTTACCGTCTGGATGTCCGCCCCCACCGGGGCGCCGTCCAGGGCGCACAGGGCAAGATTGCCGCTGTGGCTCAGGTTGAAGTGGAAATCTTCATGTCCGGGGAAATAGGGCTTGCCGCCCTTGCGGCGGGCGATTTCCGGAAGGGGGGACAGGCCCCAACACTCCTTGACCGCCAAAGCCAGCAGGTCCCGGGCCTGACTGCGGGCGGTGAGGCCTTCTGCGCTGTAAATAATCATAGGATCCCCCCTTCTGTTCAGTATAGCAGAAAAGGGGAGGGGAAAACAGGGAAAGTTCTTTTTTGGCTCCTTTTTCTTTCAAGAAAACGGAACATCAACAGGGCAGGGGCAGCCAGGCCCCCACGGTGGCCAGGTCCCGGAAGAGCAGCCCCTTCGGGGGATAGAGGGTGAACCAGGCGATGAGCCCGGCCAGGAGGACCGTCACAAGGACGGGCAGCAGCCACTTTGCCCCCTTGAAAGGTCCGGAGAACCGGGGGGGCAGCCAGAAGCCCAGGACCATCACCAGGACATAGATGGCGATATCCACCCACATGGCCTCGCCCCCCAGCATCACGTTGTACACCCAGCCCAGAGCCAGTGTCAAGGCGCACAGCAGGGGCAGCACCAGCAGCCAGGGGCGTATCCCGCCTGGGCGGCCCTGGTTCAGGAACAGCGCCGCCCCCAGATAGGGCCAGAACACCAGCTTGATATGTTCCCACAGGCTCTCGTTCACCGGGGAAAACAGGGCGGTAACGGCGTTGGGCATCCACTGGTACAAAAAATGCAGGGCGCAGCCGGCCAGGATGGCGGCGGCGCAGGTCAAAATCAGCTGTCGCTTCGGATAGATCATTTCCCTCACTCCTTTTGATACAATTTATGCGGACAGGTCCGGCTTCATACGGGTACGCATACTTTTTTGTATTGGGGAAACCCTAGTTCAAAGCCAATAAAAGGAGAGAAAATAATGAATATGACCAATCAGGACTATGGTAAGCTGGTCAACGAGCGCTCAAAGCCGTCGCCCATGGGGAAGAATATGGTTTGGGCCTTTCTGGTGGGGGGCGCCATCTGTACCGTTGGACAGGGGCTGATGGGCCTCTATCAGCGCTATGGGCTGGACAAGGAGCAGGCGGGTACAGCGGTGTCTGTCACTCTGATTTTTGCTGCCGCCCTGCTCACCGGTCTGGGAGTCTTTGACAAGCTGGCCAAGCGGGCGGGGGCGGGTACCCTGGTGCCCATCACCGGCTTTGCCAACGCTATGGTCTCCCCGGCACTGGAGTTTAAAAGCGAGGGACTGATTACTGGCACCGCCGCCAAGCTGTTCACCGTGGCTGGGCCGGTGCTGGTGTTCGGCATCAGCGCCAGTGTGGTCTATGGGCTGATTCTGGTGCTCCTGAAGAGCGTATAGGTGTTTTCAGTGTTCAGGGGCGGCGCGGCTTGGTCTGTGCCGCCCCGTCTGTATGGGGGAGGGAGAAAAGATTCCGGCGGCTCAGGGTTTTTTTGTGCTTTTTCCTCTTGCGCTGGGGAAAAAAGTTTGCTATAATTTTTTTACATTTAAACCTTGGCGTCCGGCGGTAGGCCGATCATTTGAAATAAGGAGCGATAAAGTATGGGGTTATTTGGAGCACAGCCGAAGCAGGAGCCAATTACCACGACTCCTTTTGAGGAGGAGCCCTTTGATGAGATCCCTCCCCTGCCCAAGGCGAATAACAACACCATTATTGCCCAGGGAATCACCTTCACCGGCATGATTCGGGGCGAGGGCAATGTGCAGATTGAAGGCCGTCTGGAGGGTGAGATCGACCTGAACGGCGGTGTTACTGTTGCAGCCAGCGGACTGGTTAAGGGCCCGATTGCCGCCGACGCGGTGCGGGTGGCCGGCAATGTGGAGGGCAGCATTACCGCACGGGATCATCTGTGCCTGGAGCGCACCGGCGCGATCCACGGCGATGTGGCCACCGCCTCCCTGATCGTGGAGAACGGCCGGCTGGACGGCAGCAGCACCATGCTGGCTGTGGCTGAGCCTCCCCGGAGCCGCGAATCGGACATCTCGGTCCAGGACCTGCAGTTCGGCCCCGACTTTGAGTTGGAAGCGCGGGAAGAGTAAACGAAAACAGAAAAACGCGGCCTGGAGTCAGCTCCGGGCCGCGTTTTTGTTGTTCAGTTCAGAGCGGGGTTGCTTCTCCCTGGCTGATGTTGTGTTTGTCCGCGTAGCCGGTGAGGATAAGGGTAAGGGCTCCGTCTCCAGTGACATTGCAGGCGGTGCCAAAGCTGTCCTGGAGGGCAAAGATGGCCAGCATCAGTCCCCGGCCTGTCTCGTCAAAGCCCAGGATGGAGCCGGCTCCGACGATCAGGCCCATGGAGGCCATTACCGTGCCGCCGGGGACGCCGGGGGCGCCGATGGCGAACACCGCCAGCAGCACACAGAACAGGATCATGGTGTCCGGATTGGGGAGGCTGTTGTAGAGCACCTGGGAGACGATCATGCAGAAAAAGACCTCGGTGAGTACAGAGCCGCACAGGTGGATGTTGGCAAACAGGGGGATGCCGAAATCCGCCATGTCTTTCCGAAGAACGGGAGACTTATGGGCACATTGGAGGGCTACAGCCAGAGTGGCGGCGGAGGACATGGTGCCCACAGCGGTGAGGTAGGCGGGGCCGTAGTGCCTGACGACCTCAATGGGGGAGCGGGCTGAGTAGGCCCCGGCCGCGCCGTACAGGATAGCCATCCAGATATAGTGGCCCGCCATGACGATCAGGATGGCGATGAGGAATACGGGAAGCTGCTTGGTGATAGAGCCGTTCCAGCCCAGCTGGTAGAAGGTAGCGGCGATGAAAAAGGGCAGGATGGGGATGATGACCCGCTGCACAATGTCCAGTACGATCCGCTGGAACTCCTCCAGAACGGCTGTGGTGATTTTGGCCCGGGTCCACACGGCGGCCAGGCCGATAAGGACGGAAAAGACCAGGGCGCTCATCACGGGCATGATCTGCGGAACAGCCAGTTCAAAGGGAACAGGCAGGCTGGCGCCCTCCTCCGCTGCCGCCGGGATGTTCAGGTGGGGAATGATGGCGTAGCCTGCGCCCATGGACATGAGGGCGGCCAGCACCGAGCTGGCATAGGCGATGATGATGGCCACCCCCAGCAGCCGGGTGGCGTTGCCGCCCAGCTTGGCGATGGAGGGGGCGATGAAGCCGATGATAATGAGGGGAACGCAGAAGTTGATGATCTGGCCCAGGATGTATTTGGCGGTCCCGATGAGGTTGACCACCGTGCCGGCAAAAGGCAGAGCGCTCTCCTGGGGGATGAGCAGCCCCAGAATGACGCCCGCTGCCACACCAATCAGCAGGCGCAGGGGCAGATTTTCCGATTTTTTCATAGAGAAGCTCCTTTCCGTCGTTACAATACACAAATTGGAAACAATCCAGCTGCTATCATAGCATACCGCGGGGGAAAAGGCAAATAGAACTCAGGAGAGCAGGGTGTGCTCCAGGAGGATCTTTATGCCCATGCCGATGAGGATCAGCCCGCCGGCCAGCTCTGCCCTGCTTTTGAAGCGGATGCCGAACAGGGCCCCCACCTTTACCCCGGCGGCGGACAGGACAAAGGTGGTTGCGCCTATGAAGAGGACGGCGGGGGCGATGGGTACCTTGAGAAAGGCGAAGGTGACCCCCACCGCCAGGGCGTCAATGCTGGTGGCCACCGCCAGGGGCAGCATGGCACCGGGGGAGAAGGAGGCGTCCAGCTCGTCGGCCTCACCGCCCCGTGACTCCCGGACCATGTTGGAGCCGATGACCCCCAGCAGAACAAAGGCGACCCAGTGGTCCACCGAGACGATCATCCCCTGGAACCGCACCCCCAGCAGCCAGCCCAGGAAAGGCATCAGAGCCTGAAAGGCGCCGAACCACCCCCCGCAGATCAGACAGTGGGTCACCTTGGGCCGTCCGGTGGACAGCCCCTTGCACACCGAGACGGCAAAGGCGTCCATAGACAGGCTGACCGCGATGATAAAAAGCTCATACAACCGCATAACAGCTCCTCCAAGCTTGATAAAAAAGACTTACCTGCCCCATTGGACAGGTAAGTCTCGTCATTTCAGGCCCGGCCAGAGGAAAAGCTCCCCAGTGTGTTGACCGGACCGCACCCATGGGTGCTGGCTACTCCCTTACTGCGGGTGCCAGTGTACCACAAGCGTACTGCCCTTGTCAACCTTATTATGGAAAAGAGAAAAACATGTATCAAGTATTTTGGGAGAGCGGCTGCCGGGGGAGGCCCATCTGGACGCCAAATCAAGGGCCGCGGGATAGAGATGCGGCCTGTTTGCACACTCCCTTTCCGGGAGGAAAAGGGGGGACCCTGTGGCTGGAGAGGAGGATAAAACGGCGGCCCTGCTTGTACGGCATGAGCGCTCCAATGGAAAAACTGGAAAATTGAGCCGCGGCAGCTATTGAGAAATGAAAGTTACTATGGTACAATGTAACAGATCGTGGATGCCGGGAACATATTCCTGGAAGTTCAAACGCGCGGTCAGGAGGTATACGGAAGAATGAAATTAGGCATCGTGGGTCTGCCCAACGTGGGCAAGTCGACCTTGTTCAACGCTATTACCAACGCCGGCGCGGAGAGCGCCAACTATCCCTTCTGCACCATCGACCCCAACGTGGGTATGGTGGCGGTGCCAGACGCCCGCCTGGACAAACTGAGTGAGATGTACCACCCTAAGAAGACCACCCCTGCGGTGATCGAGTTTGTGGACATCGCCGGCCTGGTGAAGGGGGCCAGCCGGGGCGAGGGGCTGGGCAACAAGTTTTTGGGCAATATCCGGGCCACCGACGCCATTGTCCACGTGGTCCGCTGCTTCGACGACGACAATGTCATCCATGTGGAGGGGACCACTGATCCCGTCCGGGATATGGACACCATCGACCTGGAGCTGGTGATGGCCGACCTGGAGATGGTGGAACGGCGCATCGACAAGGCCAAAAAGGCGGCCAAGGGGGACAAGAAGTTCCTCCAGGAGGCGGAGGACTTTGAGGGCCTGCGCGCCTGGCTCAACGACGGAAAGTCCGCCCGGAGCTACACCGAAGTGGATATCGCCGCTGAGTATCCCGACTGTGAGCTGCTGTCCCTCAAGCCGGTGATCTACGCCGCCAACCTGGACGAGGAAGGCTTCTCCGACCCATCCGCTGTCCCCTACTACCAGCGGGTGGAGGCTCGGGCAGAGGAGCAGGGGGCCCAGGTGATCCCTGTGTGCGCCAAGCTGGAGGAGGAGATTGCCCAGCTGCCCGGAGAGGAGAAGCAGATGTTTCTGGATGACCTGGGGGTGGCGGAGTCCGGCTTGGACCGGCTGGTAAAAGCCGGCTACACCCTGCTGGGTCTTATCTCCTACCTGACCTCCGGTGAGGACGAGTGCCGGGCCTGGACCATCACCCGGGGCACCAAGGCCCCCCAGGCGGCGGGTAAGATCCACTCCGATTTCGAACGGGGCTTTATCCGGGCAGAGGTAGTGTCCTACGATGATTTGATGGCCTGCGGCACCATGGCCGCCGCCAGGGAAAAGGGCCTGGTCCGCTCCGAAGGCAAGGAGTATGTGGTTCAGGATGGGGACATCATCCTGTTCCGATTTAACGTGTAAGCGGGGAAATTCGCCATGAATATCTATTTCGACCTGTTCCTCACCTTCGCCAGGGTGGGAGTGTGTACCTTTGGCGGAGGGTACGCCATGCTGCCCATCCTCCAGCGGGAGGTGGTGGAGAAGAAGGGCTGGGCTACTGACGAGGAGCTCACCGACTACTTCGCCGTGGGCCAATGCACCCCCGGCATCATCGCCGTCAACACAGCCACCTTCATCGGATATAAGTACAAAGGCATCCCTGGCGGGGTGCTGGCCACCCTGGGAGTGGTGTTTCCCTCCCTGATTATCATCACCGCCATCGCCGCCTTTCTGTCCAATTTCGCGGACATCCCGGTGGTGCAGCACGCCCTGGCGGGTATCAATGCCGCCGTGGTGGCGCTGATTGCCGCCAGCGTGCTGAAGCTGGGTAAGTCTAACCTGAAGGATGCGGTGAGCATCTGTATTTTTCTGGCCGCGCTGGGGATGGCGTTCTTCGCGGGGATGTCCCCGGTGGTGGTAATCGTCTGCGCCGGCGTGGTGGGCTATGTGGCCCGGACCTTGGCCCGGATGAAAGGAGGGGCGGAACAGTGATTTTCCTGCGTCTGTTTTTTGAGTTTGCCAAGGTGGGCCTCTTCGCTGTGGGCGGCGGGCTGGCCACCATCCCATTCCTCCAGGACATGGGGGCCCGCACCGGCTGGTTTACCGACGTGGATCTGACCACCATGATCGCCGTGTCCGAATCCACCCCCGGACCCATGGGAGTAAATATGGCCACCTATGTGGGATTCCAGACGGGAAGCCTGACAGGCGGGCTGCCGGGCGGCGCGGCGGGCGCTGTTATAGCAACCCTGGGTCTGATTACCCCCTCTATCATCGTTATCATGGTGATTGCCGGTTTTTTGCAGAAGTTCCGCCAGTCCCGGACGGTGGACGCTGTATTCTATGGCCTGCGCCCTGCCTCCACGGCCCTCATCGCTTCCGCCGGGCTGTCGGTGGCGCTGTCGGTGCTGGTGACGTTGGGGGGGAGCGCGGAGCATACCCTTGTCATCCACTGGCCTAAAGTGGCGCTGGCCGCCGCGGTGTTTCTGTGTATGCAGCACAAAAAGCTGAAAAAACTGCACCCCATCATCTTTATTGCCGCCGCCGCCGCTTTGGGCGTGATATTTCAGTTTTAACAGCGTCAGCCCGCCCCGGGCCGGGGCGGGCTGACGCTTTCTTTATACCTCGATAGTGCTGGCGCCTTTCAGATGGGACTGGGTGTAGAGGATGATGTTGTCGCCCTCCTGAAGGACCAGATCTCCGTTGGGGATCAGGATCTTGCCCCCGCGCTTTACCATGACGATGATGGTCTGCCGGGAGATGTCCAGTTCCCGGATGCGCTGGCCGTTCCAGGGGTTCTGCTTGCGCAGGATGACCTCTTTCAGATCGATGTGCTTGTCGTCGACCACAGCCGCCGCCCCCAGGACCAGGGTGTCGCCAGGGAGCAGGGCCACATCTCCTCTGGGCACTACGATTTGTCCGTCCCGCTGGATAGCGGCCACGATGATGCCGGAGGGCAGGCCCAGAGACTGGACCGTCTGGCCGGACCAGCGGTCATTCTCGGTCAGGTGTACTTTGATGAAGTGGACGTCCGCCTCATTGGCGTACTCGCTGATGCGTTTGATGCGGGAGTACTGGTCCACGAAGCCGGCGGAGATGATACCGGTGGGAATGGCCACCATGCCCACCCCCAAGAAGGTTATAAAGATGCTGAACAGCTTGCCCATGCTGGTGACAGGATAGATGTCCCCGTAGCCCACAGTGAGCAGAGTGGACACCGCCCACCAGATGCCGGAAAAGGCATTGGTGAACACGTCGGGCTGGGCCTCGTGCTCCAGACTGTACATACACAGGCTGGAGGCCAGCATAAGAATGACGATGATGAACACGGAGGACATCAGCTGCTGCCGCTTGCTGGCGATGACCTCGGTAATGACATTCAGCGAGTCGTAGTAGGCGTTGATGCGGAACAGCCGGAAGATGCGCACCACCCGGAACATCCGGAAAGCCACCGCCCCGGAGGGGAAGAAGATGGGCAGGTAGTAGGGCAAAAAGGAAAACAGGTCCACCAGCCCGCTGAAGGAGGTCATGTATTTCCAAAGGGCTTTGGGCTCTGTCAGCTTGGGCGACAAATACCGGGCCGTCCACAGCCGCAGACAGTAGTCCACGGCGAAAAAGGCGACGGTGACCGTCTCGATGCTCAGCAGCCACCCCCCGCAGGCAGCCCGAAACGGCTCAAAGGTGTACAGGATGCTGATGACCAGATTGACCACGATGGATGTGGAGTTGAGCAGGTCATAGAGGCGGCTGATCCGGTCCTCGTCGTAGCCCACCTCAATGACCTCAGACACCCGCTTCCTGCGGCGCGACCAAATATCTTTGTCAGCCATAAATTGATCCACATCCCTGATGTTATTCTGTACCTTCTACACTTTAACAGCTCTTTGATGCGGTTGTCAACCTGTTTTTTGCCAGACGCTGGCGGCGGCGGGTTTGAGACCGCGCAGACTATCGGGGAGGAGCAATGGCTGTGGTCTATATCACCGGTGATTTATTCTGATATCGGGATAAGCCGCCAATTAGATAAATCAGACAACCGGCAGGGCTTTTCGGCTCCGCCGGTTGTCATTCTTGGGCATAGCTTTTCCTTGAAAAGCGTTATATTTTATGATAAAATAGCAAAATAGTATGATTGTGACAGTACCGTGCTGTGAAAACAGACGGCGAGACAAAGGAAGGAACTATGAAAGGTATCGTCCTGGCGGCGGGGAAGGGGACCCGCCTGTATCCTATGACCAAACCGGTGTGCAAGCCCCTGCTGCCGGTCTATGACAAGCCGCTGATTTATTACCCGATTGCTATTTTGATGCAGGCGGGTATTTCGGAGATTATGATTATTGTCCCGCCGGGGGAGACGGCCACCTTCCAGGCGCTGCTGGGGGACGGGAGTCAGTACGGCCTGCGTATCGCGTATGCTGAGCAGCCGGTGGCCCGGGGTATCGCCGACGCCCTGCTCATTGGACAGGAGTTTGTGGGCGGTGACCGGGTGTGCCTTGTGCTGGGAGACAACATCTTCTATGCCCCCACTCTGGCCGTTACCTTGAAGCGGGCCGCCGCCAACGACCGGGGCTCCACCGTATTCGGCTACTGGGTGGAGGATCCCCGCCCCTTCGGGGTGGTGGAGTTCGACCGGGACGGCCGGGCCATCTCCATTGAGGAGAAGCCCCGATATCCAAAATCCAACTATATCATCCCCGGACTGTACTTCTATGACCATCAGGTGATGGAGATTGCCAACCGGCTAAAGCCCTCCGCCCGCGGGGAGCTGGAGATCACTGATGTCAACCTGGAGTATCTCCGCCGGGGACAGCTCCAGGTGATCCCCCTGGAGAAGAACTTCACCTGGCTGGACGCCGGAACCGCTGACAGCCTGCTGGAGGCGGGGGAGACGATTAAGAAAATTCAGGACACCACCGGGCGGTATGTGGGCTGCCTGGAGGAGCTGGCCCTCTATGAGGGCTGGATTACCGAGGAACAGGTCCACACCATCGGGGATGAGCTGTCCATGACCCTTTATGGAAAATACCTGCAATGTCTGTAAAACGGAGGTACTCTGTGAAGCATTTCCGCCGCGTTTCCGCCTTTTTGCTGGCAGTTCTGCTGTTGTTTTCGATGCTGCCCGCCCTGGCGGCGCCCACTCAAAATACAACAACGGTGCTGTTTACCCACGATCTCCACTCCCATTTCCTGCCCCAGGCGGACGGGGAGGGGGGCGAGTCGGGGGGATACGCCCGGCTCAAGACCGCGCTGGACCGGGAGCGGCGGACCCACCCGGATGCCCTGGTGCTGGACGGGGGGGACTTTTCCATCGGCTCTCTGTTCCAAACCCTATACACCACCCAGGGGGCGGAGCTGCGCACCATGGGCGCCCTGGGCTATGACGCCACCACCGCCGGCAACCACGAGTTTGACCACACCGGGACCGGCTTCGCCTCCATGCTCAGCGCTGTGATTTCCAGCGGAGACAGGACTCCCGCCCTCCTGATGGCCAACTACAGACCCGCCAACGACAACCCGGACAAGCTGGACATCCAGCGCGCCATGGCCTCCTACGGTGTCCAGGACTATATGCTCCTGGAGCGGGGCGGGGTGACCTACGGCATTTTCGGCCTGATGGGGGAGGACTCCCACGCCTGCGCCCCCTCCTCGGGCTTCACCCTGGGGGACATGGCCGCCAACGCCCAGCGGTGCGTGGACGCCCTGAAGGCGGAGGGCGCCCAATTCATCATCTGTCTGTCCCACTCGGGGACCAACGAGAAAAAGAAGCTGTCGGAGGATGAGCGGCTGGCCGAGAAGGTGAGCGGCATCGACCTGATCGTCTCCGGCCATACCCATACGACCCTGACCGAGCCCATTGTGGTCAACGAGACCTATATTGTCTCCGCCGGGCCCTACTGCCAGAATTTGGGGTCGATTACCATAAACTGGTCGGAGGACGGGGGCAAGGTCCTGGCCGACTACCGCCTGATTCCCATCGACGAGACCCTCCCGGACGACCGGGAGATTGATCTGCTGGTGGACCGGTGGAAGCGGCAGGTAGGGGGGACCTATCTGGGCCGGTACGGCCTGAGCTTTGACCAGGTGCTCACCCGGACGGATTTTGATCTGCCCACCCCGGCCTCCGGGGTCCAGAGCGGAAACGCCCTGGGGGAGCTGGTGGCCGATTCCTTCCTCTGGGCGGTGTATAATCTGGAGGCGGATGCACCCCATTTTTTAGATGTGCCCACCGTCACCGTCACCGCCGACGGGGTGCTGCGGGCCCCCCTGGCCACCGGGGAGATCACCACCTCCATGGCCTTCGACGTGCTGTCCATGGGGGTGGGGAGCGATGGCACCTCCGGCTTTCCTCTGGTAGCCTGCTACCTGACGGGGAAGGAGCTGAAAGCCGTGGCTGAGGTAGACGCCTCGGTGACTCCCCTGATGCCCGCCGCCCAGCTGTATACGGCCGGATTAGAATATTCTTTCAACACCCACCGGATGTTCTTCAACCGGGTGACGGAGGTGCAGCTGGCCCAACGGATGGAGTTTACCCACAGTGCGTCTGTTATCATGCCAGACGGCACCCAGGGGCCGCCGACCGGGGGCAGCCATGTTTTCTATGAGGAACTGAAAGACGATCAGCTCTACCGGGTGGTAACCGGCATGTACTCCGCCCAGATGCTGGGCACGGTGAAGGGCAAGTCGCTGGGCCTGCTGTCCCTGGAGCCCAAGATGGCGGACGGCACCCCCGTCACCGATTTTGAGGACTGCATCCTCCGGGACGCCAGCGGCAACGAGATCAAGGAGTGGTACGCCCTGGCCGCCTACCTCCGGAGCTTCGGGGAGGAGGGGCTCCCCAGCCGGTACAGCAAGCCCAGCGGAGACGGACGGAAAACTGTCAGCCGCAGCTGGAATCCCGTCGAGCTGGTGAAAAACCCCAGCTGGATCACCCTGGCGGCGCTGCTGGTCCTGACCGCGGTGCTTGTCCTGGTGTCACTTCTGACGCGATGGCTCCTGATAGCGAAGAAGCGCCGGCGCTATGGCAGGAAAAAATGGTAAATTCATGGTCTGTGCGGCGGGTGCCGCTGGCAATATATTGTGATGGAAAAAGGAACAACTCTGACAGGAGGAGAGACAGTGAAGAAGTACGAAATTGTGAACAAAAAGACGCTGACGCCTGAAATTTCTCAAATTTCAGTGTACGCGCCGCTGGTGGCCGCCAAGGCCAAGGCGGGCCAGTTCATCATCCTGCGGGTGGATGAGGAGGGGGAGCGGATTCCTCTGACCATCTCAAGTGCGGTGGACGGCCTGGTGACCGTCATCTTCCAGAAGATTGGCGGCACCACTCTGGCGTTGGACCAGCTGAACGAGGGCGACTGCCTCCAGGACTTCGTGGGCCCCCTGGGCCTGCCCACCGAGGTGGAGGACCTGGGCCGGGTGGCCGTTCTGGGCGGCGGCCTGGGCTGCGCCATTGCCCTGCCTGTGGCCCGTGCCCTCCATCAGGCAGGCAATCAGGTGGACCTGATCGGCGGGTTTAAGACCCGTGATATCGTCATCCTGGAGGAGGAGATGAGCCAGGCCTGTACCGACCTGCACATCTGCACCGACGACGGTACCTACGGCTACCACGGCTTTGTTACCGGTATGCTGGAGAAGCTCATCGAGAGCGGCGTGAAGTTTGACCACGTCTTTGCCATCGGCCCTCTGATGATGATGAAGTTTGCCTGTAAACTCACCGAGAAATACAATATCCCCACCACTGTAAGCATGAACCCTATCATGATTGACGGCACGGGCATGTGCGGCTGCTGCCGCCTCACCGTGGACGGCGAGGTGAAGTTTGCCTGTGTGGACGGACCCGACTTCGACGGCCACAAGGTGGACTTTGACGAGGTCATTGCCCGCAACGCAACTTATCTGGAGCAGGAAACCAAGGCGAGAGAGAAGCATCTCTGCCGCCTGGGAGGAGGTGCCATGAATGGCTAATATGCAGAATGTACGGACCCTCATGGGGGACCAGGACCCGTCCAACCGGGTCAAGAACTTTAAAGAGGTGGCTCTTGGCTATTCCACCGGCGCGGCTATGAACGAGGCCGACCGCTGCCTGGGCTGCCTGAATAAGCCCTGTGTCAGCGGCTGCCCTGTGGGCATCCCTATCCCCGATTTTCTCCATAAGGTGGCCGAGGGTGACATTGCGGGAGCCTATGAGATCCTGTCGGCCGCCAACGCCCTGCCCGCCATCTCGGGCCGCGTCTGTCCCCAGGAGACCCAGTGCGAGGGCAAGTGTGTGCGAGGCATCAAGGGCGAGCCCATCGCTATCGGCCGCATCGAGCGGTTTGTGGCCGACTGGGCGGCCTTCCGGGGCATCACCGATAAGGTGGAGCCCGTCCCCAGCAACGGACACAAGGTGGCGGTCATCGGCTCCGGCCCCGCCGGCCTGACCTGTGCCGGCGAGCTGGCCCGCATGGGCTACGACGTCACCATCTTTGAGGCGTTCCATGTGGCTGGCGGCGTGCTGAGCTACGGCATCCCGGAGTTCCGTCTGCCCAAGGCCGTTGTCAAGCGTGAGGTGGAGAAACTGGAAAAGATGGGGGTCAAGATTGAGCTGAACATGGTCATCGGAAAGGTGCTCACCATCACCGAGCTGTTTGAGGACCAGGGCTTTGAGGCGGTGTTTATCGGCTCGGGCGCCGGCCTGCCTATGTTCATGAAGATCCCCGGCGAGTCCCTCATCGGCGTCTACTCCGCCAACGAGTACCTCACCCGCATCAACCTGATGAAAGCCTACAAGGACGACGCTCCTACCCCCGTCCTGCGCAACAAGAAAGTAGCGGTAGTGGGCGGGGGCAATGTGGCTATGGACGCCGCCCGGTGCGCCAAGCGCCTGGGAGCCGAGGTCCATATCGTCTACCGCCGCTCCGAGGCGGAGCTCCCCGCCCGTGTGGAGGAGGTCCACCACGCCAAGCAGGAGGGCATCATCTTCGATCTGCTTACTAACCCTGTGTCCATCGAGGGGGACGAAAAGGGCCAGGTCCAGTCCATTACCTGCATCAAGATGGAGCTGGGCGAGCCCGACGCCTCCGGTCGCCGCCGCCCCATGGCGGTGCCCGGCAGCGAGTTCAAGATGGAGGTGGACGCCGTCATCATGTCCCTGGGCACTCAGCCCAACCCCATGAGCTACGAGGGCACCCCCGGCCTGGAGAAGAACAGGAAAGGCTGTGTGGCCGCCGATGAAAACGGCTGCACCTCCTGCCCCGGCATCTTCGCCGGCGGCGATGCCGCCACCGGCGCCGCTACCGTCATTCTGGCTATGGGCGCCGGCAAGTCCGCCGCCAAGTCCATTGACGAGTATATCAAGAGCAAGCGGTAATCAACGAAAGGCCCCCTTTCACGGGGGCCTTTTCTGCGGAAAGGAGCAGCCATGACCTACCTGACCCGTTTTTCCCTTCCCAGTGTGGGGCAGGAGGCCGGTTTTTTGTCCGGGAATTTTGAAAATAAGCGCACCTGCTACACCAGCCGCTACCCCTTCGGCGTCTTTCTCGGCCGGGAAGTCCCGGCACTGGAGCTGGAGCCGATGACCATCCTGTGCGGGGGCAACGGCAGCGGCAAGACCACCATCCTCAACCTGATGGGGGAGAAGCTGGGTCTGCGCCGGGGGACGGTGTTCAACCGCAGCTCCTTTTTTGGAGAGTATCTAAAGCTGTGCCGGACGGAGACGGCCCCAGTGTTCCGGAAGGCGAAGGAGAACAGCCGGGTTATCACCAGCGACGACGTGTTCGACTACCTCCTGGATTTGCGGTATGTAAACGAGAACATCGACCACCGGCGTAAGGAACTGCTGGAGGAGTACGCCGATGCCCGGTACGCCAGATTTCAGATGCGCTCCATGGAGGACTACGACCGGCTGCGCCAGGTGGTGGACGCCCAGCGCAAGACCGGCTCCCGGTACGTCCGGGACCGGGTGATGAACGACGTGGCGGAGAAGTCCAACGGGGAGAGCGCCTTCGCCTTCTTCACCAAGGAGATCCGGGAGGACGGGCTGTACCTGCTGGATGAGCCGGAGAACAGCCTGTCGCCCCAGCTCCAGCGGGAGCTGGTGTCCTTCCTGGAGGACTCCGCCCGGTTTTACCGCTGTCAGTTTGTCATCTCCACCCACTCGCCCTTTCTGCTGGCCATGCGAGGGGCGAAAATATACGACCTGGACAGCGTCCCGGTTCAGCCCTGCCGCTGGACTGAGCTGGAGCATATCCGGGCCTACTGGCAGTTTTTCCGGGAGCATCAAGGCGAATTTGAGGCATAAAACGACCGCTCCTCCGGAGAGGGGCGGTTATTTTGCCGTTATTGCAGAGTCTGAATGGCGGCCTGGGCGGCCATCTGCTCAGCCTCCTTCTTGCTGTGGCCGGAGCCGGAACCTATGGCCTTTCCGTTGAGGGTGACCTCCACAAAGAAGCGCTTGTTGTGGTCGGGGCCCTCCTCGCCCACCAGGCGGTACTGAAGGACCTGGCCGCTCTCCCGCTGGACCAGCTCCTGAAGGGAGGTCTTGTGGTCCCGAGGCTTGGTCAGCCCGGCCACCTCCCGGCTGAGGATAAACTTCTGGATGAACTTCCGAGCCGAGCCGATGCCGCCGTCCAGGTAGATGGCGGCTAAAACAGCCTCCACCGCGTCAGCCTGAATAGAGGGGCGCTCCCGGCCACCGCCGGAGCTCTCTCCCTTGCCCAGACGCAGGTATTCCCCCAGCCCCAGCTCCCGGGCTACCTCCACCAGGCTCTCCTCGCATACCAGAGCGGCCCGGGTACGGGTCAAATCGCCCTCCGGCAGGTCGGGGTGGTTGCGGTACAGGTGGTCGGCCACCACCATGCCAAGGACGGAGTCGCCCAAAAACTCCAGCCGCTCATTGCTGAGCAGCCTTCCGCGGCTCTCGTTGGCCCGGGAGCTGTGGGTCAGGGCGTTTTCCAGCAGGGAGGAATCTTGAAAGGTATAGCCAAGCTTTTGTTCCAGTTCAGTCATGGTAAACTCCTTAGAGTGCGCCGGGGTGAAAATGTCCGGCGGGTCTTACAACAGCGGAACTCCGCCCCAGGCGGAGTTCCATTGGTTTCGCGTCTTGTCAGTCAATTTTATTTTGGAGGAACCGAACCAAATCACCCACTGTCTTGATGGAGGATGCCTCCTCCTCATCCAGCTCCTCAATCCCGAATTCTTCCTCCAGAGCCATGGAGAGATCCACGATATCTACAGAGTCTGCGTTCAGGTCGTCAGTAAAAGAGGTGTCCATGGTGATACTGTCGGCATCCACATTGAATTGCTCGGCGATCAGGGAGGCCAGCTTTTCAAAGATCATATTGTTCGCTCCTTTTATATATGTGCCTGAGCACTGTTTCTGTCCTTATGATAGGCATATTTGCTCCAGCTGTCAATAGGTATTTTTAAATTTTCGGTCCTTTTTCTGATTGTCCCAGGCCCCAGGAGCGGAGCAGGAAAAGGGCCTGCGGGGCAAGAAAAAGGAGGGCTGTCAGGTTGGGCAGAGCCATCAGGGCATTGCACAGGTCCACCAGATGCCAGATAGTCCGGGGTTCCCACACCGCCCCCAGAACAGTGCACCCCAGAAAAGCCGCGCGGTATAAAAAGAAAAGAGCGGCTAAAGATTTCTTTCGCTTCCGTTCCTTTTCAAAAGAAAGGAAGAAGAGACACTGCTCTCCGTAGTAGCTCCAGCCGAGGATGGAGGAGAAGGCGAACAGCAGCAGGGACAGGGCCACCGTCCCCTGCCCAAAGGCCCCCAGGGCGGAGCCGAAGGCGGCGGCGGTGAGGGGGGCGCCGGTGGGACCGTCGGGGGAGAGGGGCAGACCGCTGACCAGAATGGCCAGAGCGGTGACAGTACACACCAGCAGTGTGGACAGAAATACCTCAAAGATGCCCCACATCCCTTGCAGAGCGGGGTGTTCTGTCCGGGCGGCCCCGTGGGCCATGGCGGAGGTGCCCAGTCCGGCCTCGTTGGTGAACACGCCCCGGGCTACCCCGTAGCGCAGAGCGGCGGATACCGTCCAGCCCGCGCCGCCTCCCGCCGCCGCCGCCGGGGAGAGGGCGCTGGAGATGATGAGCGCCAGCGCCTGGGGTACCCTATCCCAGTGATACAGCACCGCCGCCATTCCGCTGCCCAGATAGAGCAGGGCCATAAGGGGCACCAGGGCGGAGGACACCGCCGCGATCCGCCCCAGCCCGCCCAGCATCACCAGCCCGGTGAGCAGGGCGGTAACCAGCCCCACCGTCAGCCTGGAACAGCCGAAGGCGGCCTCCAGGCTGGAGGCGATGGAGGAGGACTGGACCAGATTGCCTCCGGCCAGGGTGGCAGGGATGCAGGCCAGACAGAAGCAGGCGGCCAGAATGGGGGAGCCCAGCCCGTCCCGGATATAGTACATAGGCCCGCCCTGGAGTCTGCCGTGAGGGCCGGGGCGCTGATATTTGACAGCCAGCAGCTTCTCCCCGCAGGAGGTCATCATCCCCAGCAGGGCGGAGACCCACATCCAGAATACCGCCCCAGGCCCGCCCAAAGTGAGGGCGGCGGCCACCCCGGCGATAGAGCCGGTGCCCATGGTGGAGGCCAGGGCGGTGGCCAGGGCCTGGAGGGGGGACAGCCCGCCGCACGCTTTCTTACGCTTTTGAAACAGCGAGCCCGCCGTGGTCCGCCACCAGATCCGAAAGCCGAACAGCTGAAACCACCCGGAGCCCACGGAGTAGACCAGTCCTGTCACCAGGAACAGCCCCAGAAGCCAGGGGCTCCACAGGGCGTCCGCCGCCCGAGACAAAAAATACACCGCATACCACCTCAAAACAAAATGGACCGCCCCGCCAGCGGCGGGGCGGTCCTGAAAAACTGATATGCGGCGGCAATGCGGAACATGATTACTCTATGAGCTTCCGGTCGATTTCTTCCTCCTCTGACATCTCCTCATCAATATATGCCCTGGCCTCCGGGCTGATATAGCCCTCCGTCTCCAGCTCCACATCCTCCAGCACCTGCCGCTGGATGTCTCGGGAGCGCTGGAGCATGTTGTAAAGCACTTCCCGGCTTAACGGGCTGGATTTCCAGGGGCCGGGGGTGTCCCGGCTCTCCTCAAAGAGCTCGGTCTCAACCCCTGCCTTGTCAAATTCCCGGAGCATTTTTACCGCTTCCCGCTCTCCGTCCTGTTTCAGCATATCGGAGAGGTAGACATAGTCATGGGCCTGTATCCTGCCCCGCAGCTCCCCGAGGGAAGTGTTGGGAAAGTGCTTCCGCAGAAGCTTCAGGGCAGCCGCGTCCGCGGTGGTGCTTTTCAGCTTGATGCCGCATCTGTACTCAAACATAGCTATCCCACTTCCTCCTTGTCCATAAACAGCTCATGGACATGGTTGTTCTTGAACATATCCCGCATGGCGTAATACCGCTCATGGGTCCGCCAGCCCTGGTCGATGGAGCCCTCGCCGTTGCGGACGATCTTGGCGTTGGGGTAGGTCTCCCTCAGCTTTTGGTAGTCGCTGTAGGGGATTCTGGTGTGCTCCATCCACAGCCGCTCCAGGTTGGGCAGGTCATAGAGGTAGGTGGCGTCGCTGACCCGGTTGTAGCTGATGTTCAGGTCCTTGAGGTTGGGGGTGTACTGCAAAAAGCTCAGGTCGGTCACATAGCCCACAAAAAACTCCAGATACTCCAGCTTGGGGGTATACTGGATCCAGGACAGGTCCTTCACCTGGTTGTCCACCGCGATGAGGATCTTTAAATTGGGCATGTACTGGAGGAAGGACCAGTCGTGGACCCGGTTGTGTCCCAGGTCCAGGGCCACCAGGTCGGTGCAGTAGCGCAGGTACTGGGCGTCCTCGTCGTAGAGGAAGAAGGTCTGGGCGCAGGTTTTCATGGTGGAAAAGGCCACCACGTCGGTGCGGAAGGTCCAGTGGTGCCACACAATCTCCCAGATCATGCGGATGTCGGGGAAGGTGTCCTGGAGGGCGGCGTACTCCGCGTTGGTGAAGCCGGTCTTGCACAGGTCCACCCGGGTCAGCTGGGGAAGCAGTGCGAAAACCTCCTTCAGGTCGATGCCCAGCCCGGCCAGGTTGTGGCCTGACAGGTCCAGTTCCTCGGCGTCCGGTGTCACGGCGACGCCGTCCACGTCCAGCTGCCACATCACCGACCTGCCCTCACACCGGGCGGTCACATCCTTGATCTGAGGAACGGTCAACCGGTAGGCGGTCAGGTCGATGGTGTCCCCCTGATTGCCCTGCTGCTCCGCATTGTCCAGAATTCGGCTGTAGGTTACAAGTGCCTCCGAGCCCATCATTGGGACCACCACGTCAGCCTCCTCCGGGATATTGGAGCGGTCCAGCGTATAGGGTGGCGGTGGGGGAGGGGGTTCCGGAACAGACATAGAAGCGGAGGCGGAGGTGTGTGCGGGAGTTGGATTGCCCTGGGCGCAGCCGGAGCAGCAGATAAGTGCCGCGGCTAAAGCGGTTAGATAAACAAGACAAGGTTTTTCTCTCATTTCTGCATCCTCCTTTTCCCTGATTATACACCATGTTTCCAAAAATTTCTACCCTCCCCAGGGATAAAAAACAGGGCCGTCCATCGGACGGCCCTGAACTCACAGCACCTTGGATAAAAACAGCTGGGTACGGGGGTTCTGGGGGTGGTCGAAGAACTCCTTGGGGCTGTTCTGCTCCAGAATGTGGCCGCCGTCCATAAAGAGGACCCGGCTGCCCACCTCCCGGGCGAAGCCCATCTCGTGGGTGACCACCACCATGGTCATGCCCTCCTGGGCCAACTCCTTCATCACGTCCAGCACCTCGCCCACCATCTCCGGGTCCAGGGCGGAGGTGGGCTCGTCAAAGAGCATGACCTTGGGCTTCATGGCCAGGGCCCG
>JAAWPF010000020.1 GCA_022799835.1 Lawsonibacter sp. | reverse complement strand
CGGTATCATGCTGAAGAAGTTCAAAGCCTTTGCCGGGGAACCCGCCCCCTTCGTCATGGAGCTGCCCGCCTACCACGCCCCCTCTGCCTCCAACGTCCTGCGGGCCACCTGGGAGCGGGGCTGGTCCTTCATCAAGCGGGCCGGTACCATCATCCTGCTGAGCTCCATCATCCTCTGGTTCCTCCTGGGCTACGGTGTTGTGGACGGCGTGTTCCAGGCCGTGGAGGACAACAACGACTCTCTGCTGGCCACCATTGGCGGCGGCATCGCCATCCTCTTTGCTCCGCTGGGCTGGGTGGGTGACATGGCCTGGAAGGCCACCACCGCCACCTTCACTGGCCTGATCGCCAAGGAGGAGGTCGTCAACTTCTTCGGTGTGGCGTACCACTACGCTGGCGACGCCGACCTGCTGGAGGACGCCTCCGACATCTACGCCGCCGTGGGCGCGGACTTCGGCGCTATGGCCGCCTACTCCTTCATGATTTTCAACCTCCTGTGCGCCCCCTGCTTCGCCGCCATGGGCGCCATCAAGCGGGAGATGAACAACGCCAAGTGGACCCTGGGCGCGATCGGATACATGTGCGGCTTTGCCTATGTGGTGAGCCTGATTGTGTTCCAGCTGGGCGGGCTGGCCACCGGTGAGGCATCTTTCGGCCTGGGCACCGTTGTGGCTGTGGCTCTGCTGGCCGGGATTGTCTACCTGCTGGTCCGCAAGGGCTATCAGGGTGAGGAGAGGTCCCGCCTGAACTCTGTCTCCGCGGCCGCGGCCATGTAAATGAAAGGAGGTACCCTCTATGTCCCCTCTGTTTGGAAATATCCTTGTGGGCGGAATTTTGATTTTGGTCTCCGCCCTGTCCGCCCGCTCCCTTTGGAAGAGCCACAAGTCGGGCGGAACCTGTAACGGTGATTGCAGCCACTGCGGCAGCTGTCATAAATAGGCCATAGAGAGCCGGCTCCCCGTTTGGGGGGCCGGCTTCCTTTTTGCCGGGACGGCGTTAAGAAAACCGGGAGCTGATTGACACAGGCGGATTTATATGGTAAAAGTAAAATGGGGTAAATTCGGAAAAGCTATGAAAAAGGAGAACGTAGAGAGTATGAAACTATTGGAATTGTTGGGCGTCTTTGGCGGCCTGGCCCTGTTCCTCCACGGGATGCAGATGATGTCCTCCGGCCTGGAGGCCACGGCAGGCGGCCAGATGAAGAGCATTATGGAGCGGCTCACCGCCAACCGCGTTCTGGGGGTGCTCACCGGCGCGCTGATTACCGCCGCCGTCCAGTCCTCCTCGGCCACCACTGTCATGGTGGTGGGCTTTGTCAATGCCGGGATGATGACCCTGGACCAGGCAGTGTGGATCATTATGGGGGCCAATGTGGGCACCACCGTCACCGGCCTGCTCATCGCCTTGGACGTGGGGGCGCTGGCCCCGGTGATTGCCTTTACGGGCGTGTTTTTGATGGTATTTATCAAAAAAGTGAAGCTCCAGCATGTCGGCCAGATCCTGGCCGGGCTGGGCATCCTCTTTATCGGCATGGACACCATGAGCGCCGCGATGGCCCCCCTGCGGGAGCTGCCCGCGTTCCTGGAGCTGATGTCCACCCTGTCTAACCCCCTGTTGGGCATCCTCTTCGGCGCGATATTCACCGCCCTGATCCAGTCCTCCTCCGCCTCGGTGGGTATTTTGCAGACTCTGGCCGCCAGCGGAGTGGTCCAGTTCTCCGGCGCAGTATTTGTCCTGTTCGGCCAGAACATCGGCACCTGCATTACCGCTGTACTGGCCTCTCTGGGCGCCAGCCGAAGCGCCAAACGGGCCACCTGTATCCACCTGCTGTTCAATGTCATCGGCACGGTGGTCTTTACCGTAGTGGTGCTGGTGTTCCCCATCACCGCTATGATTGAGGCGGCGGTGCCAAGCCCCAAGGCGGAGATCGCCATGATGCACGTGATTTTCAACCTGGCCACCACCGCCCTGCTGCTCCCCCTGGGGGGATGGCTGGCCAAGCTGGCCACCCTGCTCCTGCCCGACCGGGATACCGGCCTGGAGGGGACAAAGGCCATGCGTCTGGCTTACCTGACCCCGATGGTGGGCGGCGGCAAGGACGGCGGCCTGGGCGTGTCCGCCATTGTGGAGGATCAGATGCGCAGCGAGCTGCACCGGATGCTGGAGATGGCCCGGCAGAATGTGGACACCAGCTTTCAGGCGGTGCTGGCACGGGACACCGCCTCCCTGGACCGGGTGGAGAAGCGGGAGGAGTATATCGACTTCCTGAACCGGGAGATCTCCCGCTATGTCTCCCATTTGATCGCGGTGGAGACCAACGAGCGGGGCTCCAAGGTGATGAGCAGCTTCTTCACTGTGTCGGGCAACATCGAGCGCATCGGCGACCACGCGGACAACCTGGCCGGCTATACCCGGATGCTGGTGGAGCGGGGGATCACCTTCTCGGAAAAGGCCCAGGAGGAGGTTAGGCAGATGCGGGACGTCTCCCTGCGGGCAGTGTCCGCCCTATTCTCCGGAGAGGCGGGCAGCTCCCAGTGGCTGGCCCAGGTGGCCAAGCTGGAGCAGAAGATCGACGACATGACCGAAGATTTCCGCCGGGATCAGCTGGCCAGGATGCGCGGCGGGACCTGTTCCGATGAGGCCTGCATCCTGTTTTCCGAGCTGCTCACCGACTTTGAGCGGATTGGCGACCACGTTCTCAACATTGCGGAGGAGCTGACCAAGGCCGGGACAACGCTTTAAACAACAAAACCGGCCCCCATCCGGGGCGCCGGTTTGTTATAGTTATAGATTGTTTAGTAGGCCACACCCCAGAGAATGGAGTGCTTAGCGGGCTTGCCGCAGCAGACGCACACGTCGGATACGTGCTCCTGCTCCAGGGGCATACACCGGGAGGTGACCCCGGCCTGTTCCTTCATCTTCATCTCGCAGTCCAGCTCGCCGCACCACATGGTTTTGGCAAAGCCGCCCTCGGTCTCTATGAACTGCTTGACTTCCTCCAGGGTGAGGCAGACCCGGGTGTGGTCCTCCAGATTCTTTTTGGCCCGGTTGTACAGGCTCTTGTGGACATCGTCCAGCAGCCACTTCACGTCCTCCTCCAGCTGGTCCAGGGGGACGAAGCGCTTTTCGCCGGTGTCTCGGCGGCAGATGCAGCACTGGCCCTTCTCCATGTCCTTGGGCCCAATCTCCACCCGCAGGGGGACTCCCTTCATCTCGTACTGGGCGGCTTTCCAGCCCATAGACTGATCGGAGTCGTCCATCTTTGCCCGGATGCCGGCCTTTTGCAGCCGCTTCAGCAGGTCGGAGGCGGCCTCCGGCACGCCCTCCTTGTGCTGGGCCACGGGGATGACCATGACCTGGATGGGGGCGACGCGGGGAGGCAGGACCAGGCCGTTGTTGTCGCCATGGGTCATGATGATGCCGCCGATGACCCGGGTGGACAGCCCCCAGGAGGTTTGATGGGGGTAGTGCGGCTGGTTGTCCCTGCCGGTATAGGTGATGTCGAAGGTCCGGGCGAAGCCGTCGCCAAAGTAGTGGCTGGTGCCCGACTGGAGGGCCTTGCGGTCGTGCATCATGCACTCCACGGTGTAGGTGGCCTCCGCCCCGGCGAACTTCTCCTTGTCCGTCTTCCGGCCCTTGACCACCGGCATGGCCAGCACGTTCTCCAGAAAATCGGCGTAGATGTTCAGCATCTGCTCAGTCTCCCGGCGGGCGTCCTCCTCGTCCAGATGCATGGTGTGGCCCTCCTGCCACAGAAATTCCCGGTGGCGCAGGAATGGGCGGGAGGTCTTTTCCCAGCGCAGGACCGAGTTCCACTGATTATACAGCTTGGGCAGGTCACGGTAGGAGTGGATGATGTTCTTGTAGTGCTCGCAGAACAATGTCTCGGAGGTGGGGCGGATGGCATACCGCTCCTCCAGCTTCTCGCTGCCCCCCATGGTCACCCAGGCGCACTCGGGGGCGAAGCCCTCCACGTGGTCCTTCTCCTTCTGGAGCAGGGATTCGGGCATCAGCACCGGCAAGTACACATTCTCATGCCCCGTCTCCTTGAACCGGGCATCCAGTTCCTTTTGAATATTTTCCCAGATGGCATAGCCATAGGGGCGGTAGATAAACATGCCCTTGATGGAGGAGTAGTCGATGAGTTCCGCCTTGGTGCACACGTCGGTGTACCACTGGGCAAAGTCCACCTCCATGTCGGTAATCTGTTCCACCTGTTTTTTGTTTTCATTAGCCATATCGTCTCAGTCCTTTGTTGTGAAGTGGATTGGAAATGTCTCGGTAACTACTCCATTTTATAGAGGCGGAGAGAGAAAGTCAAGAGAAAGAGGCAAAAAACCGCCTCCCTTCGGGAGGCGGTTGAATTTTATTTGGCGTAAGTGCCCGAGTAGTCGATCATGACCTCGTCCAGCTTCTGCCAGCCGGACTCCACCAGTGTGTAATAGCCGTCGCTGTCCTTCTTCATCTGGAGCATGATGACCTGGTCCTCGCCGTAGGTCAGGTCATCAATGAGGCGCTCCAGCTCGTCCAGCAGGACCATGGCGTATTTCTCATCCAGAACCTGATACTCGTCATCGCTGAGGGCGTCCATCTGATCCTGGGTCTCGATGCCGTTGTCGTCCAGGATGTCATACCAGCTCTGCTGCATAAAATCGTCAGTGAGCAGGGGGATAATCTCGATGGGGGAGACGGTGACCTCCACCGCCAGGTCGCCGCTCTTCAGCTTCTCCGCGTCGGCCACGGTATACTTGGCGTAGGAGTAAATTTTGGCGATAACCTCCTCGGCCCGCTCGTACACCGCGTCGGTGGGCATATCCAGAGGCAGGACGTTGTCCACCAGGATCTCGGCCTCCCACTTTACGTTATTCTCATACTGCTCCTTGGCGTCAGCCTCGGTCATGTCCTTGACCACATCGATGTACGCCTGGTCATAGGTGCCCAGATAGGTGGCGTCCAGCTCGCCCTTCACATAAACAGTGGCGTCCTTTGTGGTGCTCTGGCAGCCTGACAGCGCTGTCAGGAAAGCGGCGGTCACCGCCGCCGCAAGTGCGCGTCTCCATCTTCTCATAAATCAATTCTCCTTTATTTTAGTTGGTACCTGGAGAAAAACCTCCAGCCTATGTGCCTATTTTAAGCCCGTCAACAGGGAAAGTCAATCTTGCCGGAAAAAATTTCTTGTGGTATACTAGACAAATATAAAACATGCTGCCTCCGAAAATGGGCTAATTATCCATAACGGGGGGTGAAATGGGGGGAGGCTATGGACGCCCAGCAGCGCAGACAAAAGATCGCCCGCCGTCTGGCGGCCAGCACCGGCCCGCTGAGCGCTGCGGTGCTGGCAAAGGAGCTGTCGGTGAGCCGGCAGATCATTGTGGGGGATGTGGCCCTCCTGCGGGCGGGAGGGCTGGACATCACCGCCACCCCCCGGGGCTATCTGCTCCCCCATATGCCCGCCGGGGTGACCTGCACCTTCGCCTGCCGGCACCGGGAGGAGCGGATCGGGGAGGAGCTCAACGCCATGGTGGACCAGGGATGCACCGTTTTGGACGTGATTGTGGAACACCCCATCTACGGCCAGCTCACCGGTCCGCTGCGCATCTCCAACCGGTATGAGGTGGCCCAGTTTGTGGCCCGGTGCCGGGAGGAGGCTGCCGCCCCCCTGTCCCAGCTGACCGAGGGGGTCCACCTGCATACCGTCCTGTGCCCCGACCAGGACTCCGCCGACCGGGTGCGGGACGCTCTGGAGGAGCTGGGCTTTTTGTATCACTGAACGCCGTGAGGTTCACTTCCCCTTGACGCGGGGGCGGCGAGACAGTATGATGAGAGAAGAGAACGAAGGAGGAGTCAACCATGACCTATCAGGAAGTTTTAGAGGCCGCCCGGAAATGCAGCGGTCCGTTCTGCAAGGCCTGTCCGGTGTGTAACGGGCGGGCCTGCAAAAACACCATGCCCGGGCCTGGAGCCAAGGGCTCCGGCACAGTGGCCATCCGCAATTACGACGCATGGCAGGAGGTGTGCCTGAATATGGACACCATCTGCGAAAACGGCCCGGTGGACACCCGGTTCACCCTCTTCGGCCAGACTTATGACCTGCCCGTTTTCGCCGGTCCTGTAGGGGCGGTGAAGCTGCACTATGGCGACAAGCTCACCGATCTGGACTACAACGATATCCTGGTTCCCGCCTGCGTCCAGGCCGGCATCGCCGCCTTCACCGGCGACGGCACGGACCCCGCCGTCTTTGCCGCCGCGGCCGAGGTTATCGGCGCCAACGGGGGCAAGGGCATCCCCACGGTAAAGCCCTGGGACCGGGATACCCTCTTTGCCAAGCTGGACCAGGCCAAGGCCTCCGGGGCCCAGATGTTCGCTATGGACATCGATGCCGCCGGCCTGCCCTTCCTCAAGGGGCTCAATCCCCCCGCCGGCTCCAAAACAGTGGCCGAGCTGCGGGAGGTCATTGAGTACGCCAAGGTGCCCTTTATCATCAAGGGGGTCATGACTGTCCGGGGGGCCAAGAAGGCCCTGGAGGCGGGAGCTGCCGGAATTGTGGTGTCCAACCACGGCGGCCGGGTCCAGGACGGCGTCCCCGCCACCGCCGAGGTGCTGCCCGCCATCGCTGAGGCCGTCAAGGGTCAGATGGTGGTCATCGTGGACGGTGGAATCCGCACCGGCGTGGATGTGTGCAAGGCCCTGGCCCTGGGGGCGGACGCCTGTATCCTGGCCCGGCCCTATGTCACCGCCGTCTACGGCGGGGGCGCCGAGGGGGTCAGGCTCCTCACCGACCGGCTCAAGGCCGAGCTGGCCGACACCATGGCCATGTGCGGCGTCCACTCCCTGGCGGAGATTTCCCGGGATATGATTTTCTGAAAAAATTCTCCATCGGCTAAGCCGGTGGAGAATTTTTTCTTTTTCCGCAACATTCTGCCCCCCTCATGCGTCTGTATCAATGAAAGGAGGTGGCCCCATGTCCCAGAGATCCAACCGGCCGGTGGATTGGGAGAGCCTTGTCACAGAGAATGAAAACCGCCTGTACCGGGCGGCGCTGGCCATTTTGGGCCACCCCCAGGAGGCGGAGGACGCCGTTCAGGACGCCTTTGTCCGGTATCTGGAAAAGGCCCCGGAGAAGCTGGAGCACCCCTCCGCCTGGCTGATGCGGGTGCTGGTCAACGGCTGCAAGAGCCGGCTGCGCCTCAGCTGGCGGCGGGTGGCCCCCCTCCCTCCGGACCTGCCCGCTCCAGGTCCGGAGGAACGGGAGGAGCTGGAGGAGCTGTTTTCCCTCCCGCCCGAGGACCGGGCGGTGATCCACCTGCACTACTACGAGGGTTACGCCACAGCGGAGATTGCCCGGATGCTGGGCTGTCAGCCGGGGACGGTGCGCTCCCGCCTCTCCCGAGCCCGGGAGAAGCTGCGGAAGCTGTTAAAACAAAAAGGAGAATTTTGATGGAAAACTACACTTCGTATATGGATAAGCAGGAGCTTTCTGCAAAGGTCCATGAGAAGCTGCTGAATTTGGAGGTCCCAAAGAAGCGCCCCCGGTCTCTCTGGGTCCGGTACAGCGCCCTGGCCGCCTGCGCCGCCCTCATCCTGGGCGTTGGGGCCTGGCGGCTGGCCCCCGGACCGGCCAAGGCCCCGGCCCAGAGCGCATATCAATTTGCCGCCGATTATGCACCTAAACATAAGGAAGAGGATACCGTCGGCCCGGAGGACCTGCTTCCCGGCCCGGCCCCCGCCGCTTCCATTCAGGATGATATCCAGCACTCAGAGGCCAGCAAGGGCACCGAGGACTCGGTGAGCCGGGCCTACCCCGGGGACAGCTTTGTGGTCAACAGCCCGGTTCAGGGTGACGAAACCATCGCCTTTTACTGCATGCCCTATATCAACTACCAGGATGTGACCAATAAGCCCTCCGTCTCCCCGGACTGGTGTTGGGCCAAGGGGACCTTCAAGGTGTTTTTGGGTATGGAGGACATTCAAAAGCTGTTCTGGGGCCCGGAGGGCGTTCCGGAGACCTATCACACCGAAATCGGACGGCAGGACCTGCCCTGGGCCCTGTTCTGGGACGGCTACACCCTCCGCGCCCACGCCTGGTACAGCCCGGAGGGAAAGCTGCGGGAGGTATACCTGTTTGGGGTAAAGGGGGATTCCTTCTTTGAACTGCGGATGGACCCCGGACAGCTGCCCATCACCTGTGTGTACGACCCGGACCGGGAGAGCACGGAGGCGTTCGGGGTGGAGGTCACCGGCTGGAGCAAGGTCTATGACTGGAACGGTGACGGCGAGACCGACTATATCTGCGGCAGCGAGTTTATGACGAAAAACGAGATTGGCGTCCGGTTTGAGAGCTGGAACAACGGCAATCCGGAGGACGGCATCGACGGGGAGGCCTGGTTCAACACCCTGTTTGTCCGGCAGGCCCTGTCCGGCGGCGATGGGCTGCACCTGGACCACCTGCGGACCACGGACGACATTCCGGACGACCCGGACACGACCTGGTAAATGAACACAAATTGTATTATAAGGAGGAATTATCACATGAAAAAGTATTTTGCGGCCGCGCTTTCCCTGGCGCTGGCCCTCACCCTGACCGCCTGTGCCGTCTCCGCCAGCAACGGGGCTCCGGAAGCGGGGAGTGTTCCGGAGACCTCTGCCTCCCAGCCAGACGCCTCCCAGACGGAGAAGGACCATGACCACCAGCTCACGGAGGGGGACAACATCGTCCCCCACGAGGAGGTGGGCTACTGCGGCAACACCGTCACCGCGATCTATCCCGAGTCCCGGTCCACCGGCGAGGACTGGAAAGCCTCCTTCTGGGGCGGCGACTCGGTGGCCCTCACCGACCTGCTGCTCTACCTGGACTATCAGGAGGGCATCTGCCGCTGCCTGCCGGAGTATATGGTGGAGACCGAGTTCAGCGAGGAGCCCTATGGCATCAGCCTGACCGAGGGCTACGCCCGCCACGGGGACAGCCAGGTGGACCTGACCCAGGAGCAGATGGAGCTGATTCGGGAAATCCTGGACCGGAACCTGCCCGGTTCGCGGACAGACTGATTAACATAATTTTTAACTTTTTATGAATTACAGATTTTTCTCTTGCCGAAGCGGGTCGAAGTGAGTATACTTGAGAGGAATAAAATCGGGGAGGGACCCCTTTGGAAGAGAGATATATGAACATGTCCCGCCGGCCCCAGGGGCGGAGGGAGGCTTCTTCCCAGCGGGGAGGCTACCGCGGCGCGCCTGTCCGCCAGCGGGACAACGACTGGGAGGACTGGAATGACGAGCCGCCCAGGCGGGGCAAGAGCGGCGGAGCATGGGTGGTAACGGCGCTGATGGGCTTTTACAAGGTGCTGGTGGCCCTCTCCATTGTGATTGTGGCGGTGTATGTGGGCAGCAAGGTGCTGATTCGGGCCCCGGGGCAGGAAGATCTGACGCCCCCGCCCCAGAATGGGTCGCTGCCCGGACAGACCAGCGGCAGCGGTGTGACCGCAACGGACCCCGTGGCCCCACGCCTGGAACAGCGGAAGGGAGTCTATAACATCTTCCTGGCCGCCACCGACAAGGGGGGCAGCCTGAGCGACACTATGATGGTCATGAGCTATGACACTGTAAACCAGACTGTGGGGGTGGTTTCCATCCCACGGGATACCCTGGTAGCCCGGGAGAGCGGCAACCCCCGTCTGGTCTACGGCAAGGGGGGACTGGAGGGGCGGATCGCCGATGTGTCCGATATGCTGGGCGTCCCCATTCACTACTACATCAAGGTAAACCTCAACGGTTTCATTGCCCTGGTGGACTATCTGGAGGGGGTTGATTTCTACATCCCCTGCAATATGAACTACGACGACCCCTATCAGGACCTCTACATCCACTACAAGGAGGGCCAGGCCCACCTCAACGGCAAGCAGGCCATGGAGGTGTGCCGCTTCCGGAAGAACAACGACGGCAGCGGCTACTCTGACATCGGCCGCACCCAGACCCAGCAGAAGCTGCTGGTGGCTATGGCCAAAAAGGTGCTGTCCTGGAACAACATCACCCGCATCAACGGCTTTGTGGAGATTTTTAACGACAATGTGGACACCAATCTGTCTATAAACGACATGCTCTACTTCGCCAAGGAGGGCCTCAGTCTGGACCCCTCCGCCGGGGTGGAGACCGCCACCCTGCCCGGCCGGGGGGACGGTGTCTACCACGGGTACTCTTACTGCTACGAGCTGGATCCGGAGGAGACGCTGGATATCGTCAACCGCCTGATCAATCCCTATACCCAGACCCTCACCCTGGACGACCTGAATCTGGCCAAGGCCCAGAGCTATAAGTAAAAACATCCCGCGGCCCGAGGGCCGCGGGATGTTTTTCAGATGGAAAGGGGTTTTCCGTTGAGGACGGCCCCGGCCAGCCGGTCGCCCTCATAACACACCTTGAGGGCGAAAAAGGGGGCGTTTTCCCAGATCAGATTCAGGAAGATGGCGTCCCCCTCCCAGTGGGGAATTTGGAGGAGCTTCTCCCGGGGCAGCCACTCCAGCACCCCCTCGTCGCACTCCTTCAGCTCGCCGGTGAAGCCGTCGGCGGTGAACAGGTGCATATACTCGGTGGGCCAGCGGTCGGAGATGAAGGTGACGATCCCCCGGTAGCGCCAGCGGGTGAGGGTCAGGCCGGTCTCCTCCTCCACCTCCCGGAGCAGGCAGTCCTCCGGGCTCTCCTTATCTTGGAATTTGCCGCCGATGCCGATCCATTTGTCACGGTTCAGATCGTTTTCCTTCTTTACCCGGTGGAGCATCAGGTATTCGCCGCCCCGCTGGATATAACAGAGTGTTGTGTTTATCATGCCTCAATCAGCTCCACATCCACCGTGAACTCCTCCCCGTCCCGCAGACAGGTGAGGGTGACGCTGTCCCCCGCGCCCAGGTCCAGCTTGAGGCGGGTCAGGTCCTGCAGGCCGGTGACAGGCTGGCCGTTGGCGGCGATCAGGATATCTCCCGCCCGCAGGCCCTTGGCCCAGGCGTCGCTGTTCTTTTCCACGCTCTGGAGCTGTATGCCACCCCCGGGGAGGGGCCGGGTGTAGACCATAAAACCGAATACCCCCGCCTTGATCTCCTCACCGGCAATCAGGTGGTCGGCCACATACTTTACCCGCCGGGAGGGGATGGCAAAGCCCAGCCCCTCGGCGGAGCCGTCGTCCGAGACGATTTTTACCGTGTTGATGCCGATGACCTGCCCGTACTGGTTGAGCAGCGGTCCGCCGGAGTTGCCGAAGTTGATGGCGGCGCTGGTCTGGATAAGGATCATGGTGGTGTCGTCTACCTCCACCTCCCGGTCCAGGGCGGAGACGATGCCGTCAGTGAAGGTGCTGCGGTAGCCCAGGGAGTCCCCCAGAGCGGCCACCGGCTCGCCGATGCGCAGAAGGTTGGAGTCACCGAACCGGGCAGGGGTCAGGCCGTCAGCCTCCACCTTGAGAACGGCCAAGTCCTCCACCGCGTCGAAGCCCACTAAGCTGGTACTCAGTATGCGGTTGTCGTGGAGGGTCACCCGTACCGACCGGGCTCCAGCCACCACGTGGGCGTTGGTGATGATATAGCCGTCCTGGGTGAGGACTACGCCGGTGCCCGAGCTGTACCCCCGGCTGAGGACCGACTCGATGGACACTGTGGAAGGGGAGGCCTGCTCATAAATCTGGATATAGTCCAGCGCCTCCCCCTGGCTGGGCAGAAGGGAGACGGTTACCCCTGTGCCGGTGTCCGCCCGGTCGATAGAGGGCGGAGTGTGGTCATACTCCTCGTTCTGGTAGACCTCTCCGTCGATGGAGGGGGAGCGGTCCTGAATAAACAGCCGCTGGGAAAAATACCGGTCCAGCAGGACCGCGGACAGACAGACCACCGTGATTAGGGACAGGATTCCCAGAAAGGCCGGCCATCTGCGCCGCTTCCGGCGGACCCGCAGCACTGGATGGCGGGAGACGCGCCCCCCCACCGGAATATGGACCGCGGGCGGGTCAGGGAACACGGGAGACGGCTGTTCCCAAGGGCCGCCCTGCCACAGGCCGTTGTTTTGGTTGTCCATAGCAACACCCCATTTGTGTGTGTATGGGCGGATATCATCCGCCCGCCTATGATGAACCGTTTCTTGCGGTGCGGATATCGTCCGCCCATACAGATATTACGCCAGGGTCAGGGTGAATTGGAACTGGGTCACCCCGTCCTCGCTGGTGACGGTGATGTTCTCCTTTAGGTTGCCCAAAATGGTCTTGACGATATACAGCCCCAGACCCACCCCCTCCCGGTCCATGGAGCGGGAGTAGTCCGCTTTGTGGAACCGCTCGAAGAGCAGGGGCAGCTCCTCCGGGGGGATGGTGGCGCCCAGGTTGCGGATAGTGACATGGGCCTTGCCGTCCTTCTTGAAAATCTGGACGGAGATGGCGGTGCCGGGGGCGGCGAATTTGGCCGCGTTGTCCAGCAGGTTGTAGCACACCTGGGTGATGGAATCCGGGTCTCCCCAGACCATCAGCTTGCCCTCGGGCATCTTTACGTCCACATCCAGCTGCCGGCCGGTGATTTTACTCTCCAGGCTGATGAGGACCTGGGACATGACCTCGGTGAGGTCGAAGGTCTCTTGGGCGGTGACGGTGCTCTCCGTGAGAGCGTTGAGACGGCTCAGGTCCAGCATCCGCCGCACCAGCCGGCTGAGGCGCCGGGTCTCAGACACCACGATCTGGAGGTACTCCTTCTCCCGCTCCGGGGGGATGGTGCCGTCCAGAATGCCCTCGGCGAAGCCGGCGATGGTGGTCATAGGGGTTTTCAGCTCGTGGGAGACGTTGGCGATGAATTCCGAGCGCTGGCTCTCCACCTTCTCCAGGGAGTTGGCCATAGAGTTGAAGGCCTCAGCCAAAGCGCTGACCTCGTCCCCCCGGTCCTCGTAGCCCTCCACCCGGATGTCAAACTCACCCTGGCCGAATTTCCGGGCGGCCTCCGCCATTTCGTTCAAGGGCCGGGTCTGGTAGGCGGAGGTGAGGGTGCTGGCGATGACCGAGATGAGAAAGACCACCACGGCGGAGAAGAAAAAGATGGTAGCGGTGGAGGCCCACATCTCAGACAGGTTGGAGGCATCGGCCGCCACCAGCACCAGCCCCTGGGTGAGCTTCAGCTCTCCGATTTGGTTGGTGACGGGCAGAGCGGACAAATACCGCTTTTCGGGATAGAGCCCCCCCAGGTTGGTCATGCCGTTGAAGGAGCCCCTGTTGTACACCTCGGCGACAATGCCCTCGGGCAGGATGCTGCTCTCGTAGTTGTAGGCGTGCCCGTCATCGGGGGCGGCGGCGTAGAGGATGCTGCCCTCCGGGTCGGCCACGATAATGTGGGAGTTGGAAATCATGGCGATGGTGGCCACATAGCTGCTGTAAAACTCATCCTGCACGTCCAGGGTGAGGTAGCGGCGGTAGTAGGTGGAGGTGAAACCGGAGATATAGCCCGCGTTTCGTTCCACCGAGTCCCGGGTCTCGCTGATGATATAGCGGTAGGACAGCAGCATAAAGGCCCCCGCCAGCAGGGTAAAGGACACCAGCATGATGCCGACCATCATGGTCAGCTGGCGGCGATAGAGAGAGCGCATGGGCCTCACCTCCTCGGAAAAAGCGTGTAGGGGCCGACGGCCTCGGCGGCCCGCTTTCAGACCTGCGGTGTTGACTTGAGGCGGCGCGCCGGGTCGCCGCGCCCGGCAGAGCGGCCCCGGGCATTCAGGCGGACATCACCCGGCCGCTCCCAGTTCAAATTTGTAGCCCACGCCCCAGACGGTCTTGAGCCGCCACTGGTCGCTGACCCCCTCCAGCTTCTCCCGCAGGCGCTTGATGTGCACGTCCACCGTCCGGCTGTCGCCGAAGTAGTCAAAGCCCCACACCTCGTCCAGCAGCTGGTTCCGGGTGAATACCCGATTGGGGGAGGAGGCCAGGTGGAACAGCAGCTCCAGCTCCTTGGGCGGGGTGTCCACCCGCTGGCCGTCCACCAGCAGCTCGTAGGAGTCCAGATTGATGACCAGCTTGTCGAAGGACAGCTTCTTCTCCCCCGTCTCCTCCTCGCCGCCGCTGCGGCGCAGCACCGCCCGGATGCGGGCCAGCACCTCCTTCATCTCAAAGGGTTTGACGATATAGTCGTCCGCCCCCTGCTCCAGGCCGGAGACCTTGTCCTCCGTCTCCCCCTTGGCGGTGAGCATGATGACAGGGGTCTTGTCCCCCTCACGGATCTTTTTCAGCACTGACCAGCCGTCCATGATGGGCAGCATGATATCCAGCAGGACCAGGTCTGGCTGGAAGGAGCGGAAGAGCTCCACACCCTTTCCGCCGTCCTTGGCCACCTGGGTCTCAAAGCCCTCTTTCTCCAGATAGAGGTGGAGCAGCTCGGCAATGTTGGCGTCGTCCTCGACGATCAGAACCTTTTTGGACATGACGGGACACCTCGCTCTTTTCATGAGACTGTGCAGGGGCGGCCAAAGCCTCCCTACACAGAGATACCTCTATTATAGCGCAAATAGGGGCGCTTGGGTGAATAATTTGTGAACTGGTGAGCAAAAATGCCGTAAAATCAGGGCTTTTGCTCCTCCACATAGGAGTGGTCCACCTGGATCATGGGGAAATACCGGTCGGACAGCGCCTTGATCCCGGCGGTGAGAGCGGCGCGCACCTCCCCGTCGGACAGGCGGAAGCCGTAGGGCACCACCACGTCGAAGAGGAGGTTGGTGTGGATAGGCCCCGCGGTGACGCGGAAGTCGTGGACGGTGAGGGAGGGGTCGATCCCCCGGGCGATGTCCAGCACCTGCGTCCGAAGGGCCGCTGTCCGCTCGTCCTGGACCACCGGGTCCATGTGGATGCAGGTCTCAATATGGTGCTTTGCCTTCAGCTCCCGCTCAATGTGGTCGATGACATCGTGGATCTCCAGTAGGTTGGCGTCTGCCGGGACCTCGGCGTGAAAGGACATCATAGCCCGGCCGGGGCCGTAGTCGTGGTAGACCAGGTCGTGGATACCCAGGATGTACTGATGGCCCAGGACGATGCGGTCGATGTCCTCCGCCAGCGCCCGGTCCATGGGCCGGCCCAGCAGAGGGTCCGCCGTGTCCTTGGCGGCCCCCCAGCCGGTGCGCAGAATGAACAGCGCCACGCCCAGGCCCAGCCAGCCGTCCAGCGGGAGTCTGAGGAATTGGCCGGCCAGCAGTCCCGCCAGCAAGATGCTGGTGGCGGCGGCGTCGGACAGGGAGTCGGCGGCGGTGGCGGCCAGGGCGGCGGACTGGATTTGCCTGGACAGCCCCCGATTGAAGAAAAACATCCACAGCTTGACCGCCACCGAGACCGCCAGAATTCCCGCCGACAGAGGAGAGAAGGCCACCGGCTCCGGGTGGACGATTTTGTCCAGGGAGGACTGGCCCAGTTCCACCCCCACCAGGAGGATGAGCATGGCCACCACCAGCCCGGCCAGATACTCCATCCGGCCGTGGCCGAAGGGGTGTTCCTCGTCTGCTTTCTGGCCGGCCAGGCGGAAGCCCACCAGGGTGACCACCGAGGAGGCCGCGTCAGACAGGTTGTTAAAGGCGTCGGCGGTGACGGCGATGGAGGCGGTGGCGATGCCCGCGAAGAGCTTGCCCAGAAAGAGCAGCAGGTTCAGCCCGATGCCCACCGCTCCGGACAGCGTCCCGCACCGCTGCCGGGTCTCCGGGGCTTGGGGGGCTCCATCCCCGATGCAGAAACGGAGAAAAGCGTTCATAAAGTTACCTCGCAGTCCAGAGAGATCGGGGCGGTCCGGCTGTTGGGACGCCGGCTGCCCTGACAGATTGATAATGGGTCATTTTACCATGAAAGCGGCGCTTTATCAAGACAAAATCCCGTCCGCCCGGCGGGGAAGGCCGGGCTGTGGACAGAGGGGAAATGTTCACAAAAAATTCACCCCAATTTCACGGTTTTGCCTTATTCCTGCTTTATGATAAACCCGTAGCCCAATGAATGAAGTATCTCCTTTCTCTCTCCTTTACAACACACACAGCGGAGCGGCCCCGGCTTATTGCCGGGGCCGCTCCGCTGTCTGCCGCGCGCTTTCCGCCCCGGCGGAGACAGAACGGGAAAGGTTAGTTTACAAAAAGTTCACGCACAGGTCATGAAATTGCCGTATTTTTCTTTTAAGATAACATCGTAGCTAAGCTACATCATGTATCTCCCATTTCTCCCTCTCCTTTTACAACACACAGGCAAGCCGCCCCAGCCCAACAGGCTGGGGCGGTTTGCTGTCCACGGTGATTTTGTTGCCGTTTTGATGCTTGATTGAGGTAGTATAATAGAGGTAATATATAGAGAGAGAATATAAAACAGGCCGGGGCGATACTGGGATACCAAAGGAGGGAGCGGTTTTGCTTCATGTTTTGATCGTGGAGGACGAGAAGGCGATTTCCAATCTGATCCGTCTCAGCTTGAAGAAGGAGGGCTACCAGTGCACCTGCGCCTTTGACGGGCTGGAGGCGGCGGACTGCCTGGAGAAAAATCAGTATGACCTGATTCTGCTGGATGTCATGATTCCCGAGATTGACGGGTTTGAGCTGATGGACTATATCCGTCCCCTGGAAATCCCCGTTATTTTCCTGACGGCCAAGGCCGCGGTCCAGGACCGGGTGCGGGGCTTGAAGCTGGGGGCGGAGGACTACATTGTCAAGCCCTTTGAGGTCATTGAGCTGCTGGCCCGGGTGGACGTGGTGATGCGCCGGTATAAGAAGCGGGATATGGTCCTGGAGATTGGGGGGCTGAAAATTGACACCGGTTCCATGCAGGTGTGGCGGGGCGGGCAGGAGGTCAGCCTGACCAAGACGGAGTATGAGCTGCTCCTCCTTTTTGCCCGGAACCCCCGGCGGGCCATGTACCGGGAGACCATCTACGAGCGGGTCTGGGGAGAGGAGTACCCCTTCGGCAGCAAGGCGGTGGACCTCCATGTCCAGCGGCTGCGGAAAAAGGTGGGTTGGGAGCACTGTCTCCAGGCGGTCAATAAGGTGGGCTACCGGCTGGAGGTGGAACAGTGAGGTTTTACCAGAAGATGACCCTGTCCATGCTGGCGCTGCTGTCCCTCCTCTTCGGCATCGGGGGCAGTCTGCTGATTTCCGGGTCCTTCCGGGACTCGCTGGAGCGGGAGAAGACCGCCGCCTTCGGGGACTACCGCATGGCCTGGGGCACCCTTCAGATCATTAACAGCATGGACCCCTACCTGGACCGGAAGGCCATTACCCAGACCATGGGGCAGCTGTATCAGCAGAACAGCGCCGCCTGGACCAACCTGCGCCTCTTCACCGGAACAGAGGTGCTCTGCGAGATGGGGGAGGGCCATGCCCCGTTCCTTTTGGACACCGGAGAGCCGGGACCTGGCGGCTGCCTGTTCCGGATTACAGACGGACCGGACGGGCGGCACTACCTGACCTTCTCCGGGGCGGTGGAGACCAACGGTGATATCCTGTATCTGGCCGCCAGCCACGACATCTCCGCCCTCTATAGCGCCCGGCAGACCCAGCAGCGCACCTACCTCCAGGTCTTTCTGGTGATGTGCCTACTGTGCGCCGCCCTGTCCTACACGGTGTCCCGGGTGCTCACCGCCCCTCTGGAGGGGCTGTCCCGAGCCTCCCGGGCTATCGCCTCGGGCAACTACGCCAGCCGGGTGCGGGTGCGGTCCTCGGACGAGGTCGGGATGGTGTCCCAGGACTTCAACGTCATGGCCGACCGGCTGGAACGGCAGATTCTGGAGCTGCGCCAGTCGGTGGAGCGGCAGGAGCGGTTTGTGGGCAGCTTCGCCCACGAGATGAAAACCCCCATGACCTCCCTCATCGGCTACGCCGAGCTGATCCGCAGCGGGACGCTGACCCAGGAGGAGCAGTCCGAGGCGGCGGGCTATCTCTACTCCGAGGGCAAGCGGCTGGAGAGCCTGTCCCGAAAGCTGCTGGACCTGCTGGTCATTCGGCGGCAGGATATGCCTCTTGTGGAAATCAGCCCGGGGGAGCTGGTGGAGGAGCTGGTCCGGCGGCTGGACCCGCCCTATCGCGGGAAGGAGATCGCCGTCTCCTGCAGCTGCGAGGAGGGCTCCTGCTTTCTGGAGCCCGACCTGACCTGGTCCCTGCTGCTGAATCTGGCGGACAACGCCCAGAAGGCCATGGAGGGGGGCGGGGAGCTCTGCTTCCGGCAGCGGATGCTGGAGGACGGCTGCCGCATCCAGGTGCTGGACAGCGGCCGGGGCATCCCCTCCCAGGCGCTGGACCACCTGACCGAGGCCTTCTACCGGGTGGACAAGGCCCGATCCCGAAAGCAGGGGGGATTTGGCCTGGGGCTGGCCCTTTGCCAGGAAATCGCCGCCCTCCACAATGGGAGCATCCGGTTTGAGAACCGTCCCCGGGGCGGCGCCTGCGTCACCGTGGAGCTGAGAGGAGGCAGGCCGTGATGAGCAAACAGTTGAAGCGGTATGGACCGACTATACTGACCCTGCTGCTTGTCGCCCTGGGGGCGGCTATGCCCTGGCTGGCCTCCCTGGCCCAGGACGTCCGGATCGGAAAGCTCCAGGAGGACCTGGAGCTGAACACGGTCAGCCTGACGCTGCTCCAGGACAACGGGCTGGAGCAGACTCTGCGGATCGCCTCGTCAGCCCCTGTCACCATCCCTTGGGAGGGCGGGACCGCCCTGACAGAGGATGAGGCCTTCCAGGCGGCGGATGAGGCGCTGAATGAGATGTATTCCTTTGGCCTGCTGCAAAAAAGGGGGATGCAAATCTTGAGCAAGGTGGGCATGACCGCCGAGCCCTGCCTAATGGTGGCGGAGAACGGCGGCTCCGCCCTGGTGTGGAACTGCTGCTGGGCTGATGAGGACATGGCCTTCTGCACCATTACGGTGGACGATGCCAGCGGCAAGGCTGTTCAGTTACACCTGAGCAGCCTCGCGGAGACAGGTAACGCCCCGCCGTCACAGACCATGGGGGGAGTGACCATGTATAGTACAAACTCGATAGAAAATTGCTGGGTCCTAATGGATGTGTGGGCCTCATTTCTGCAGTATTACTACAACGCCACCTTGGTGACAGTCACAGAGCTTGAGTATTTTCCGGATGGCGGGGCGAATTTTCTGCTGGGTCTTGAGTTCTACGACGACGATACCGCGCAGACCTGCAGCCTGCTGCTGGAGATGTATCCCGACGAGGTCCGCTTCAATTTTTGACCGTGATGCCAAACCGATGGCAAAACGATGACGTTTGAAAGAAACACCCCGCTATGCTGAGGACAGTTCAAGCATAGCGAGGTGTTTTTTATGAGACGAGAAAGACAATGGCGCCCACGGCGGGTCCGCTGGTACCACGGGCTGTTCAGGATGATGGACAGCCTGCTGTCCATCGTGGTGCTTCTGGGCGCGGCGGCGGTCCTGGTAATGGCTCTGTCCCCCTGGGAAGGGGATACCAGACCGGCGCCGGTCGGACAGGACGCGCTGCGAATCTATACCCGCCAGCCGGAGCCCGCGCCTTCCGCCAACCAGCCGGAGCCCGCGCCTTCCGCCGACCAGCCGGAGCCCGCGCCTTCCGCCGACCAGCCGGAGCCCGTGCCTTCCGCCGACCAGCCGGAGCCCGCGCCTCCCGCCAACCAGCCGGAGCCCGTGCCTCCTGCCAACCAGCCGGAGCCCATTCCGACAGAGCCGGCCCCGGCGGAACCTATCGACAAAGACAGCTGGGAGCTGCTCTTGGTGAACCGCTGGAATCCGCTGCCAGAGGGCTACAGCATCCAAACAGTGGAGCTGCGAAACGGACTTCGGGTGGACGAGCGGTGCTACCAAGACCTCCAGGCCATGATGGACGCCTGTCGGGCGGAGGGACTGTCCCCCGTCATCTGCTCCGCCTACCGTACGCAGGAATACCAGGAGCGGCTGTACCGGGCCGAAACTGAACGCTGGCTGGAGCGGGGCTATTCCCAGAGCGACGCCGAGGAGGAGGCGGGAAAATCGGTGGCGGTTCCCGGCACCAGCGAGCATCAGCTTGGGCTGGCTGTGGATATTGTGGATATGAACAACCAGCGTTTGGATGAGTCCCAGGAGCGTACCGACGTCCAAATATGGCTGATGGCCCATAGCTGGGAGTATGGATTTATCCTCCGTTACCCTAGTGGGAAAAGCGAGATTACAGGGATAATTTATGAGCCTTGGCATTACCGCTACGTGGGCAGAGAACATGCGGAGCGAATTGATACGCTGAATGTCTGCTTGGAGGAGTATTTGTCAGGAGCGTTTTGACAGGTCTCCAGAATTGGGCTTTGACTATGACCTGATCTACCAAAAGTCTACCAAATGTCTACCAAAAAAGCCGTCAGGCTCCTGCAACCCAGGGCCTGGCGGCTTTTCCATATTTTAGGTCGTCCACCGGATGTCTACCAAACTAACTTTTTTACATCAAAAGCGCCATTTTTTACGGTTTTCCTCCGTTTTTCCGCAATTCCAAACGGCAGGCAAGGGGCGTGACAC
>JAAWPF010000019.1 GCA_022799835.1 Lawsonibacter sp. | reverse complement strand
CCCTGTTCCTGCTGTCCAACAGCCGCAAGCCGGGCCGGGCCCGGAGCTTTGCCGAAAAGCTGGGCATCCCCTATCAGGGCCATTCGGGCAAGCCCAAGAAGGCGGGCTACCTCAAGGCCATGGAGCGGATGGGCTGTACCCCGGAGCAGACCGTCATGGTGGGGGACCAGATTTTCACTGACACCCTGGGGGCCAACAACGCCGGGGTGACCCCCCTGCTGGTGGAGCCCATCCGGCTGGCGGGCAATCCCGGGCGGTATCTCCGCTACGCCGCTGAGACCCCCTTCCGCCTGCTGGGAAAGAGGAGGCCCTTCCTATGAGCGCGAAATTCGGCCCCGCAGGCAACTGCGACAGCTTCTCCAAAGCCCACAAGTCCTCCCTGGCCGCCCCCAAATGGATCGCGGACTTCGGCCTGGACTGCTATGAGTATCAGTGCGGCAAGGGGGTCCATGTGGGGAAGGACACCGCCATAGAAATCGGGGAGAACGCCCGGGCGGCGGGGATCGGCCTGTCCATCCACGCCCCCTACTTCATCAACCTGGCCAACCCGGACAGCATTATGAAGAACAACGGCTATGTCCTCACCTCCTGCGCCCTGGCGGAGTGGATGGGGGCTTCCCGGGTGGTGGTCCACACCGGGGCCCTCATGGGCCGCTCCCGCCGGGAGGCGCTGGACATCGCCAAGCGGGGGATGTCCGCCCTGCTGTCCGTGCTGGACAACGCCGGCCTGGGGCACATCACCCTGTGCCCCGAGACCATGGGCAAGATCAATCAGCTGGGCGACCTGGACGAGGTTCTGGAGCTGTGCACCCTGGATGAGCGGCTGGTCCCCTGCATCGACTTCGGCCACCTGTACGCCCGTTCCCTGGGCGCGGACGACGGCCGGCCGGCCTTTTGCCGGATGCTGGACCGGGTGGAGGCCGTCCTGGGTTCCGACCGGGCCTCCACCTTTCACAGCCACTTCTCCCACATCGAATTTACCCCCAAGGGCGGGGAGAAGTGCCACCGCACCTTCGATGATGACGGGGGCTACGGCCCCGACTGGGCTCCCTTGGCGGCGGAGGTCGCCCGCCGGGGCTGGTCGCCCACCTTCATCTGCGAGTCTGCCGGCACCCAGGCGGAGGACGCGCTGACCATGAAACGGATTTATCAGAAACTGGTCGAAGAAAGAGAGGCACAGCCGTGATTACGGATATCGTGCTTGGAGGGCTGATCATACTTGCCGGTCTGCTTATGGTTCTGTTCGCGGAGAGCATCAATGAGTTTCGGGATCGTGGTGTGATTTTTTACCGATTTGGAGGTGCTGTTATGATATTGCTGGGCCTCCGGGTGATTTGTTATGGGGTGTAATTATTTTAGTAAGGAAGGTTTTACCATGAACCACATCGAAAAAATCGCCGCCAGGCTGGCGGATTTTGGGCTGGACGCCATGATGATTACCAGCGAGTCCGGGGAGCGGTACGCCCTGGGCTTCCACGGGGAGGGTCTGCTGCTGGTGACTCGGGACGCAGCTCAGTACACCACCGACGGCCGGTACATCGAGGCCGCCCGGGAGCAGATCGACGGGGCGCGGGTCCTGCTGACCACCCCGGACAAGGGGCACCTGGCCTTCGCCAGGGAGTACATCGAGGCCAGACAGCTCCACAACGTGGGCTTCGAGAGCGGCGCCATGACGGTGGACGCCCACAGGAAGTATACCCAGGCCCTGCCCTGCGTCCTTACCCCCGCCCAGGACCTGCTGGACGGCCTGCGCGCCTCCAAGGACGAGGGGGAGCTGGCCCATATGCGCCGGGCCCAGGCCGTCACCGACGAGGCCTTCCGGGCCATCCTGAACTTCGTCCGCCCCGGCATGACCGAGCGGGAAATCGCCGCCCGGCTGGTCTATGAGCTGCTGAGCCGGGGCGGGGAGAAGGTGTCCTTCGACCCCATCGTAGCCGCCGGCCCCAACGGCTCCCGGCCCCACGCCGTCCCCGGCGACCAGATCGTGGACACGGGCATGTTTGTCACCATGGATTTTGGCTGCAAGGTGGAGGGCTACTGCTCCGATATGACCCGCACCGTGGCCCTGGGCCAGCCCACCCAGGAGATGGAGGCGGTCTACAACGCCGTCCTGGCCGCCCAGAAGGCGGGCATCAACGCAGCCCGGGCGGGAGTTACCGGACGGGAGATCGACGCCGCCGCCCGGAAGGTCCTCCAGGAGGCGGGCTATGGGGAATATTTCTCCCACAGCTTCGGCCACTCCCTGGGGGTGGATATCCACGAGTCCCCCAATGCCAGCTCCAGAGAGACCCGGCCCATGCCGGTGGGGGCGGTCATTTCCGCCGAGCCGGGGGTCTACATCCCCGGAAAGTTCGGTGTGCGCATCGAGGACGTGCTGATCCTGAACGAGACCGGCTGCGAGGATATCACCCGGTCCCCCAAGGACCTGATCGTGCTGTGATGGACAAGGAAAAGACCTGTTGCTTCACCGGGCACCGGCCCGACAAGCTGCCCTGGGGGGAGGACGAGGACGACCCCCGGTGCCTGCGGCTGAAACAGAGCATTGCCCGGGCGGTGGAGGAGGCCTGCGCGGCGGGCTGCCGCCACTTCATCACCGGCATGGCCCGGGGGGTGGATCTTTACTGCGCCGAGGCGGTGCTGGCCCTGCGGGAGGCCGAACCCGAAATCACCCTGGAGTGCGCCCGGCCCTGCGAGACCCAGGCGGACAGCTGGCCGGAGGAGCAGCGCGGGCGCTACCAGTCCATTCTGGACCGGAGCAACTTTGAGACCCTGGTCCAGCACAACTATGACCGCTTCTGCATGATGCGCCGCAACCGGTATATGGTGGACCGCTCCAGCCGCCTGATTGCCGTCTACAACGGGGTGCCCAAGGGGGGCACCGCCCAGACCCTGGCCTACGCCATGAAGAAGGGGCTGGATACCGTCATTTTAGACCTGGAGGACTTTTGCCAATGAACACCCTGATGCACATCTGCTGCGCCCCCTGCGCCAACCGGCCCATCGCCAGCCTGCGGGAGGAGGGACTGTCCGTCACCGGCTTCTGGTTCAACCCCAACATCCACCCCTACACCGAGTATCAGGCCCGGAAGCGCACCCTGGAGGAGTATTCCAAGGAGATTGGCATGAAGCTGGTCATCGGCGGGACCTACGACCTGCGCCCCTTCATCGCCGCCGTGGCGGGGGACATCGACGGCCGGTGCGCCTACTGCTACCGGGTCCGCATGGAGGAGACCGCCAAATATGCGGCGGAGAACGGCTTTGACAGCTTCACCACCTCTCTGCTCATCTCCCCCTACCAGCGCCACGAGGCCATCGCCGCCGTGGCCCGGGAGATGGGGGAGAAATATGGAGTGGCCTTCCTCTGCCGGGACTTCCGCCCCCTGTTCCAGGAGGGCCAGCAGTTTGCCCGGGAGCACGGCTTCTATATGCAGAAATACTGCGGCTGTATTTTCAGCGAGGAGGACCGGTATATGGCCGCAAAGCGGAAGAAAAAGGCATCTGCGGGTAAGAGCGGGACTTGACAGCTTGTCCATTTGACGATATAATTGCAACTGTAAGTTAGTTGCAAAGAGGAGGCTGTTATGCCGGGTAAAAAGGCTTTGCTGGAAAAACTCTGCCGGAAACCAATTACGAAGAATTTTACAAAACAGGAACTGGATTCCCTTATGGGTAAGTGTGGGTGCGAAAAGTGGCCTGGAGGCCGGGGCTCCTCAATTCGGTATTATCATAAAAGATCGGAGCGTATACTTACCTTTGATGAACCACATCCTGAAAATGAACTGTATACCTACCAGGTGAAAAAGGTGATTCAGTTTTTACAGGAGATTGGCGAGATCAGCGAACAATAGGAGGTGGCGGCGATGAATAGCTTGTTGGAATACAAAGGCTACCACGCAAAAATAGAGTTTGACGCAGAGAATATGATCTTGGTTGGCGCCGTGTTTGGAGTGCAGGACAGTTTGAACTTTCACGGGAAAACTATTGATGAAATTACCGGGATGTTCCATCAAACGATTGATAACTATCTGGAACTGTGCAAAGAATTGGGCAAACAGCCAGACAAGGAGTTCAAAGGCTCTTTTAATGTGAGAATCGCCCCGGCGCTTCACCGGCAGGCTGCCTTGGAGGCGGAGCGGAGCCATATAACACTGAATCAATTTGTGGAACAGGCAATTCAGGCAGCTCTTAGTAAGACGGAATGCGGGCCAATTTATTTATTGTCCAGTAGTCCACAAGTGATTGTTCCATCCAAATGGACTGCCGGTGAAATTTTGCCCAGGGATTCCCAATATAAGTTGGCTGGAAAGTCATACCAGATTTAAGGAGACAGCATTTATGGAAGATAAAGCACATGCTGAATTGAAGAGAACGGTAGTGGAGTCGGTTCATATTGATGTTGACTCAGACTATTTCCAGTCAGAATCCTTTGTTTTGCAGACGTCTGGGAAAGCGGAGTTGAGAGTGCCAAAAGAGAAGGATGATCCAACGTTTTTACTGGTTTATACATTGAAAACGAGTGCGGAGGAACAGCCGGATGCTTTTCAAGCTGTAATCGAAACGAATTTCTTTTTTGAATTGGATCAACTGGTTAAGGACTATGATGAAGTGGTTAGAGAACAATGCTTACCACTTATTAAGAGCCGCCAAGAGGAGCTGATCAATAAATTGCTTTTGGACATGGGATATAGTGGGCTATTAGGTGAGTACGAAGAAAATTCTATGGAGAAAGAATAAAAAACGCACCCCCAGGCCGGGGGTGCGTTTGCTGTATCAGGCCCGTGTGTCAAAACCGGAGAGCGCCTGTGCGAGATTGTCGATGCGTTCCAGCAGTTCATCGGTGATGATCCGATCAAAAGTCTCGTTCCGGTAATCCACCGCTCCGTCGGGACGCTTCTGGTCTGGAATCGTGGTCACTGCGTGATGGACCGACGTCTCATACCAGGAGGCCGTGGTTTGTCCGCTGCCGGACTGGGCAATGGTGAGGGAGGAGCGGTATCCGCTGACGGTGGTTGTGGGACAGGAGCCGAACTGGGCCAGAGAAAAGGTCCCGTCCTCGTTTTTTTGGGTCGGGATGTACCAGTCAGGCATCCCGCCCATGCGGAAGCTGTACGCGGTCTGCGGCAACTCGGCCTCCAGCTTGCTGCCGTCCTTCCAGCTGCAAACGAGTTGCGAGACGGAGTTGGCATAGGCAAAGGAGCCGCTGGATGGTGAGGTTTCATAAAGAAGTTAAGGGCAAGACAGGCCGCAACGGCCTGTCTTGCCCTTCTATACTGTATAACCCACTATGACACTTTCGGGGAAAGTGCCCGTGGGAGAAAGCAATAAACTGGAATATCCTTGTTATCCCTGGTGCGGGCTGTTTGCTTCTTTCGCTTGACGAACCAGTTCGCTGATTGTATCATCGGCGGACTGCTTGGCGATTTTGGCAATTTCCTCGTTGTCGGGAATATGAAGCCCCTTCAAAGCGTAAGGGTCATTCAGACGCAGACCTGTACCCGTCAGCATAGCTCTCACTTGGGTATAAGCCCATTGCCGTTCACCTGCCGGCATACTGGCATCGAAATACTCACTCCACGAACAGTTATATTTTGCGGCGATGAAATTTAACTGACCGGACAAATCCTTCCCAAGAGGAGAGTCCAGCGCTTCTTGATAGGCATCGGCGTAATAGTCTTTGATGGCACTCTCAGCAGAGGCTCTGAACTCGGTGACTTGGGAAGCATAGGAGTCAAAATAACTTTTGCACCAAATTTGACCGTCAGGGTCAACAGTGGCGTTCCAGTTGACCTCCAGATTTTGTTCTCCCAACTGCGTCTGGATCTTGGACATAAATTCGTCTTTTGTCATATGGCTCAAATCCAGCTTTTCCAAACCCTGGTCAAAGTCCGGCATCTCGGCGGCAGCCTGCTGTCCCTCGATGGAAAACTCTACTTTATCCCCAGTTTGACCGCTGACCTGCTTTCCCTCTTCTTCAGAAACGGCAAAACGACCCGTCTGTATGGGGCGAATTTGTCCTGCCCGTGAGACGGCATCCCTATAAGGATCGGAAAGACCGTTGATTGCCATAATGAATTGCTCCCTTCTTAATTGTTCCTTCAAATCCAGTTTTGTCGATAAGCTCATTATAAAGCAACACCCGCTGAAAAGCAACTTCTTTCCAGCAGGCGTTGACTTCTTTACGGGAGTTGCCCCGAGGAGAAGGCGCCGGTGCTGGTGGAGATGTTTTGATAGGTGGCCTCGTTGACCACATCGAAGAACGTATGCTTGTAGTTTGTGACGAAATGGGTCACGGAGAAGCCGTCCCCCCGGGTTTCGGTGGCCACCTGCTTGGAGGCGGAGACGCTGCCGTAGCCCAGGATGCCGGCGCTGCGCAGACGTTCCGCCTGTTCCGATGTGGGCGGCTTGGACAGGTCAATGACGTCAGTCTTTGGCGTTGATGCTTCTGCTTTTGCGGTCATGGTCTCACCGGCAGGAGTGTTTCTCGTCAAAGTAACAGATGGAAAACGAATGGGCATATCAAACATAAAATACCTCCAATATCTGATATAGAACATTCTGTTTCAACTATCGGAAGACTTTCCCGAAACTTAAGGGAAAGCATGAAAAAGCGTCCCCGTTCGGGGACGCTCAAAATCAAATCAGGCCAAGGCCTTCTTGGCAGTGTCGGTGAGCTGGGTGAAAGCGGCCTTGTCGTTGACGGCCAGTTCGGCCAGCATCTTGCGGTTGATGGTGATGTTGGACTTTTTCAGCCCGTTCATAAAGGTGGAGTAGTTCATACCGTTGACTTTGCAGGCGGCGTTGATCCGGGTGATCCACAGCTGGCGGAAGTCGCGCTTTTTCAGCTTGCGGCCGGTGTAGGCGTAAACGCCGGACTTCATCACGGCCTGGTTGGCCATCTTGAAGTGCTTGGATTTGGAGCCCCAGTAGCCCTTGGCCATCTTGAGGATCTTATTTCTTCTCTTGCGCGTCATCATCGCGCCTTTCACTCTTGCCATTGTTCAATACCTCCCTCGTCTTACTTGTACAGGATCATGCGCTTGATGGCGGCCTCATTGGTCTTGTCGGCGTAGGTGGTGCCGCGGAGGGCCCGCTTCAGCTTGGTGGTCTTGCCGTGGCCGTTGAGCAGGTGGCGCTTCTTGGTCATGGCACGCTTGACCTTGCCGGTCTTGGTGAGGGAGAAGCGCTTTTTGGCGCCGCTGTGCGTTTTGATCTTGATTTTCTTCGCCATAACAGTTTGAACTCCTTTACTTATAGTTACTTTTTCGCGTCCTTCGCGGGCTTGGGGGACAGGAAGATGGACATATGCCGTCCCTCCAGCTTGGGGGACTTGTCCATCACAGCGATCTCACCGCACTCCTCGGCAAACTTGAGCAGCAGGTCCTGGCCGATGTTGGTGTGAGCCATTTCCCGGCCCCGGAAGCGGACCGTGATTTTGCACCGGTTGCCCTCGGACAGGAACTTCTGGGCGTTGCGCAGCTTCACATTGAAGTCGTTTACGTCAATGCTGGGAGACATGCGGATCTCCTTAATCTCCACCACCCGCTGGTTTTTGCGGGCTTCCTTCTCGCGCTTGGTCTGCTCGAACCGATATTTACCGTAGTCCATAAGCTTACACACGGGAGGGACGGCGTTGGGGGAGATTTTTACCAAATCCAGACTCCGCTCCTCGGCCAGGCGCAGAGCCTCCTGAGAGGACATGATGCCCAGCTGCTCGCCGGACTCAGAGATCAGGCGGACCTCCTTATCCCGGATTTCTTCATTGGTTTGATGACCTGTGTTAGCGATGGGAAGCACCTCCAAACAAAATAAAATGCGGGCTGCCGGTTTCCGGCTCCCGCATCACAGCAAAACAACGCCGGCAGCCCGGCGGTGTATCTCCATGTTAACCCTTTGGCCGGAGGCCTGGGGTGAGGACGGGGGAGCCGTACCTGCTTTCTTGTGCACTGGGCATTATAGCACTGTGGGGACAGTCTGTCAAGGATAAAATCGGATTTTTCCGGATTTTTTCCGGGACAGCGGCGGCGGAGGATTACATAATAAATATACGTAACGAGGGCGGAAAAAAGTTTTGCACATTTTCCACACAGTTTTCCACATTCCTGTGGAAAACTTAGACGGGCTAAGGTGACATAACACAAATCTCCTTGCCCGCGCCGGACAGACCCCTTTTCCAAAGGGCCCTTTTCCCTACCCCTGGGAGATATCCCGCGTGGCGTAGGCGTTCAGGTCCCAGCCGGCGGTGTGTCCGGCCTGGAACTCGTAGAAGCCCTGGCAGCCGATCATGGCGGCGTTGTCCCCGCAGTAACGAAGTTCGGGGAGGAACAGCCGGCCGCCGCTTTTGGCGCAGGCAGCTTGCAGGTCAGCCCGGATACGGCTGTTGGCGGCCACCCCTCCCGCCACAGCAATCTTGCCGTAACCGGTCTGCTTGGCGGCGGCCATTGCCCGGGGGACCAGGCTGTCGCTCACCGCCTTTCCAAAGCTGGCGGCGAAGGCGGGCAGGTCCAGGGCCTCTCCCTTCTGCGCGCTGTTGTGGATCAGGTTCAGGCTGGCGGTTTTCAGGCCGGAGAAGGACATATCCAGCTCCGCCCCGGACACGTGGGCCACGGGCAGAACATACTTTCCGTCGTCCCCTCCCTGGGCCAGCTTGTCCATGGGCCCGCCCCCGGGGTAGCCGATGCCCAGCACCCGGGCCACCTTGTCAAAGCACTCCCCGGCGGCGTCGTCCCGGGTGCCCCCCAGGACGGACATCCCGGTGTAGGACTTCACGTCCACAATGGCGGTGGTGCCCCCGGAGACGCACAGGCAGACGAAGGGCGGCTCCAGGTCGGGGTGGGTGATGTAGTTGGCGGCGATGTGGCCCCGGACGTGATGGACGGGGATGAGGGGCAGGTCCAGGGCCAGCGCCGCCCCCTTGGCGAAGTTGACCCCCACCAGCACCGCCCCGATAAGGCCGGGTGCGTAGGTGACGGCGATGGCGTCCAGGTCACGTTTAGTCAGCCCTGCGTCGAGGACTGCCCTGTCCGCCAGGGCGGAGATAGCCTCGATATGCTTTCGGGAGGCGATCTCGGGCACCACGCCGCCGTAGACGGTGTGCATCTCAATCTGGGAGGACACACAGCTGGACAGCACCGTCCGTCCGTCCCGGACCACGGCGGCGGCGGTGTCGTCGCAGGAGGATTCAATGGCTAAAATATTCATTCCTCCACCTCCTTGGGAAATTCCCGGGTCATGATTACGGCATCCTCCCTGGGGTGCCGGTAGTAGCCCGGGCGCAGTCCGGCCTGCCGGAAGCCGAATTTCTCATACAGGGCGATGGCGGGGGCGTTGGACTTGCGTACCTCCAGGGTGAGGAAGGCCAGATTGGCCGCGCCGAACCGGCAGAACACGTCCAGCAGGGCGGAGGCCACCCCGTGCCGCCGGGCGTCGGGGGCGACGGCGATGTTGTCGATGCAGCCCTCATCCAGCACGGCGTGGAGCCCGGCGTAGCCCAAAATGCTGCCCTCCTCCCCGTCCTCGGCCACGATGAAGCTGGCCTGGGGGTCAAAGAGGGCGTCCTCCAGAAGATTCTCACTCCAGGGGTCGGAGAAGCACTCCCGCTCCAGGGCGGCGATCTGGGGGATGTGGCTGCGGTCCATGGGGACGATTTCGTAATACATGGTAAATGCTCCTTTCGCGCCGCCGGGGCGCCGCCCCGGACCCCGCGCCTCGCCGGCGGGGCGTTCTTTTTCTTTTAAGAAAAAGAACCAAAAAGAACTTTGGCGCAAAACTTCGTTTTGCTTCCAGGTTACAGAATACCAAAGAGGATAAATCCCACCGTGTTTGTCCCAAGATTGGCCCCCATGTGGACCAGCCAGGAGGGGAACAGGGACCCCTCCCGGTCCAGCCAGTTGAAGAGCAGTCCCGCCACCGTCAACCCGGCCACCATGAGGAGGATCAGGACGGGCGAACCCCAGTTGCTGGTGATAGAGACGTGGTACAGGGCAAAGGCCAGGGCGGAGAAGAGGTAAGCCAGCCTCACATAGCCCATGCGGTACAGAGTAAGGAAGGCGAACCCCCGAAAAAAGTATTCTTCCAGCAAAGAATTACAGAACGTAATATAGAGGGCGGCCAGAGGGAAGGTCTTTTGGGTAATTCCCTCCTTCAAGGCCAGGTTTTCCGGGATGGCGGACAGGTCCAGCCAGGGGGCAAGGAGGAGGTAGCCGCCCAGCAGGAGGAGGAACACAGCCGCCGCCAAGGGGACAGCAAGCCTCAGTGCTTTACGGCTCGGACGCTGGAAGGGCCGAAGGACCTCCCGACCCCCAGCGGCCCGGGCGTACAGAACTGCGGCGCCCCAAAAGACAGCGATTTTTAGGGCGGATTTCACCGGGTAGATTGGTCGAAGCGTCCCCTCTACCCAGGCCATCACAAGACAGCCCGCCGTCACCAGCGTGACGGTGAAGGCGGCCCGCTTTTTTGTGTCTGTCATCAGGCAATCCCTCCCAGCGCCCGCAGGGCCAGCCGGCCGAAGTGGCGGGCGGTGGTATAGACGGCGTACCGGGTGGAGGTCTCCACCGGGTAGGCGTCCTCCCCCCAGTCGGCGGCGCAGACGGGGGCGGGGCCCTCGTAGGCCACATAGGGGGACAGCCGGCGCTCCAGAGAGCGGACGGTGGGGGCGTCTGCCTCGGATACTCCGGCCAGAGCGTACCGGGCCAGCAGCTTCTGGACAAAGGTGACGCAGGTGTAGGCCCGGAAGATGTTGGGCCGCAGGTGGACCAGGGAGGCCAGGGCGGCGGGGGTGTTGTAGATGTACTCCTCCCGTTCATTCCACAGCCGGTCTAAACAGTTGCACAAATAGGTAAACTGGGGCTCCGGCACCTCCACCCGACAGATCTTCACCTGGGCGTTTCCGGCAAAGGACTGATAGCGCAGGATGGACTCGGCCACGAAGCCGCCGTACAGGGGGATGGCCCGGTGGAGGCGGGCGAAGGTGTACATCTTGCGGATATCCCGGCTGAGGGAGAGGGACACGTGGTTATACCGGTTTCGAGTGGCCTTGCGGATGAGAGAGCCCATCCCGGTGGGGGTGGCGGAAAAGACGATATAGATGGCGTTATCCACAGAACTCCCTCCTTAATAGCGGGAACGTTTTTTCCAGAGGAACCAGCCCGCCCCGCTGCCAACCAGGCCCAGGATGCTGGGGAACAGGACCAGAATCCCCAGCAGGGCGTCCCAGTTGTAGTGATTTTCAAGATACCACCAGCTCCAGAGAAAGCCTGTGCCGAACAGGGCCAGCGGGGCCAGGCGGACCGCTTTGACGGGGCACCGGCACAGGACCAGCTGGAGAAAGCAGAAGGGGGCGGACAGGACGGCCAGAGCGGTGAGGGTGGAGCACAGGGAGAATACCGCGCTAATCAGCATCGCGGACCACTCCCTTTCTGAAAAAAGTGGGGCGGCAGGGTTGCGGCAAAGACGGTCGGCAGAATTTGATCGGCACGGTTTTTCATGGGATGACCTCCTGTTCGGTCGGGGCGGCCTTTGGCCGCCCGGTTTCAAAGGGTTCATCCTCAGTTTAGCAAAGGGAATTTGTCCCCGCAAGGGCTTTGGGACAGTCGGTCGTTTTTGACGGATAAGTGGTCAGTGTGCCTCCGCCCAGGTCTTTCCGGCGTGGGTCTCGGCCAGCAGGGGGACGGACAAAGCGGCCACCCGCTCCATCTCCTCCTCCACCAGCCCGCACACAGTCTCCGCCTCGCCCTCGGGGCACTCCACAATCAGCTCGTCGTGGACCTGGAGGACCAGCTTCCCCTCCAGCCCCTCGGCCTTCAGCCGGTCCCGGACCTTGATCATGGCCAGCTTGATGATGTCGGCGGCGGTGCCCTGGATGGGGGCGTTGAGGGCCACCCGCTCCCCGAAGGACCGGGTATTGAAGTTGGAGGATTTGATCTCGGGAATCCACCGCCTCCGGCCCCAGAGGGTGGACACATACCCGGCCTGTCTGGCCTGCTCCACCACGGCGTCCATATAGGTCCGGACGCCGGCGTAGTGGGCGAAGTATTTGTCCATATACTCCTTGGCCTCCTGGACGGTGACGCCGATGTCCTGGGACAGGGAGAAGGGGGAGATGCCGTAGACAATGCCGAAGTTCACCGCCTTGGCGCTGCGCCGCATCTGTGGGGTGACCTCCTCCACCGGTACGCCGAAGACCTGGGAGGCGGTAACGGTGTGGATGTCCTCGCCGCTTTTGAAGCCGTCAATCATGGCCTGGTCCCCGGCCATGTGGGCCAGCAGGCGCAGCTCGATCTGGGAGTAGTCAGCGTCCACCAGCACCTTTCCGGCGGGGACGGCGAACATCTTGCGCAGCTCCGCCCCCAGCTCGGTGCGCACCGGGATGTTTTGCAGGTTGGGCTCGGTGGAGCTGAGCCGCCCGGTGGCGGTGACGGTGTTCTGAAAGAAGGTGTGGATGCGGCCGTCGGGAGGGATGAGCTTGCCCAGGCCGTCCACATAGGTGGACTTTAATTTGGTCAGCTGTCGGTACTCCAGAATGCTCTCGATAATGGGGTGCTCTCCCCGGAGCTTCTCCAGCACGTCGGCGTTGGTGGACCAGCCGCTCTTGGTCTTTTTCACCGGGGGCAGGCCCAGCTTGTCGAAGAGAATGCGGCCCAGCTGCTGGGTGGAGTTGATGTTGAAGCCGTCCTCCCCGGCCTGCTCATAGATGGTCTTTTGGACTTCGTCAATCCGCCCGGACAGCATGTCCCCAAATTCCACCAAGGCCCCCCGGTCGATGAGGAAGCCCTCGGTCTCCATCTCCGCCAGCACCGGGCACAGGGGCAGGTCCACTTTTTCGTACAGCTCCCACATACCCAACTCCTTGAGCCGGGCGGTGAGGGTGTCCCGCAGGGCGTCGATGAGGAGACAGTGGGCCATCATGGCTTGGGCAGGCGGCTCCGGGTCGGACAGGGGGCCGAATGCCCCCTCCTCCAGGTAGGCGGACGCCTTGGGGAACTGCCGGTTGTAGTAGGTCAGGCCAAGCTTGTCCAGCTCATAGCTGCCGTCGGTGGGGGCCAGGAGGTAGGAGGCCACCTCGGTGTCAAAGACGAAGCCGGCGGGGGAAATGCCCTCAGCCAGCAGGGCCCGACACAGGTTTTTTACCCCATGGGCCGCCTTTTTGATGTCGGGGTCGGAGAAAAGGGTTTGGACGATTTCGTTGTAGTTTTCCAGCCTGTCCGCCCGCAGCAGGCTGGCGTTCCAGGCGTCGTCATTCAGGTGGCACGCCACGCAGACCGCGTCCAGCGAGGGCAGGGCGGCAATGTGTACCGCCTCCTTGGTCCGCCACAGCTCCATCAGTTCCCGGGCGTACTCCGGGGTGATGTCCGTCTCCAGGTAGCAGCCGCCGTCCAGCACAGGGGGCAGGCCGGTCTGGACCGCCTTCTCCCCCTGGGGGGCGGTGAGGTGGTACTTGTCAATGAGCTTGGCAAATTCCAGATTCAGGAAGAGCTGATACAGCCGGTCGTTGTCCGGGTCCCGGCGCAGATTATCCTCGGGCTTGAAGTCGATGGGGGCGTCGGCGCGGATGGTGGCCAGGTCGTAGGACAGGAAAGCGCTCTCTTTTCCCTCGGCCAGCTTCTTCACCAGGCCGGGCTTGGCGGGGGTGTCCGGGGCGGAGCAGATGTCCGGCATGTGGTCGTAGAGGTGGGCGATGGTGTGGTAGAGCTGGATCAGGGACGTGGCGGTCTTTTCCCCCACCCCCTTGACGCCGGGGTAGTTGTCGGAGGAGTCCCCCATGAGGGCTTTCAGGTCGATGATGTTGACGGGGTCGAAGCCGTACTCCTCCCGGAAGGCCTCTGGGGTGACGTCCTTTGTGGCGGTCCGCCCCATGCGGGTGGACACCAGCTTGACGGTGGTGGCCTCAGTCACCAGCTGGAGGGCGTCCTTGTCCCCGGTGACGATGGCGGTGGCCCAGCCCGCCTCCTCGTCCAGCCGGGCGATGGTGCCCAGCAGGTCGTCGGCCTCCCAGCCGTCCAGCTCGTACATGGGGATGTTCAGGGCGGACAGTACCTCCTTTAAAAGGGGCATCTGGCTGGCCAGCTCCTCAGGCATCCCCTTGCGGTTGGCCTTGTAGTCCTCAAAGGCAAGGTGGCGGAAGGTGGGGGCGGAGCGGTCAAAGGTGACGCACAGGGCGTCGGGCTTCTCCTCCTCCAGCAGCTTGTTCAAAATATTCAGAAAGCCGAAAATGGCGTTTGTGGGCTGTCCCTCCCGGGTGGTCAGATTCTGGCTGACCCCATAAAAGGCCCGGTTGACAATAGAATTACCGTCAATTACCATCAATTTTTTCATGGCGGAGTTCCTCCTCAGTCGTATTCAAGCTCTCATAAAATAGTATACCAGTTTTTTGATAGAAGGGCAAGAAAACGGAGGGATTTTTCCTGCCGACGAAGAATCTGGGAGCGGGAGGAGGAACAGAGAAAAAAGACTGCCGAAGCAGTCTCATCGGTGATAATTTGGCGGGCGGAGGCTTGAACGTCCCTGTCATCCGCGCTATAATATAAGAAAGACGGCACCGTATAGACAGATATAGGGAGGGGTTTACACTGTGATAGAGATGGTTGGGTATCTGGGGTCTGCCCTGGTCGTGGCCTCCATGCTGATGTCCTCTGTTATCAAGCTGCGGGTAATCAATACCGTCGGCAGCGGAATTTTCGCGGCCTACGCCCTGATGATTCACTCCTATCCCACGGCGCTGATGAATGCCTGCCTGGTGGGCATCAACGTCTACAATTTAATAAAGCTGAATCAGAAGGACCGGAGCTATGACCTGGTGGACTGCGCGCCGGGGGAGGGGTTGGTCAGCTATCTGCTGGACTGCTACAAAGAGGACATCCGGCTCTATTTTCCGGGCTTTTCGGCGGACAGCGCGGTGGACCGGGCCTATGTTGTCTGCTGCCGCGGCAATCCGGCGGGCGTGCTGCTGGGGACGGACAGGGGACAGGGAGTTTTACAGGTGCTGCTGGACTACTCCACGCCCACCTATCGGGATTGCTCCATCGGGAGCTACCTATATGCCAGGCTGCGCTCCAGAGGGGTCCGGACTCTGGTATTCTCAGAGCAGGCGTCCCAGGCCCACGCGGCCTATCTGCTCAAGATGGGCTTTGTGAAGAAGGACGGCGCTTACATCAAAGATTTGGAGTGACTTCAAATGGGGGGACCGGCTGGGCGGTCCCGCCCCAGGAGATGAGGCCGGCCCTCCCGGATGGGAGGGCTGGCTTTTTGTCAACATCTGGAGGTGGCTGATTGTATGTCAGAAGGTGAGGATCTCGTCCCAAACGTCCTGGGCCATTTCATCCACAAGCAGGAAGTCCACATGGGGATTGTAGATGTTTTCCAAATCATCGTGCATGGCCTTGGCCTGGGCCAGGGAGGACACCGCCTCCTCGACCAGGGCGGCGGATACCTTTTTGGCGAACCGGAGTCTGGGGCGGCTTTGCCGCAGTACCTCGCTGTCCGCCGCGGTATCCAGCCGGAGCCGGCGGTAGGGCGCCTCGGGGAGAAGCAGCGCGGCGGGGGCGGTGAGGAAAGCCAGCCCCAACGGGGGAATCAGCAGATGGGCCAAGCGGTCGGGGGCCATGGGGTCAGGGCAGGCGACCACGTCATAGCCTCTGGCCGCCGCCCCGGCCAGCACATGGATGAGCAGCTCATGGGCCAGGCCGCAGCTGTCGGTCAACTCGTAGATTCTGTCGCACTGGGCCAGCGCGGTGTCGTACAGACACAGCGGGCCTTTGTGGGTAACCGCACCCAGAAAGCGCTGCTTCACATGGCCGGGTTCCATGCTCTTCCGCCTGGGGACTTCCCGGGACAGGATCCCGTGGGCCCGCTTGGCCAGCTTTTGAGACAGCTCATCAGTCAGCAGCATGGCCCGCTGGTCCTCCATGATCTCAGAGGCGGCGTCCAGGCAGCGGTAGGCCCGCTGATAGCAGCCCTTGTAGCCCGCCATGCAGACCATGATGGCCTCCCGCAGCGGCCAGAGGGCCTGCTTGTTGTAGCAGTCCCCCATGTTTACATAGCGCTCTACCGCCCCGGGATATTTGGGTTCCACCACATGGGGCGCTGTTCCATAAGGACACTGGACAAGCTGTTTGAATTGGCGTGACTGCAAATGATTTCGCAAAAAAATACATATGAAAAGGAGAAAATATTATGAATATCCTCGAAATTGGATTGCTCAGCATGTGATTGATGAAAGACTGCTGGAGGAATACTGTTCTGGCCTGGAAGAAATGCTGTCAGCTCATATGGCTGCGCTGTCTGTTGGTGAAGAATGCTAAGTCCTGGAACATTACAGATCAGTATATTTGTCTTGACTTAATACTCAGAATTCAATAAGCTATTGATAAAAGCACTTTTGCAGATTGGAGGCGGCTGTTTTGGATTTGCTTGATCGGCCGGAATATCAGTTCTTGAAGCATCATCCTCGTCTGGGGAAAAATATCATCTTTTTGACCTACGGCGGCAGCCACGCCTATGGCACCAACGTGGAGGGCTCTGATATTGACATCCGGGGCTGTACTTTGAACAGTAAGGCCGACCTGCTGGGTATGGGCGACTTTGAGCAGGTGGTGGACACAGAGACGGATACCACAGTGTACGCCTTCAACAAGCTGCTCACCCTGCTGACCAGCTGCAACCCCAACACCATCGAGCTGCTGGGCTGCAAGCCGGAGCACTATCTTGTCCACACCCCCATCGGGAAACAGCTCATCGACCAGCGGAAGATGTTCCTTTCACGCCGGGCGGCCATCTCCTTCGGCGGCTACGCCAACCAGCAGCTGCGCCGCCTGGAGAACGCCCTGGCCCACGACGCATACCCCGCCGAGGTGAAAGAGCGGCACATCATGGGCTCCTGTGAGAATGCCATTTTCACCTTTCCGGAACGCTACCGAAACTTCTCCCTGGAGCAGATCAGGCTGTCCGTCGCCCAGGTGGACGGCGGGCCCCAGGTAGTGGCGGATATCCGCATGGAGCAGGTGCCCCTGCGCACCCTCACCGGCATGGTGAGCGAGCTGGTGGAGATCACCCGGAATTATGACAAAATCCACCACCGGAACAAGAAAAAGGACGACGTCCATCTGAACAAACACGCCATGCACCTGGTGCGGCTCTATCTCATGTGCCTGGATATCCTGGAGAGGGAGGAGATCGTCACCTATCGGGCGGCGGATCACGGCCTGCTGATGGATATCCGGAATGGGCGCTATCAGAGGGAGGACCATACCTTTAACTCCGCTTTCTATGATTTGCTCAACGGCTTGGAAAAACGGCTGGACTACGCCAGAGAACATACATCCCTCCCGGAGACGCCCGACCTGGCTCGAATCGAGGCGTTTCAGATGGAGGTCAATGAGAGGGTGGTGCGAAATGAAATTTGAGATTCCCTCTGGGGCGGAGCACATTCTCCAAACCCTCGCGGATGCGGGCTATGAGACCTATTTGGTAGGTGGCTGCGTGCGGGATATGCTCCGGGGCGTGGAGCCCCACGACTGGGATATCTGCACCTCCGCCCGCCCGGAGGAGACGGAACGCTGTTTTGACGGGCAGCGGATTATTGAGACCGGGCTGAAACACGGTACCGTCACCGTTCTGGAGGACGGCGAGCCCTATGAGATCACCACCTACCGCACCGAAGGACCCTACTCCGACAGCCGCCGTCCGGACTATGTGGAATTTGTCTCCAGTCTGGAGGCCGACCTGGCCCGCCGGGATTTTACCATGAACGCCATCGCCATGGGGCTGGACGGCAGTCTGCGGGACCCCTTCGGCGGGGCGGCCGACATTCAGGCCGGCCTGATTCGTTGCGTGGGGGAGCCCGCCCAGCGTTTCCGGGAGGACGGCCTGCGGGTCATGCGGGCGCTGCGCTTCGGGGCGGTGTTTGGCTATGAAATCGAGAATCAGACCGCCCAGGCCATCCACGAAAACCGCCACATGCTGGAGCATGTGGCGGCAGAGCGGATCAATGTGGAGCTGTGTAAGTTGCTGACCGGGCCGAATGTGGGGGAAATCCTGCGGCAGTACCCGGATGTATTCTGTCAGTTCTGGCCCCAGCTGGGGCCGCTGGTTACCCTGGAGCAGCACAACCCCTGGCACTGCTGGGGCGGCTGGGAGCACACCATCCATACGGTGGAGGCGGCTCCGCCTGACCTGGTTCTGCGGCTGACCATGCTCCTCCATGATATCGGCAAGCCCAGATGCAAGTCCACAGACGAAAACGGGGTGGACCACTTCTATGGCCATCCCGCCGTCAGCGCCAAGCTGGCCGACCAGATGCTCCGGGAACTGAAATTTGACAACAGAACCCGGGAGCGGGTGGTCACCCTGGTGGAGTACCACGATGTGCAGATTCCCTGCCGGGACCACTTCATCCGCAAATGGCTGGGCCGTCTGGGCCCGGAGACCTTTTTCCAGCTTCTGGAGGTCAAGCGGGCGGACGGTATGGGACAGGCTTATGAACTGGTGAAGGACCGTCTGGCGGAGTTGGAGAAGATGAAAGCAAAAACGGAGGAGATCGTTGCCCAGGGACAGTGTTTCTCCATGAAAGACTTAGCCATCAACGGTCGGGACGTGATTGCTGCGGGGGTGGCGCCTGGACCGGAGGTAGGACGGATGCTGAACGGGGTGCTGGGACAGGTACTCGACGGATTAGTTCCGAATAACAGAGAAGAGCTTCTTTTGTTGATCACTGATGAACAGCCCAATCAATCTAATTAAGTGAAGATTTAAGGATACAAGTTGTTTCAATAATTCTGGGCAAGTATCTGAAATTCCCCAATTCATTCAAACTCCACCTCGAATGTGTCAGCATAGTCTTCGGGTGAAAGTCCTAAAGCTTCATCAATTTGATAATCAGATAGTAATTTGGCGGTATCAAAATGAGACATAATCGAAACAGTATTTTCGATTAATCCACGGATCACATCCATATTTATCCACACTCCTTCGTATCATTATTATACATGCCAACAATCAATATATCAACATATTTGCTGATAAAATTACCGAGACAGATTTCTCATTTGTGGTTGCTGAATGGACCCAGCGGACAAAAACCACACTGTCATTAACTCGAAGGTGACAGAGATTGTACGGCAGATTTATCGGTAGTCGCTGTAGGGCTATGGGCGGCAGAGTATTGCCTATTTGCCAAATCATCAAAGGGGTCCTGAATCCGACGTACTACAAGATGGGCTGAAGTTGCAACCACCCTACCAAGAGCAACTTTGGACTATGAAACAAGGAGACAGTGGGGAGGATTCTTGTAAACAAGGTGTATGTGGACGTTATGTTCCAAGGGTAGCATAAGAATGTCAAGCTACAAGTCTAAGGCTATCATTGGCACATCTTGAACAGTGCAGCAATATGTGGTACAATGTCTTAAATTTCTACTATTTCTCTGCTCCATGAAAAGACTTGGCCTTTCAAGTATATGGCCCTGCCTACTTGTGGATTTTTAATTTGTCTCAATGCTGAAAGGAGCCTCATATGTATTTACGAGGGTTCTATATCCAAGAGATTGTTTCCCGCCTTGCTTGGATCAAGGCTCAGGTGGAGGTCCTGGATTCATTAAATTTATATGATATCAATATTCATTCCGAGACTTTCTTTTGCGGATTATTAAATGTTATCTTTGGATATAACTTAAAAAACATTAATGATTCCGAAAAGAATTTTCCATCAATAGATTTAGAAGACAAACTCAATAGAGTTGCAATACAAGTCACAACGCAAGAGGCTAGTTCTAAAATTCAGTATACTTTAGATAAATTTTTCGAGAATAAGCTTGACAAAACTTTCGACCGTTTAATAGTTCTCATAATCGGCACGAAGCTTCACTATACTAAAACTTTTAAGGTTAAAGAAGGCTTTTCTTTCTCAAGGGAAGACGACATCTGGGATACATCATTCCTTATTCAGGAAATCAAGAAAAAAGAAACAGCAGAGCTGGAAAAAGTTTTCGATTACTTATCTAAGGAATTAACTCCAGCCAACGGTTATACAGGCTTTTCTCCTGCCAAGGTTGCCCAAGACATGTATAACAAGGCCCATGCACTATGTACCGTAAAATTACACGCAGCAGGTATTCAAGAGAACATTGCTACCCGAATAATTGATGCAGACATTGCCAGTTCCAAATATCAATATATAATTGATAGTGCTTTCTCTGGAAAACGATATCTCACTGGTGATTTTGGTGCTGGAAAATCCCATGCACTAACAATTCTCGCCCAGCAGCTAGCAAACAACTATCTCGATGATACCAACAATCCACTTCCTCTGTTTATACAAGCGAAAGAACTCTTTAGAATTGGCTCAGTGCAACAATGGATTGACAGCCTAAACATTGGATCATTATCATATCTCCTGTTGATTGATGGTCTTGATGAGGTCGATGTTAAGTTTGCTACACAGATAATCGAGGACATCGATATTCTAGCTATCTCAAATCCTCAAAGCAAAATTGTTGTTAGCAGTCGTCCATTATTTGCAATATCCAAATCTGGAAGAACATTTGAAATCTTGCCGCTAATGGATAAGGAGCGAAATGCTCTTTATGATTCTATTGTAGGAGATTTTTCATCAAATTTTGCATTCCACCATCTTGACCCAAAAATGAACAGCTTATTGGCAAGACCTTTCTTTTGCATTATTTATGCTCTTTTTAA
>JAAWPF010000018.1 GCA_022799835.1 Lawsonibacter sp. | reverse complement strand
TGGTGGACGATACAGGACTTGAACCTGTGACCTCCCGCACGTCAAGCGGATGCTCTACCAGCTGAGCTAATCGTCCGAACAGCAAAAATTATTATACTCATTAAGGGGGGGATTGTCAATAGAAAAATCCTCTTTTTTCGCAAATAAAGAGAAAATTTTTTGGAGGGCAGGAAATCCAAAATTCCTGGTGAAATGTCCGAAAGAGTGTGCTATAATGAAGCCAGCGTTTATCCCATTCTTTCACAGGAGGAATGATTCTAATGTTAAAACTCGACCTTTCCAAGCTGAACGGCTTCATCCCGGAGGACTACCTCACCTCCCGCCGGGACCGGCTGGCCAAGGCGGCGGAGATGGTCGCCGCCCACACAGGCCCCGGCGGCGACTTCACCGGCTGGGTATTCCTGCCCCGGGACTATGACAAGGAGGAGTTCGCCCGCATTCAGGCGGCGGCCAAGAAGATCCAGAAGCAGTCCCAGGTGCTGGTGGTCATCGGCATCGGCGGGTCCTACCTGGGGGCCCGGGCGGTGATCGAGGTGCTGCTGTCCAACAACTACAACCTGAAGAAGAAGGACACCCCCGACATCTTCTTTGCCGGAAACGGCCTGTCTACCGATGCTCTGCTGGAGCTCATCGAGCTCATCGGCGACCGGGACTTTTCGGTGAATGTCATCTCCAAGTCGGGCACTACCACCGAGCCCGCCGTCTCCTTCCGGATCTTCAAGGGCCTGCTGGAGCAGAAGTACGGCAAGGAGGGGGCCAAGGAGCGCATCTACGCCACCACCGACAAGGCCCGGGGCGCCCTGAAGGGCCTGGCCGACACCGAGGGCTATGAGGAGTTTGTGGTGCCCGACGACGTGGGTGGCCGGTACTCCGTCCTCACCGCCGTGGGCCTGCTGCCCATCGCCGTGGCCGGTGTGGACATTGACGCCCTCATGGGCGGCGCCCGCCAGGCCATGGAGGAGCTCACCGTCCCCGGCCTGGACAACCCCGCCTGGCAGTACGCCGCCGCCCGCCACGGCCTGTACCAGGCCGGCAAGAGCATCGAGGTGCTGGCCGGCTACGAGCCCAAGTTCCGCTTCTTCGCCGAGTGGTGGAAGCAGCTCTACGGTGAGAGCGAGGGCAAGGACGGCAAGGGCCTGTTCCCCGCCAGTGTGGAGTTTACCGCCGACCTGCACTCCATGGGCCAGTATATCCAGGACGGCGAGCGCCTGATGTTCGAGACCGTGGTGAAATTTGAGCCCAACGGGGAATACAAGATTCCCGATGACCCCGCCAACGTGGACGGCCTGAATTTCCTGTCCGGCAAGCCCCTGGCCTTTGTGGCCGAGCAGGCCATGCGGGGCACCATTCTGGCCCATGTGGACGGCGGCGTGCCCAATGTGCTCATTGAGATGCCCAAGATCACCGCCCAGAGCATTGGCTATCTGATCTACTTCTTTGAGTATGTCTGCGGCCTGTCCGGCCATCTGCTGGAGGTCAACCCCTTCAACCAGCCCGGCGTGGAGGCCTATAAGAAGAACATGTTTGCCCTGCTGGGTAAGCCCGGCTATGAGGACCTGAAGGCCGAACTGGAAGCCAAGCTGTAATCCGATCTCTTGCGGCCCGCCCTTTTGGGCGGGTCTTTTTTATGTTTTTCTTGACTTTTTGCCCGATCTATAATACAATTTATGCCGGAGCAAAAAGTGAGGTGATCAGATGTCTCCGCGCACAGGCCGGCCCCGCAAGGAGATCACCAAAAGCGTCAATCTGGGACTGCGACTGACCGAAGAGACAGCGGCAAAATTGCAGCGCTGCGCAGACGCTCTTGGCATATCCCGGACAGAGGTCATCGAAAAGGGAATTGACCTTGTGGAGCAGGGCATGAAAAAATAGAGTGCTGGCCCACCCTAGCAAGCAACACCAACACTCTATAAACCAAGCCCGGAGGTCTGGCAAATCTGATTATGCCACATCGCCGGGAAAAAATCAAGGAGGAACTATGACTTTACAGGAACGATTACTTGATTTAGATGTGACCGTCAGCCAAATTTCCAGAGAGATCAACGCGGTCGCCGCCATGTCCAGAGGGCTGGACAGGGTGGACGACCCCTGCGCGGACGGCTTTTACGCCATCAGTGATTATCTGTCCGATACCAGCCAGACCCTCCGGGAACAGCTGGACCTCTGCCTGGATATGGTACGGCGGTGAAAAGGAACATATGCCGGGGCCGTTTTTTAAGCCCTCAAAAAATTCACAATTATTTTAGTTGAAATAAAGGCTGGGATATGGTAAAGTATAGATAAACAGAGGGCGTTCACCCCAATGTCAAAATGATAAGGAGTGATACACATGATTCGTGTTATCATGGGCAAGAAGGGCTCCGGCAAGACCAAAAATGTGATTGAACTGATCAACAACGCGGTCCAGACCGAGCACGGCAACGTAGTCTGCATTGAGAAGGGCAATAAGCTGACCTTTGATATCCATTACCACATCCGTCTGGTGGAGGCCAGCGAGTACGATATCGCCGGCTATACCGCCCTGAAGGGCTTTATCAGCGGCATGTACGCCGGCAACTATGACATTACCCATATCTTCATCGACAGCCTGACGAAGATCGTGGGCGGCGACTGCGACCACGAGACCGAGCTGTTCCTGGACTGGCTGAACAAGTTCGCCGAGCGGCACAACATCAAATTCACCATCACCATCAGCGATGATGAGTCCCTGGCCCCCGAGGGCGTGAAGAAGTATTTCTGATTGTATTCTCTCTGGCCTCCCGGTTTGACCCGGGAGGCCTTTTTCCGCTTATGACGGGGCTTTTTGGGGGGGACTCCAGATGGTATAGTCCCTTAAATCGGTCTTATATAGAACAAATTTTCGATTTACCTTGTTGACATCTGAACAAGAAAAGTGTATCCTAAAACACGGTTATAGAACAAAAGTTCTATAACCGTGTTTTTCTAATCATGCCGCCAAGCGCAAAAAATCACCGCAAGCGATATGTGGCTTGCGGTGACGTGGTGGAGGAGGGTGGATTCGAACCACCGAAGCGAAACGCAACAGATTTACAGTCTGCCCCCTTTGGCCACTCGGGAACTCCTCCGTATTAAGTTGTATGGAGCTGGTGGACGGATTCGAACCCCCGACCTGCTGATTACAAATCAGCTGCTCTACCGGCTGAGCTACACCAGCGCATGGCGGCTGTCCACCAACAGCGAATGCTATTATAGCAAGGAATAGGAGGTATGTCAAGTAGAAATTAAAAAAAATTTCCTCCCGCTCCTCCGGGACGCGCAGGCCGAGCGGCCGGCCTGGATATGTCCCCGGTGCGGCGGAGAGCAGTATCAGTTTGACCGGATCGAGCGGGGGCGGGGAGGGCGCCTCTGCGGCCGGTGTTTCCAAAGAGAAGCTGAGGAGGGATCACTATGACTTTAGCCGAGCTGTCAGTGGAGTATCGGGCCCACGCCCATGCCTTGGATCTGAGAATCTGCCAGCTGGAGTATGTGCTGGAGCGCACAAAAAACGCGGACAAGCGCTGCCGGCTTCAAGACCGCATCCGGATGCTGTCCACCATGCGCCGGGAGGCCAACGAGCTGGCGGTGCTGATGGAGCGCTACTACGACAGGGGGTACCGCCGAAATGCCAAATACACGATATAGAAAGGGCAAGCTGTACGCTGCCGACATGGCCATGTACTCCCGCCAGATCGCGGCGGACAACAGCCAGGAGGTCAGCCGCCTGAAACGCAACCTGATCCGCTGCCTGCGGGAAGATATCACCGCCAAGCAGCGGCAGATGATTCTGCTGTACTACGCCGAGGGCAAAAACATGCGGGAGATTGGCGAGGCCATGGGGGTGGACAAGTCCTCCGTCTCCCGCACCATCAAGCGGGGGGAGCGCCGCCTCCAGCGCTGCCTGCGCTACGGCGCGGAGGCCTATCTGCGCAATATGGACGATCTGTAAGGAGCGGATAAGCCCCCGGTCATTGGCCGGGGGCTTTGCCACGTCTATAAGGGCAGGATGTGGGTGGCGATGGCGAAATAGACCAGCAGAGACAGGGCGTCCACGATAGTGGTGATGAATGGGGAGGCCATCACGGCGGGGTCGAAGCCCAGCCGCTTGGCCAGCATGGGCAGTGTGCAGCCGATGAGCTTGGCCATGACGATGGTAAAGAAAATGGTCAAGGCTACTACGGCGGCCACGACAGCGGTCTTCCGGTCCACCGCCATCACCTTGACAAAGACCACAGCGGTCAGCGTGCCAGCGCACAGGAGCGACACCCGCAGCTCCTTCCAGATGACCCGCAGCCAATCGGCAAACTCCACGTCTCCCAGAGACATGGCGCGGATGATGGTGACAGAGGCCTGTCCACCCGAGTTGCCTCCGGTGTCCATCAGCATGGGGATAAAGAGGGTGAGGGCGGCGTTGGCGGCCAGGGCTTCCTCAAAGAAGCCGAGGATAGTGCCGGTGAAGGTGGCGGAAATCATCAGCAGCAGCAGCCAGGGAATGCGGTGCTTCCAGGTCTCGATGACGCCGGTCTGGAAGTAGGGCTTGTCGGTGGGGAGGATGGCGGCCATCTTCTCGATGTCCTCGGTGGCCTCCTCCTCCATGACGTCCATGGCGTCATCGAAGGTGATGATACCCACCAAGCGGTTGTCGCTGTCCACAACGGGCAGGGCGGACAGGTCGTATTTGGAGAACATCTGGGCCACGTCCTCCTTGTCCTCGTGGGTGGTGACAGACAGGACGTTAGTCTCCATGATGTCACTGATCTTGGTCTCATAGGCGGACAGCAGCAGCCGCTTCACGGTTACCACGCCCTGGAGAATGCGGTTTTTGGTGACGTAGCAGGTGTAGACTGTCTCCTTGTCCAGGCCTACCTTCCGGATGCGGGCGAAGGACTGCTCCACGGTGGAGTCGGGGTGGAGGTAGACAAACTCGGTGGTCATGATGGAACCGGCGGAGTCCTTGGGGTAGTTGAGCAGCTGGTTGATCTGGCTGCGGGTGGAGGCGCCAGTGTTGCGCAGGATGCGGTCCACCAGATTGGCGGGCATGTCCTCAATCAGGTCCACCGTGTCGTCCAGGTACAGCTCGTCCAGCACCTCCCTCAGTTCCTTGTCGCTGAGGGCGCCGATGAGCTTCTCCTGGTCCTCGATGTCCTCCAGATAGGCGAACACCTCCGCCGCCAGCTCCTTGGGCAGCAGGCGGAACACCAGAATTTCCTGTTCCACCTCCAGCTCCTCCAGAAAGTCGGCGATGTCTACCTCGTTCATCTCCACAAGGATCTCCCGCAGGCGGCGGAATTTCCGCTGCTGGACCAGCTCCATCAGCAGGTCCAGGTCATAATTTTCGTGCATGGGATGCTTCCCCCTTTCGTCTTTGCCCGGCTTGGGGCGGAATAGCGAAAAGCACAAAAACCACAGGCGCGCCATGTCCCTTCCGGGGCGGCCCACCTGTGGCTGCACGAATCCAAGGGGAGAGGAAGCTCCTCTCCGGTTTACCGGCGGCGGGACAGGAACCCGGCCCGTTCCGCCGCCCCTCGTTCGTGGCAGCTTTCCGTCCTCTGGCGACTTCGGCCTTTCATTCCAGGTCCCACTTCCTTTCCCTTGTAATATTCACGGATTCTTTATATCCTATGCTATTGTAACACCAACCGCCCCCCTTGGCAAGGGGGGCGGCCGTCAGTTTTTTGAATCATTCCCACTCCACCTTGGCGCCGGAGTCCACCACATTGATGTAGCTCCTGCCTATGGCCAGGGGGATGGGCTTCCCCGCGCTGTCCAGGAAGGCGAAGCAGGCCTGCTCGCCGCTCCGCTCCCAGGTGATCTCATAGACCTGCCCGTCCCGGAGGAGGAGGCCGTCCCCCGTGCCGGTGGTGCGCACCGTCATGCGGCCCTTGTCGTCCCCCTTGACCCGGGACACGTCGGTAAAAAGCACCAGTACGTTCTTCACCGTCACCGCGCTGCCGTCGGCGCCGTCCACATAGGGGATGTCCTTTTTGTCGATGTGCTGCTCGATGCTGTACAGGCCGGTCTGGGGGTCATATGTAAAATAGCCGGTCTTGTAGCTGGAGAAGGGCACCGCCGCCTTGACAGCCGGCTGTCCCCCGGCGGGGGCCTGCTCATCGAAGGTCCAGCCCACCTCGAAGCCGCCGCTGTGCTCCCGGGCGAATGTTTCGGGCAGCTGTTCCAGCACCTTCTCGCTGGAGGTGAACAGGGAGTGCTCCAGGCCGGCGTTCTTTTTCCGGTCCGGGTCCCGCCAGCACATCTTGCCGTAGGGGCCGTTGACAAAGTCGATGTTGGAGGTTTCCAGGTCCTTGAAGGCCTGGTAGGCCTGGGGGCTGCCGCCGGCGTGGATGTAGATGGCGTCGTGGCCCGCGGCCAGGCTGACGTAGTAGTCCCGGGCGGAGCGGATGCAGGCCAGATCGCCCACGCCCTCCAGGTCCTGGTATACCGCCATCATCCGGGTAATGCCCCCCTCGGCCACGATTTCATAAATCACGTCCGCCTTGGAGACCCCCACCTGGGGCAGGGCCTTGCGCAGGTTGTTCATCATGACGGCAAAGGGCCGCCGGGCGGCCAGACCCTCCCCCGCCGGCTCGCCGGTAAGGGGGTTGACGGGGCCGCTGTAGGGCTCCGGATCCACCGGGGCGATGGCGGAGACGTCGGGCTCCCTGATTGAGCCGGAAGCGCTGCCGGGGGTGGAGGAGGCGCTTCCATCATCCTTTTTTCCGCAGCCGACCAGGGGAATCAGCAGCAGGCCGGCCAGCAGCAGCGCGCTCCAACGTCGTTTGTTCATAAAAAATCCCTCCAATCGTCCCCTCTATCATACGGCATTTTCTGTAAAAAGTCAACAATAAGCCGCCGGCTGCCGGAAGGAGAAACATTATTGTGCTTTATTGAAACCATCGTTCACCCTTTTGCGTGCCGCTCGGGAGGTTGAAGCTCTCGGGTAATCGCCCGTGCCGGACCGCCAACGTCGATATCAATTTTTGGGCGCGCTTAACAAACCCTCTCCTTCCTGGCGGCACGCTTCTTAAATACGTTTGTTTCGTGTTATTGGGCCCACAGCCCGGGCAGCTTGGCGTAAAAGTCTCCGGCGTCCTTCCAGATTAGGATGAGGCTGCCCTTCTCCGCCGAGACGGAGGCCTCCACCCCCAGGAACTGGTTGCTCACCCCTATGGGAAAGTCGCCGGTGAGGTCATACCGGTCCAGGGGGTACTTCAGGCCCGTGAGGGTGACCCCCTCCGCCGTGCCGCTGTTGCAGAACACCGACAGGTAGCCCTCCATGGAGGAGGGGAAGGTGATGGTCATGCCGTTCCGGATGCAGGTGGCCACCGTCTTTTCCCCGGCCAGGAAGCCCTGTCCCCCCCGGTGGGCCAGCCAGTCCAGCACTTGGAGGTTGCCCAGGGTGTGCTCCAGCCGGCCCCCCACGCCCCCCAGCAGGATGAAGCGGCGGTAGCCCAGCTCCAGCCCCTTGCGGACGGCGTAGACCATGTCGGTGTCGTCCTTCTCCACTGGCAGCTGGATGACATTGGGGTGATTGGGCCTGTGGCCCAGGGAGTCGAAGTCCCCCACCGCCAGGTCCGGGTTGACGCCGTAGGCCATCAGGGAGTCGAACCCCCGGTCGGCGGCGATGACACAGTCCCCCCGGGTGGGGTAGGGGCGCAGGTCGGGGGTCAGGGACATGGCCCCCACGATGTAACAGATATTGGAATCCGGGTTCATAGCGCACACTCCTCTGTCAAGTGGATATTTCTGGGTTTCATTATATACAATGCGCCCCCGATTTGCAAGGCCAAACAGGTATTGACTTTCCCGGAGGAACAGCATACAATATCCGTTGCTGACTTTGTTTTCGGGAGGCGGACGCCGTGTTCCACTACTTAGACAACGCCGCCACCACGCCGGTGCGCCCCGAGGCCGCTCAGGCGGCGCTGGAGGCCATGACCCAGGGGTGGGGCAATCCCTCCTCCCAGTACGCCCTGGGGAGACAGGCGGCGGACCGGGTGAAGTCCTGGCGCGCCGACGCGGCCGGGGCCCTGGGCTGCGCGCCGGGGGAGCTGTTCTTCACCTCCTGCGGCTCAGAGAGTAACAACTGGGCCATCCGGGGGGCGCTGGAGCTGAACCGCCGGGCGGGAAAGCACATCCTCACCACCGCCATTGAGCACGCCGCTGTGCTGGAGCCGCTGAGGGCCCTGGAGAGCCAGGGGTATGAGGTGACCTGCCTCCAGCCTGACCGCCGGGGGAACATCGACCCCGCCCAGGCGGCGGCCGCCCTCCGGCCGGATACCGTCCTGGTGTCCATGATGCTGGTGAACAACGAGCTGGGCACCGTTCTGCCTGTGCGGGAGATGGCCGGGGCCATCAAAAAGGCGGGCTGCCCCGCCCTGCTCCACTGCGACGCGGTCCAGGGCTTTTTAAAGGTCCCCTTCACCCCGAAAGAGCTGGGGGTGGACCTGCTGTCCGTCAGCGGGCACAAGGTCCACGCCCCCAAGGGGGTGGGGGCGCTGTATGTCCGGAGGGGAGTGAAACTGCCCCCGCTCATCCGGGGCGGAGGGCAGGAGGGGGGCTGGCGCTCCGGCACCGAGGCCACATCCCAGATTGCCGCCTTTGCCGCCGCCGCCCGTCTGGGGGCCGCCTCCTTCCAGGAGGATGCCGCCCGCATGGCGGCGCTGAAAGCCGAGCTCACAGACCGGCTCCCCCGGGAGGTCCCGGGGCTGGAGGTCCTGACCCAGGGGGGCGCGCCCCACATCCTGCCCGTCTCCCTCCCCGGCTACAAGAGCGAGGTGGTGGTCCGGTTTTTGAGCGACCGGGGGGTGTATCTCTCCTCCGGCTCCGCCTGCCACCGGGGCAAGCCCAGCCATGTCTTTGCCGCCCTGCGGCTGCCCAAGCCTGTGCTGGACGGCGCCCTGCGCCTGAGCTTCTCCTACGATACCTCCCGGGAGGACGCGGAGGCCCTGGTGGAGGGCCTGAGAGCGGCGAAGGAGCAGCTGTTTACTGCGTTATCTTAAAAAAAGGAGCATGTTCCCATGTTCGCGTTTATGAAGCAGAAGCCCGGATTTTATAAGCAGGTGGTCCTGCTGGCCGCGCCCATCGTCCTGCAAAATCTGATTACCAGCACCCTGGGCATGGCCGACACCTTTATGGTGGGCATGCTGGGGGAAGCCCCTATGGCGGCGGTCACTCTGGCGAATATCCCCCTGTATGTGGTGCAGATGTTCATCTTCGGCGTCCAGAGCGGCTCCTCCGTCCTCATCAGCCAGTATTGGGGCAAGCAGGATATGCGGTCCATCAACCGGGTGATGGGGGTGTCCATGTGGGTGGTGCTGCTGGCGTCCTCCATCAGCGCCGGAGTGCTGCTGGTGTGCCCGGTGGCGTTTCTCAGCCTGTTCGGCAACGAGCCCGCCGTCATCGAGCTGGCCGCCCAGTACGGCTCCATCGCCGGGCTGTCCTATGTGTGCAACGCCTTTACCATGATGTATGTGGCCGCCTACCGGAGCATGGAGCGGCCTCAGCTGGGTATGTACATCCTGGTGGCCTCCATGGGGGTGAATACCTTCCTGAACTGGGTGTTCATCTTCGGCAATCTGGGCGCCCCCGCCCTGGGGGTGCGGGGGGCGGCCCTGGCCACCCTCATTGCCCGGATGCTGGAGATCGTCATTGTGGTGGTCCACATGGGGAAGAGCCGCTTTTTCCGGGTCCGGCCCGGTCTGCTCCTCCGCCCCGGAGGAGATATGCTCCGCCGCTTTCTGAAATACGGCGGACTGGTGGTGTTCAACGAGACCACCTGGGGGCTGGGGACCTCTGTCTTTCCCACCATCATGGGCCATATGGCGGGCAGCACCGAGATTCTGGCCGCCTACACCGTGGCGGGCAACGCGGACAAGATCTGCATGGTGATCTCCTTCGGCCTGTCCACCACCGCCGCCGTCATCATCGGCCGGGAGGTAGGCGCCGGACGAACCGAAAAGGTGCGGTCCATCGGCATGTCGCTGGCCACGCTGGCCATCTTCTGCGGTCTGGGGGTGGCGGGGCTGCTGCTGGTCTTTGCCCACTTTGTCGCTCCGGCCTGGGTATTTCCTCTGTTCGGCATGTCCGCCCGGGCGGGCTCCATCGCCGTGATGATGATGACTGTGCTGGCCTTTGTCCGCCCCCTCCGGGACTTCAACGGGGTGGTCATTGTGGGAGTTCTGCGGGGAGGCGGCGACGTGAAGGCGGCCACCCTCATCGACACCCTGCCCCAGTGGCTGGCGGCTATTCCCGCCGCGTACCTGCTGGGCATGGTGTTCCACGCGGAAATCCTGTGGGTCTATCTGGCCACCACCCTGGAGAGCGTTGTAAAGTTTGGCTTCGGCGTCCAGCGCATCTCCACGGACAAGTGGATTCGAGACCTGACCCAGACATAAGGAGACGTACCGATGAAGATCACTGTACTGATAGAAAACACCGCCCGGGAGGGCTGCGGCCTGTTCCCCGAGCACGGCCTGTCCCTGTACATTGAGTACCGGGGGAGAAAGCTGCTGCTGGATGCCGGTTCCTCCGGAAAATTTGCCGGCAACGCCCAGGCCCTGGGGGTGGACCTGTCCGCTGTGGAAGCGGCGGTGCTGTCCCACGGCCACTACGACCACGCCGACGGCCTGCGGCAGTTCTTCCAGCGCAACAGCCGGGCCAAAGTGTATGTCCGCCCTGGAGCGGCGGGCCCCTACTTCGCCAAAGACCCCGACGGCTACCGGTATATCGGCATCCACCGGGACATCTGGAAAGACTTCCGGGACCGCTTTGTGGAGACAGAGGGGGTGTACCCCCTGGCCGAGGGGGCCTGGCTGACGCCCGAAACCGTCCGCGACCCCGCCTTTACCGGGCAGGCCGTCAACCTGTTCTTCAAGCGGGGGGAGGACAGCTTCATTCCCGATGACTACCGCCACGAGCAATCCCTGGTTCTGGAGGGGGAGAAGGGGCTGACGGTTTTCAACTCCTGCAGCCACGGGGGGATCGTCAACATCGTCCGGGGCGTGCTGGAACAGTTTCCAGGAAAGAACGTTTTCGCCACAGTGGGCGGGTTTCACATGTTCAGCAAGGGAAAAACCGGCATGAACTGCGGCCCCGAGTACGTCTGTCAGGTGGCCGGCGCCCTGAAAGAGCTGGGCGTGGAGGAAATCTACACCGGCCACTGCACCGGCGAGCCCGCCCTGGCGCTTCTCCGGGAGCGCTTCGGCCCGAACTGCAAAGCCCTGTCCACCGGACAGGTGCTGTACCTTTAGATTTAGCACAGCCCCGGTCATTCCGCCAGGAATGGCCGGGTATAATTTGTTTATAATAAATTCATAAAGTGGCTATTGACAATTCCCGGGGGGAGTGATACATTATCTTTAGCACTCGAAGAATATGAGTGCTAAACCAACAAAAACAAGAGGTGGTGAGCGCCATGGCACTGTCAGACCGAAAGAAACGCATTCTCCGGGCCATCGTAGAGACCTACATCGCCACCGCTGAGCCGGTGGGCTCCAAGGCCGTGGCCCAGCTGACCGGGCTGGACGTGTCCACCGCCACCATCCGCAACGAGATGGCCGACCTGACCGAACAGGGCTATCTGGAGCAGCCCCATACCTCCGCCGGACGTGTCCCCTCCGCCGCCGGCTACCGGCTCTATGTCAACGAACTGATGGGCCGTCAGCAGCTCACCCTCCAGGAGACTCAGCGCATCAACGACGCGCTGAACCTGAAAATGGAGGAGCTGGACCGGGTGATTGACCGGGCGGGTAAGGTGCTCTCTCAGATCAGCGACTACCCCGTGTTCACCATGGCGGCCGCCAAGGAGCGGACCACCGTGAAACGGTTCGACCTGCTGATGGTGGAGGACAACGCCTTCATTGCCGTTGTGATGACGGACAACAGCATCGTGAAAAACAAGCTGATCCGCATTCCCGGCCAGTTGTCTGCCCCCCAGCTGCAAATGCTGTCCGCCGTGCTGAACAGCTCCTTTGTGGGCCTCAGCCGGGAGGAGATGGAGGAGACGCTGGACCGGATGGAGACCCACACCGCGCCGGGAGCTTTTGAGCTCATCGCCCTGGTAGTGGAGTTCGCCATGGAGGTATTGGCCGGCCAGAGCGAGCAGAAGTTCCGTACCGCCGGCATTACCCACCTGCTGGAGCATCCCGAGTACCGCAGTTTGGACAAGGCTAAGCCTCTGATGGCCTACCTCAGCGAGGAGAGCGACGCCCCCCGCCTGCCCGCCACGCTGGATACCGGCAAGAACATGAATATCCTCATCGGGCCGGAAAATGTAAACGACGCCCTGAAGGACACCAGCGTGGTTATGGCCAGCTATGACATCGGGGACAACATGCGGGGGATTATCGGGGTTGTGGGCCCCACCCGCATGGATTACGCCAAGGTGACCGCCCGGCTGTCCTACTTCGCCGACAGCCTGACCCGGATGTTTGGAAAAGAGCTGCCTGCCCCGGAGGAGCCGGAAGAATAGATACGCCCATTGTAGGGGCGCATACTATGCGCCCGCGGGCGGGGAATACCCGCCTCTACACAGAATATACCTGTGAAGGAGCATCAGTACTGTGAGCAAGAAGAAGGAAAAGAAAGCGGCCCCTGTTCAGGAGGCCGAGACCCTCGAGGAGGAAGTCCTGGAGGAGCAGCCCGAAGGGACGGAGGCCGTTGAAGAAGCTGAGCCCCAGGCTGATACTCCCGGCCCCGAGGTGGAAGCGGAGGAAGCGCCCATTGTGGAACAGGTGGTCCCCAAGGACCAGTTTCTCCGGCTGGCCGCCGAGTATGACAACTACCGCAAGCGCACCGCCAAGGAGAAGGAAAATCTTTGGACCGACGCCAAGGCGGATACCGTTCAGGCATTCCTCCCCGTCTACGACAATCTGGAGCGTGCCCTGAAGCAGGAGACCGCCGACGAGGCCTACAAAAAGGGCGTGGAGATGACCATGAACCAGCTGAAAGAGGTTTTTGCCAAGCTGGGGGTCACTGAGATTGATGCCCAGGGCAAGCCCTTCGACCCCAACCTCCACAACGCCGTGATGCACATCGAGGACGAAAATCTGGGAGAGAATATTGTGGCCCAGGTCTTTCAGGCCGGGTTCATGCTGGGGGAGAAGGTCATCCGCTTCGCTATGGTTCAGGTGGCGAATTGAGGCGTGTAGGGCGTGACCGCCGGGCACGCCGCATGTACAGCAGTCAATCAAGGCGCGCCAGGTCGTTGTGCCCTATAGGATGAGAGGGAGGTCGGACCAACCATGTGCAGACGATGTAAAAATGTTCAATTCACACTGATGCTCAGCGCCGGACTGCTGGGCTGGCTGTCTGCTCTGTTCGGCGTGGGAGCGCTGCTGCTGCATTAAACCTTGTTAACACAAATCTTTCACATATTTAGGAGGAAATTATCATGGGAAAAATCATTGGCATCGATTTAGGTACTACCAATAGCTGCGTGGCGGTGATGGAGGGCGGCGACGCCGTGGTTATCGCCAACGCCGAGGGCAACCGCACCACCCCCTCCGTCGTGGCCTTCTCCAAGGACGGCGAGCGGATGGTGGGCCAGGTGGCCAAGCGCCAGGCCATCACCAACCCCGACCGGACCATCAGTTCCATCAAGCGTGAGATGGGTTCCGATTACCGGGTAGAGGTGGACGGCAAGAAGTACACCCCGCAAGAGATCAGCGCCATGATTCTCCAGAAGCTGAAAGCCGACGCCGAGGGCTATCTGGGCCAGAAGGTCACTGAGGCGGTCATCACCGTCCCCGCCTACTTCACCGATGCCCAGCGTCAGGCCACCAAGGACGCCGGTAAGATTGCCGGTCTGGAGGTTAAGCGTATTATCAACGAGCCCACCGCCGCCGCTCTGGCCTATGGCGTGGACAGGGAGGAGTCCCAGAAAATCATGGTCTACGACCTGGGCGGCGGCACCTTCGACGTGTCCATTCTGGATATCGACGCCGAAACCCGCACCATCGAGGTCCTGGCCACCGCGGGCAACAACCGCCTGGGCGGCGACGATTTCGACAAGTGCGTCATGGACTGGATGGTGGCTGAGTTCAAGAAGGCCGAGGGTGTGGACCTGTCGGGGGATAAGGTAGCCATGCAGCGCCTGAAAGAGGCCGCCGAGAAGGCCAAGGTGGAGCTGTCCGGCGTCACCACCACCCCCATCAACCTGCCCTATATCACCGCCGACGCCGCCGGCCCCAAGCATCTGGACCTGACCCTCACCCGGGCCAAGTTCAACGAGCTGACCCACCACCTGGTGGAGGCCACCGCCGGCCCCGTGCGTCAGGCTATGTCCGACGCGGGCCTGACCGGCGGGCAGATCCACAAGGTGCTCATGGTGGGCGGCTCCAGCCGCATCCCCGCCGTCCAGGACGAGGTGAAGAACCTCACCGGCAAGGAGGGCTTTAAGGGCATCAACCCCGACGAGTGCGTGGCTATGGGCGCCGCCCTCCAGGGCAGCGTGCTCAGCGGCGACAGCTCCACCGACATCCTCCTGCTGGACGTCACCCCCCTGTCCCTGGGCATCGAGACCGCCGGCGGCGTGATGACCAAGATTATCGACCGCAACACCACCATCCCCGCCCACGGCAGCCAGGTATTCACCACCTACTCCGACAACCAGACCTCCGTGGAGGTCAAGGTCCTCCAGGGCGAGCGGGAGATGGCCCAGTATAACAAGCAGCTGGGCGTGTTCATGCTGGACGGCATCCTGCCCGCCCGCCGGGGCGAGCCCAAGATTGAGGTGGCCTTCGACATTGACGCCAACGGCATTGTGAACGTGTCCGCCAAGGACCAGGGCACCGGCCGGGAGCAGCACATTACCATCACCTCCTCCACCAACATGAGCAAGGAGGAGATCGATCGGGCCATGCGGGAGGCCGAGCAGTTCGCCGCCGAGGACAAAAAGGCCCGGGAGGCCGCCGACATCCGCAACAACGGCGACCAGACCGCCTATCAGGTGGAGAAGACCCTGGGCGAGGTGGGCGACAAGCTGCCCGCCGAGGACAAGGCCAAGGTCCAGGCCGCCCTGGACCGGCTGAAGGAGGCTCTGAAGGGCACTGACATCAACGCCATTAAGGACGCCACAGAGGCCGTCAACAAGGAGTTCGGCGAGATCGGCTCCAAGATCTATGGCCAGGCGGGCGGTCAGGCCGGCCCCGGCCCCGACATGGGCGGCGGCTTCACCGGCGGTCCTCAGCCCGGCGGCCAGCAGGGCGGCGACGGCGTGGTGGACGCCGACTATGAGGTCATCGACGACGACCAGAAGTAAACAATAGGTTGCCCATGTATTTATTACGGGCGACCACAGGTCGCCCCTACAGGAATCAGCCCGTAGGGGCGGCCTTTGGCCGCCCGCATCCTTTTGAAATTAGGTGAATCCATATGGCGGATCAAAAACGCGATTATTACGAGGTCCTGGAGCTGAGCAAGGGCGCCTCGGAGGAAGAGATCAAAAAGGCCTACCGGAAGCTGGCCAAAAAATACCACCCGGACATGAATCCTGGGGACAAGACGGCCGAGGAGAAGTTTAAAGAGGTCAATGAGGCCTACAGCATCCTGTCCGACCCGGAGAAGAAGGCCCGGTACGACCAGTTCGGCTTTGCCGGCGTGGACCCCAGCTACGGCGGGGGCGGGGGCGGCGGCTTCGGCTTCGACATGGGGGATATCGACCTGGGCGACATCTTCGGCTCCTTCTTCGGCGGCGGCTTTGGAGGCGGCTTCGGCGGCGGAGGCCGGCGGAACGGCCCCCAGAAGGGGGAGAGCCTGCGGGTCAATATGGCCCTCACCTTTGAGGAGGCCGCCTTCGGCTGCACCAAGGAGATCGAGCTCAGCCGCACAGAGCCTTGCGAGGAGTGCAAGGGCTCCGGCTGTGCCCCGGGCACTACCGCCGAGACCTGCCCCGACTGCCGGGGTGCCGGCCAGGTGCGCATCCAGCGGGGAGCGGGCGGCTTTGCCTTCTCCACCACCACCGTCTGCGCCAAGTGCAAGGGGACGGGCAAGCTCATCCACACCCCCTGCAAGAAGTGCGGCGGCTCGGGCAGTGTGCGCAGAAAGCAGCGCATCTCGGTCACCATCCCCGCCGGTATCGACGACGGCCAGGCCGTCTCCATGCGGGGTCAGGGCAACGCCGGGGTCAACGGCGGCCCGGCCGGCGACCTGCTGGTGCGGGTCCAGATCAAACCCCACCCCCAGTTCCATCGTGAGGGCACCACCGTCATCTATGAGTGCCCGGTGAGCTTCTACCAGGCGGCTATGGGCGCCGAGCTGGAGATCCCCACCATCGACGGCAAGGTGAAATACAATCTGCCCGCCGGCACCCAGACAGGCACCACCTTCCGTCTGCGGGGAAAGGGCATCCCGGAGCTGCGCAGCAGCCGGCGGGGGGACCAGTACGTCACCGTCAAGGTGCAGGTTCCCACCTCGCTCAACGCCGAGCAGCGGGAGGCCCTGAACGCCTTCGGCGCCGCTATGGGAGAGACCATCCCGGAAGGCGGCCTGAAGGGCTTCTTTGACAAGAAAAAGAAACGAAAATAATTATACCCCCCGCCAAAGGTCTTTTGGCGGGGGGTATTGGTTTACGACCGGCTCAGGGCCGCCTCCTGGAGCTCGTCAAAGGCCGCCATGCACTCGTCCACCGACGCGCCCTCCAGAAGCCTGCGTACAATCAGGCAGGTGTTGCCCCATTGCTCCACGCTCATGCCCGCGTTGGAGCCCAGCACATAGACTCCCTCCTCGATGCGGTCATTCAGGGGCTGCAGAGCGGGAACGCAGTCCACCTTCACATTTTTGGAGGGGGAGATGACCCGGTTGGTCTCGGAGAAGAGCTGAAGAGCCTCGTCGGAGAGGATGACGTCCATGACCTGCATGGCGTCCTCAGCGTGCGCCGCCTGCGCGCCTACGGCCCAACCCGTCATGGGCATCACTGGCATCTGCCCCCGGCTGCTGGGGAACCCGATGACCTGCATCTCGAAATCGGTCTTGCCATAGGCGGTTTCGGTGTTGGCCGCCCCCCAGTAGGCCATGACAATGGGGGTCTTTCCCGCCAGAAAATCTGCCCGCTCCCCCTCGATGGCCTCGCTGACCAGGGCCTTTTCCGTATCGATATAGCCTTTGTCGATCAGAGTCTGAAGAAATGAAAAGCCGGGGCGCATATAGTCGCTGTATCTGGTTTCACCGCTGTTGAGGGCTGCGATCTCCGCTTTCGTGTTTCCGCCGTTATAGAGGTCCGCGTAGGCAATGGCAAAGGCAAAGGTCTCCAGCCACCAGCGGTTGGCTCCGATGGGAGTCTTGATGCCGTTCTCCTGGAATACCCGGCAGCACTCCAGAAACTCCTCCGGGGTGTTGGGCAGGCTCAGATCATACTTTTTGAATAGGTCCGCATTGACAAATAGGCCGTAGGCTACCACCTCCTGGGGAATAGCCACCAATTTACCGTCCACTGTGTTGGCGGTGCTGATGATGTCCCGCAGGTTTTTGGCGCTGTCCAGCCCGGAAAGGTCCATCAGCTTTCCCTCCGCGCCCAGGGTCAGGATGACGTCCGGATTGAGCAGATACAGGTCGTCCATATTATTCCGGGCCCGGTCCAGGACCACTTCATCATAGGTTTTGTCCTGATAATCCTCCGCCGTGTAGGTCCAGTAGTTCACGCTGACTCCCAGCTTCTCCTCCGCCATGGCCACTGTCAGGTCCGCCGCGGTCCGGGCCACATTCTCAGCATTAGGATCGGACTTCTCCATAGGGCTGAACAGATTGACAACCTGCTTCTTCTCCTGCTCCACAGGGAGCAGGTTCTTGGGGTTCTCATGTCCCCCGCAGGACGCCAGCAGTACAGCTGCCAGCGCCGCCAGACAGACAGAAATCCATCTCCTCATGTTCTTCAAGGTTCTTCCCTCCGTCTGATTCGTTGTCTGATGACCTTCTTCAAAAGCTCCATATTCAGCGGCTTGGGCACATGGGCGTCCATACCGGCGGCCAGGGCCGCTTTCTCATCCTCGGCGAAGGCGTTGGCCGTCATGGCGATAATGGGAATCCGACCCGCATCCTCCTGATCCAGCGCGCGGATAGCTCTGGCGGCCTCGTGGCCGTTCATCACCGGCATCTGGACGTCCATCAAAATGGCGTCGAACTCCCCGGGCAGTGAGCGCTGGAACCGCTCCACCGCCAGAAGGCCGTTGGCCGCGATCTCGCAGGAGGCCCCTTCCAGCTCCAGAAGCTCCGTCAGGATCTCCGCGTTGATCTCATTGTCCTCCGCCGCCAGGAAGCGCATCCCCCTGAGGGCGAAGTCCCTCTCCTGCTCCGGTTTGGACTCCCTCTCATTCCACAGCTCCTCAATTTTTGTCCGCAGAGCAGAGACAAAAAAGGGCTTTGTCAACGCGTCTGTCCGGCTGAACTGCAGGGCCTCCTCCATTCCCTCCGCGTCGAACTCCGACAGGAGCAGGAGAGGGACGGCCTTGGGGAGCTTCTCCCGCAAATTCTTCACCGCCTGCAGGCCGCAGTCCTCCCAGTCCAACAGGACCAGCTGGAAGCTCTCGCTGTCAATTCGCTCCAGCGCCTCCGCCGCGTCAGAGGCGGTGTCCAGCTGGACGCCTGTGTCCCGCATAAGCGCCAGCATATTCTCCCGGCTCTCCGGACCTCCGCCCACCGCCAGGATGCGGGAAATGTCCCGCTGCTTCCAGAATTGAAGGTCCGCCGCGGACTCAAGGACCCGCAGCTCCAGGTCCACCCGGAAAAGGGAGCCCTTGTCCACCTCGCTGAACACCTCGATGGTGCCGCCCATCAGTTCCACAATGCTCTTGGTGATGGCCATACCCAGGCCGGTGCCCTGGACCTTGTTGGTGGTGCTGTTCTCCGCCCGGGTAAAGGCGTCGAAGATGGTCTCCAGATACTCCGGCGTCATGCCATAGCCGTCGTCCTCCACCTCAACGCGGATGTGCTCGTACTGGCTGGAGCGCTGTTTCAGCCCGATGAGCCGCAGCCAGATATGGCCGCCCTCCGGCGTGTACTTCACCGCGTTGGACAACAGATTGATCAGGATCTGGTTGATCCTGGTTTCGTCCCCCACCAGATACTCATGGCGGATGCCTGTCACCTCCAGGTGGAACTCCTGCTTTTTCGCCTTGGCCATGGGCTGGATGATGGCGTCCGCCGAGGCAACCACATCGCTCAGGGCGAACTGCTCCAGATTGAGCGCTACTTTTCCGCTCTCAATTTTAGAGACATCCAGAATGTCGTTGATCAGGCTGAGCAGGTGCTGTCCGGAGGCTGTGATCTTCCTGGTATATTCTCTTACCTTGGCCGGATTCTCCGCGTCCCGGGCCAGCAGCGTGGTAAAGCCCAGCACCGCGTTCATAGGTGTGCGGATGTCGTGGGACATGTTGGACAGGAACGTGGTTTTGGACTCACTGGCAATCTGGGCGGCCCGCAGCGCCGCCGCCAGCTGCTGACTGTGGACCTTCCGCTCCGCCTCCCGCTCCCGGCGCAGCTTGTCCTGCTGCCGCCAGTTGACGTAGTAGAGGAGAATGCACAGGAAGAAGGCCACCAGCATGGAGAACACAACAATGGCAATGTTCTGGTTGACGGTCCGGCCCTCCTGCTGGATGGCCTCCACCGGCACATAGCCCACCAGGTAGATGGTCCCGTTGTTCACCGACCACATATAATTGAGGGCGTTAATCCCCCGGATATCGTGATAGAACAGGACGTTCCGCCCTGTACTCAAGGAGTCGGCCACTTCCGCCTGGATCTCCGGGTCCTGGATGCTGTTGGCCCGGTAAAAGTCCGTCAGATTCAGGTGGCCCGCGGTGCGCTGGCCCATCCCCTTGGGCTTGAGGACAAACCGCTGGCTGGCCGCGTCCATAATATACAGCAACGCCTGCCTGTTATAAAATTCCTCCGGAAGGGACCGGTCTATGGCGTCGTAGATATATTCGGCGTATAGGGTCCCGATTTCCTGTCCGTCCCGCTCCACGGGGCATTTTATGGTGTAGGACCATGTCCCCATATAGTTCACATAGGATTGGGATACCTGCATCCCGATGACTGTTCCGCCGGCGGAAAAGTCCAGGCCCTCCTCGGTGAACCGCTCCCCGGTGTTGGAGAGCCCCTCCGTCTTGCCCGAGAGAATCAGCGACATTTTAGACATGGTCTGATTTCGCTGGTAGACACGGATATACTCCTCCGGATCGTCCACCCGGGCAATTTCCTGGGCAATCAGATCCTGAAACTCCGCCTCACTGCGCAGAATCGCTTCAATCGTGCTCTGGATCAGGTCCAGGCTTTCGCTCAGGTTTTGGATGGCGGATTCAGACATCTCCCTGGATATTTTATGGGACACCGACAGTATCACAGTCCCAAAGACGCAAAAAATCAAAATAATGGAGATGAGCAGAAAAAGCCCTCTCTGTTTTCCATTTTTGTTTCCTGTTCCTTTCATTGACAACCCTCATCCCCGCATTTTGGATGTCCGTCTGTCCCAAAGAAAGCAATTCCCATCAGTCCCGAAAAACGAAGCGGTCTCTCACTACAGTTTATTATACTATTCCACCCCAATTAGTGTCAATAGAGTTCAGCGGAACATGCTGCGGTATGGCGCGGGGCAGCTGCGAGCCTATGGCATAGGATAATAGAGGGAAGCGGGCGGAGGAGAAGAAAGCCAGTCAAATAAACTGACTGGCTTTACTGGGTGTAATACTCATATTAGATGTTTTTTGATCATCCATCAATCATAAATGACAGTGGGCCGTTTTATTTTGTCGCCCAGTTTCCGGTGGCCTCGGCGGTGAGGTAGGCGTTGACAAAGCCGTCCAGGTCGCCGTCCATTACGCCGTTGATATTGCTGGTCTCGAAGGCGGTGCGGTTGTCCTTGACCATCTGGTAGGGCATAAAAACGTAGGAGCGGATCTGGCTGCCCCACTCGATTTTCAGCTGCACGCCCTTCAAATCGGAGATCTTCTCCGCTTTTTCCTGCATTTGCAGTTCCACCAGCTTGGCCCGGAGCATCTTCATACAGTTGTCTTTATTCTGGAACTGGGAGCGCTCCTGTTGGCTGGCCACCACCACGCCGGTGGGCTTGTGGATGAGCCGGACAGCGGAGGAGGTCTTGTTGACGTGCTGTCCGCCGGCGCCGCTGGCCCGGTAGACCTGCATCTC
>JAAWPF010000017.1 GCA_022799835.1 Lawsonibacter sp. | reverse complement strand
ATTTTTCCTCGTTTCGATAGTTGTAAAACTATCGCCAGAAAAGTACAAAAGACGCACCCTCTCATCTGTGAGGGCGTCGCCTTTCGTATTCGTCACTTATTTATTTTCAAAAAATGGTTTTCTTTTGCCCCTTGGTATGCGCAATAGCGCTACGAATTGTCTGGGCGATAATTATGGTTTCATTTTAATAATGCAATACTGCGGCTGTCAAGTGGTCTGCGGCATTGTTCACGATTTTTTCATAAATAGCTAAACAGCACAACTCAATTTGACGGATTGCGTTAAGGGCCAGATACACCGTATCTGGCCCTTAACTCCCTTAATTTAATGACATTGCCGCTTGCCGCGGCGGGTTTTTCTATCCAATCACCAGCATCAAAACCGGCAGAGACACAAAGCAGCACAGGATGGACAGGCAAGTACCGATAGCGGCGTACTCCTCGTCGGCGCCGAAGGCCCCGGCCATGACGGGCACCTGACTGATGACAGGCAGGGCGCTCTCCACAAGAAAAACATCTCTGGTTATCCCGCCAATCTGGAAGAGCTGACAGAACCCCCAGCAGATGACCGGCGCGACTGCCAGACGAATCACCAGCATGGCGGGCAGTCCGCGCAGCAGCTTCAGATTCCTCAGCCCCACTTCATACAGGATGAACCCGCAGTAAATCAGTGCCAGGGAGACCACAGAGTTTGCGATGTATTGGCCGAAGCTCCGCAGCGTCTCAGGCAGCTCCAGCCCCAGGGAGAGCATCACCAGTGCGGCGGCCACCCCCAAGATGGGCGGCCGGGTGACAATATTCCGGATAAAACCGCCCACGCTCATTTTCGGGGCGTCCTGATTCCCCGCGTGCTGAATCAGCAGGACGCCCACCGACTGGAAGGTACTGATGCCGCACAGGTAATAGAGCATCAGATAGGGGACGCCGGGGTCGCCGAAGAGCTGCATACATATGGGCAGACCCACAAACAAGGTGTTGGACATCCCACCCATAGCCACAAAGACGCCCCACCGGTTTCGGGGCAGGCGGAGCAGGGTGGCCGTCCCCATAGACAGCAGCAGCGTAGCCGCCAGTCCCAGCAGCACGGCAATCAGCTGCGGGACCGCCTGGGCCAGCTCCTCCCGGTTCAAATTTTTCAGCAGGCTGATAACACAGTTGGCCGGAACCGCGATATTCACAATATATTTGTTGAGAAACTTTTTTTCCGCCGCGGTCATCCAGCCCAGCCGGCCCATGAGGTAGCCTACCCCCATCAGCAGCATCAGCACCAGACAGGCGGACGCCGCGTTCAGAAAGCCGGCCATCAGCCCTGGGCTTTTCCGCCGCCCTTATTGGGGCGACGTCTTCTGCGGCGGCTGCTGGGCCGGTGGCTCCCGCCGCTTCCGGCCCGCTCCTCCCGGGGCTCCTCCGCCTCCGGCTGCTGAGGCCGGGCCTCCCCGTCATTTCGGGGGGAGCGGTGACCCCGGCTCCGGCGGCCTCCGGAGCGCCGCTCCTCCTCCCCCGGAGCTGCCTGGCGCTCCCGGCTGGGAAAGGCCGCCTCTATGGCGGCGGCCAGAGAGGCCTCCTCTGTCACAGTCTCCCCATCTTCCACACGGCGCAGCTTGGCCAGCTCCTCCAAAGGGGGTTCCACATAGCCCTCGGGCCGCTTGCCCTTTCCGCTGCGGACCACACACAGCTCGCAATTATGATAGGTCTTGGGGCTGTCCGGGTCAGACTCCAGCCGTACCTGGGCGGTCTGACGCAGCAGGTTGATGCCGCAGACTGTCCCCGCTCCGTCGGGAGTTTCCACAAAAGACTCCTGCTTGGGGGCATGCTTGACCAGATCCTCATAGGCCTCCTGCTCATATTTCAGGCAGCACATCAGCCGCCCGCAGGTGCCGGAGATCTTGGTGGGGTTAAGGGACAGATTCTGGGTCTTGGCCATCTTGATGGACACAGGCTGGAACTCACCTAAAAACTGGGAGCAGCAGAAAGGCTTGCCGCAGATGCCCAGGCCGCCCAACAGCTTGGCCTCATCCCGGACGCCGATTTGCCGCAGCTCAATGCGGGCATGGAGGGTGCTGGCCAGGTCCTTCACCAGCGCCCGAAAGTCCACCCGGCCCTCAGAGGTGAAAAAGAATAAAATCTTGCTTCCGTCAAAGCTATACTCCGCCCGGACCAGCTTCATGTCCAGACCGTGCTCCGCGATTTTCTGCTGGCAGACGGACAGGGCCCGCTTCTCCCGCTCTCTGTTCTTCTCCACTGTCTTGGCGTCCTCCGGGGTAGCCATACGCACCACCGGGCGCAGAGGGGCAGTAAGCTCAATCTCGTCGATCATAGTGTTGCCCTGAACACAGCGGGCGTACTCCGTCCCCCGCGCCGTCTCCACAATGACTCCGTCCCCCACCTGGAAACGGATGTCCTTGGGGTTAAAATAGTATTCCTTTCCCCCGTCCTTGAAGCGGACGCTGATAATTTCTACCATAGACAATTTCTCCTCAATATATCCCAATTTATAACATCAATCTCGGGCGAACATCCCCGCGCACAGCCAGCCGGACAGCTGAGCCGCGCTGACATTCAGCCGGGCGGCTCCCCGCAGCTGCCTCACCAGCTCCGCCGCCCGCAGCAGTCCACGCCGGTCCTTCGCCCGGACAGCCCGGGCCCCCAGCTCCTCTTCCAGGGCGCCCAGCAGGGCGGACAGCTCCTCCCGCTTGCCCTCCAGGGACATGGCAGCCTCCAGCAGCTCCAGCTCCTCCGCCTTCTCCAGGGCGTCGGCCAGCCCCATCACCGCTCCAGCCTGTCCCCCGTCCAGCAGGACCTCCGGCCGTTCCCCCGCCGACAGGGCCAGCTCCTCACACCGGGAACGCACTGTCTGGAGCAGACCGCCGGGGTTGCCGGCAATTAGAAGGAAGGCGGCGTAGGGCGGGCCCTCCTCCAGCAGCTTGAGCATCGCGTTCTGAGCGGAGGGGTTCATCTGATCCGCGTTCTCCAGGAGGTAGACTTTCCGCTCCCCCTCGTTGGGGCGGATATAGGCATCGGCGCGCAGCTGGCGCACCTGATCCACGGTAATGGGCTTGCCCGCCTCCGGTCCGGCGATGGAAGAGATGTCCGGGTGGACGCCCTTCCACGCCTTGGTACAGGCGGGACAGCGCCCGCAGGGCCGTTCCCCCCCGTCGGTACACAGCATGGCCGCCGCCAGCAGCCGGGCCAGTGTATGCCGCCCAGAGCCAAGAGAGCCGGAGATGATATAGGCGTGGGACAGCCCCCGTCCCCGCTCCTGCCGGGACAGCTGATCCTTAATTTTTTCATTGCCGCTGAGGGCGGAAAGGTTCATAGGCGCTCCCCTGTTTTCTGTAGGGCACATATTATGCGCCCGTTCTACTCGAATTTCTCCGCGGACGGATGACTGCGCAGCCGTTGGCGGCTCTGCCGCCTTACGGATGCGGCGTACCCCTTGCGGGTATATCCGCCCCTACAAATTGACTGTCCGGACCTCTGACAGCATATTATACCCTATTTTCCGCAAATAGGCCAGCTCTTTTTTTGAAATCCGCTCCCCGGGGGCCACTACCGGCACGCCGGGGGGATAGGGCGCGATTTGGCAGGCCGCGATTTTCCCCTCGCACAACTCCAGGGGCCAGACCTGGCTGGGGGCAAAGAGGGCCTGCCGGGAGGAGATCGCCCGCTCAGGCAGAGGCGGCGCGGGGATAGGCGGACAGTCCCCCATCATCTCCCGCAGCTCCTCCAACCTGTCCGCCAGCCAAGGGATCGCCTTCCCAGTGTCCTGACAGGTGCAGATGAACACCACATGGCCCCCATCCTCCATCTCGGGGACACAGCCCCGCCTCCGCAGCTCCTCCACAAAGGCGGGGCCGTCCTTCACCTTCAGCACGAACCGGGTGGGGTCCAGGGAGAAGCCGTGGTAGAGGCGGTCGGTCAAACTGGGAAATCTCTGCCGCAGCTCGACCACCCGGACGGCCACTTGCCGGTACTTCTCCGTCCCCCATTTCTCCATCCAGTCCCGGACCACATCCAGGGAGGCCATCATGGGATAGGAGGGACTGGAGGTGCCGAAAACGGAGGCGGTCCGCCGCACCAGGTCGGAGTCGAAGCCGTTGGCGAAAAACAGGGCGGACTGTCCCATAGCAGGCAGGGTCTTGTGGGCGGAAACAACCACCGCGTCCGCCCCCCAGAAGGGGGCCAGCCCCAAAAAGGGCAGGTGGGCGCCGTGGGCGCCATCCACAAAGAGCTTTCCCCCATGGGCGTGGACAATCTGGGAAATGGCTCCAATATTTGACAACACTCCGGCGTATGTAGGAGAAGTAATACAAATTGTTTTGATATCCGGGTGTTCCTCCAGCGCTTTCTCCACCTCCCCCGGGGAGATGGGGCCGGGGAGGTTCTCCTCCCTCAGCCAGGGCCGCTCCAGCCACACCGGTTCCAGCTCCAGCAGAGCCAGGGCGTTGAAAGCCGCCCGGTGGCAGTTCCGGTCCATGAGAACCTTGTCCCCCGGCCGGGCACACAAGGCCAGTCCGGTGTGGATGCCCATCGTGGACCCTCCGGTGAGGAACTGGCACTGGTCGAAGCCGAACAGCCCGGCCCACAGGGCTTGGGCGGAGTCAAAGGGCTCCCCCTCCTCATAGAGATTGCCCGTCCCGGGCAGCTCGGTCACGTCAATAGGGGCCATCCACCTCAGGTCGGAGGGCTGATAGATGATCCCCTTGTGCCCCGGCATGTGGAAGCGCAGGGGCTCCCGGCCGGCGTACTTCCGCAGGGCGTCGTAGAGTGGGGTAGGCACAGTCAGGCACTCCTTTCAGCAGATACAGGGAAAGTTCTCTTTTCTTTCCTGAAAAAAGGAATAAAAAGCGGAAGGGTCGTCCCTTCCGCCTTTCGCTTATCTCTGATGGGGGGCGTAGGCCACCACGGTGCGGCGGTTGGGCTCCACGCCGGTGGAGTAGGTGGTGACGCCCTTGTAATCCTGGAGCGCGGTATGAATCACATGGCGCTCATAGGCGTTCATGGGCTCCAGAGTCATGTTCTTCCGGTACTTGACCACCTTGCCCGCCACCTTCACAGCCAGCCGCTGGAGGGACTCCTCCCGCTTGGCCCGGTAGCTCTCGGCGTCCACGTGGATGCGCACCCGCTTGGACTGGCCCCGGTTAACGGCGTAGCTGGTCAGCTGCTGGATGGCGTCCAGAGTCTCCCCCCGGCGGCCGATGATGGCCCCCAGGTCCTGACCCTGGAGGATGACTTTATAATTGCCCTCGTTGGTGATAAAGATCTCGGGGACGGCTTGAACCTTCATATGCTCCATCAGGCCGGTGAGGAAAGCGCGGATCCGGTTGGCCTTCTCGTCATCCGGACTCACAGGCTCCACAGTGACAGGCTCCTGGGGCGCGGGGGCGCTTCCAATGAGCACCTCGTCACCGCTCTGCACCTGCTCCCCCCGCCGGGGCCGGGGGCGCCGCTCCGGCCGGGGCTGGCTCTTTTTCGGGGGCTCCATGCCCGGCTTGGCGGCCAGGATAGTCTCCTCCGCCCTAGGGGCGGCGGGGGCCGCCTTCTTCTCCGCTTTCGGGGCAGAAAGGACGGTCTCCTTCTTGACAGGAGCGGGCCGCTCCTCCACAGGGGCGGAGACCGCCTGAGCGGGCGCCTCTACCGGCCCGGCCATGACAGAGACGGGGCCGGCCTTGCCGTCCACCTCCTCATAGCTCACCCGGACCTTGGCCGGGTTGCTGCCAAAGCCCAAAAAGCCGGACTTTGCGCGCTCAATGACCTCTACAGACACATCGTCACGATCCAGACCCAGCTGGAACAGAGCGGCCGCGATGGCGTCCTCCTCGGAGCGTCCGGTGGTCTCAATCCATTTCAACATCACTTAACCCTCCTTATCTTCGTCCTCATCCACTTCAACCTCGATCTCCTCCACCTCGACCTCCACCTCTTCGGTCAGGGGCTCGGCGGGAGTCTCGGTCTGAACGGGAGCGGGCTGCTCCTGCACAGGCTGGACGGGGGTCTCAGGGGCCTCCACGGCCTGGGGCTCGGGGGCCTCCTGCTTGTCCTCCGCTTTGGCGGGGGCGGGCTTTCCTTTCTTTCCGCCCTTCTTGGCGGATTCGGCCTCGGCAATGGCCTTAAACAACTCGTTTGGGTCGGTGTAAGGGGTCACGCCGCCGTAACGGCCGGGGATATAGGACCGGCCCCTGGCGTAGGCCCGGATGCCCTCCCGGCTGTCCTCCCTGTTGACCCCCTCCTGCTCCGGCTCGTCGTCCCTCTTCGGGGCGGGCTTTTTCTTGCCCCTGTTCTTCTTCTCCTCCTCGATCCGGCGCTGGCGCTCCAGGCGGGCCTCCTCTTTGCGGCGCTTCTCTTCCTCTTTCTCCTCGGCCTCCCGCTTGGCGGAGGCCTCCCGGGCGGCCTCATAGTCCTTTTTCAGCATCTTACCGCAGATATACTCCTGGACCATGGTGACGAAATACTGGGCGATCCAGTAGACAGACAGGCCAGCGGGGACGGTAAAGCCAATCCACAGGGACATGATAGGCATCATCCACAGCATCATCTTGTTGGTGCTGTCCATCTGGGGATTTTTCTGCTCCCGGTTCATCTGGTTGGTGGCCATAGACACCTTCATGGACAGGAAAGACACGCCCACGGAGATCAGGGGCAGGAGGAACAGTCCGATGAAACTCCACTCCAGCCTGCCGGTCCAGAATTTCCAGGTGGGGATCTCGGCCAGGTTGATGCCCAGGAACTGGAAGTTCATCACGAACAGGCCGTTGGCGCCGGTGGCAGCCTTGAGGGCCTCCAGATTCTCCGGCCTGACCAGGGAGAGGAGATACAACTGATTATAGGCACCGTTTTGGAACAAATTTTCCGCCTTTTCCATCATGGCGCCGGACACCCAGCCGCTGGACACGGCGATGTCCGACCAATTCAGCTGGGTAGCCAGGGTCTGGATCTGGTCATCGGACATCCCCATGAAGTAGGTCAGGGGATAACGGATGATACTGTACAAGAGAATGAGGACAATCATAGGGATCAGCGACCAGACGCAGCCCCCCATTGGATTGACATGCTCCTTCTCATAGAGCTTCTGGATCTCCAGGTTATAGCGCTCCCGGTCCTTGCCATACTGCTTCTGGAGCTTCTGCATCTTCTCCGAGAGCATGGTGGTCTGGATCATGCTCTTCTTGCTCTTCAGGGTGACGGGAAAGAGCACCAGCTTGACCACAATGGCGAACAGAATCAGGGCCAGGCCGTAGCTGTTGAACAGATTATAAAAGAACAGCAGCAGCAGGGCAAAGGGTTTTAAAATAATACCCACTAAAAATACCTCCGCAAATTGATTTGGGGTAGGGGGCGGCCTCCGCGCCGCCCCGCTGGCGCGGGATAAGGAAACATGGGGCGGCTGGAAGTCCGCCTCCTACGGCACGGGGTCATACTCGACGGACTTCTGCCTGTGAAAGGGGTGGCACTTCGCAAGTCTGCGCAGGGCCAGCCAGCCCCCCTTCACCGCGCCGTACTTCTCCACCGCCTCCAGGGCGTACTCCGAGCAGGTGGGGATAAAGCGGCAGCAGGGGGGGCGCAGGGGCGAGATGCTTTGCCGGTAAAACCGGATCAGGGCCAGCAGCAGCCGTTTCATTGGGACTTGTCCCCCTTCGGGGCAGTCAGGCCCAGCTTTTTCGTCAGCTGAGAAAAGCTGCGCTCCAACTCGGCATACCGTCCGTAAATCACCCGTGTGCGGGCCACAACGACGATGTCAAAGCCGGGGAGCAGCCGCTCCTCATTTGTGCGGTACAGCTCCCGGATGCGGCGCCGGGCCTGGTTTCGTTTCACCGCGTTGCCCAGCTTGACCCCGGTGGTGATGCCCAGCCGGCTCATAGGGCGGCCAGTTCTCCGGCAGTAGATGACAAAATAGGGGGACACAGCGCTTTTCCCCTTGCTGTAGAGCCGGCGAAACTCATGATTCTGTTTCAGAGAGACGGTATGCTCCATGTTTTCCTCCGTATGCACATATAGGGCGGGGGAAATTCTCCCACGCCCCTGCTGTGTGCGTATGAAAACTGTGTCCTCTTATCCCGCCCCGGCAAGATCCGGTCCGTCCTCACCTGAACTCTTAGTAAGTCAGACGGGCGCGGCCCTTGGCGCGGCGGCGCGCGAGCACCTTGCGGCCATTGCGGGTGGCCATACGCTTGCGGAAGCCGTGCTCCTTAGAGCGCTGACGCTTTTTGGGCTGATAGGTACGAAGCATGGGGGACACCTCCTCATTTGAAATCAAGCCGGCTCTCCCGGCCCAACAACAGCTTCTGTCGGGGACAAAAGCTGCGGTCTGCAAAAGATACGCCTAGTATTATAGCGGATAATTGCACCGTCTGTCAATAAAAACTTTATTACCGGCGCCAGGATTTTTTTATTTCCCCACAAAAATCTATATCTTGTGACAGCTTTTTTCCGCTCCACAAGGTATGTCCTTGCCCAGTGGGGTCTCAGGAGGTGTATCTTTGAAGCACGGAAATAAACAGCGCCATATCCAGCGGTTTTGCCAGGTGGGCAGTCATGCCGTTTTTCAGGGCCGCCTCCTTATCCTCCTCCATGGCATTGGCTGTCATGGCGATGATGGGCAGGGTCTTGGCGTCCCGTCGGGCCATATCGCGGATAGTCCGGGTGGCCTCATAGCCGTCCATGATGGGCATTTGCACGTCCATCAGCACCACATCGTAATAGCCCTCCGGCGACTGCTCCACCATAGCCACCGCATCGGTGCCGTCCGGGGCGGTCTCCACCCGGAAGCCCGTCTCCTGGAGGATTACCTCGGCAATCTCCCGGTTAAGCTCGTTGTCGTCCACCAGCAGAACCCGCTTCCCGCTGAAATCGGCCTCGGTCCAGGGGGCGGCCTCCTCCTCATTCTTTTCCGCCAGATTGTTGGCGGACAGCAGGGCGGATTTCAGGTCTGACATAAACAACGGCTTGGCGCAGAAGGCGGTTACCCCCGCGCTCTTGGCGTCCTCCTCAATGTCTGTCCAATCGTAGGCGGTAAGGATAATAATGGGCGCGTCGCTCTTGACGGTCTGACGAATGCGCCGGGCGGTCTCCAGCCCGCTGATCTCCGGCATCTGCCAGTCGATAATGTAGGTGTGGTAAGGGTCCCCCTCCTCGTCTGCACTCTTGGCCCGGTAGACCGCCTCCCGGCCGGAGGCAGTCCACTCAGAGCGCAGCCCGATCTGTTTGAGCATCTTATTCACGCTGTCACAGGTGTTCAGGTCATCGTCCACCACCAAGGCCCGCAGCCCCTCCAGCTCCTTGATTTGGGCGGCGTTTTTTTCCACATCCTGGAGCCGCAGGCTGAATTCCACGGTAAATGTGCTGCCCCTGCCCGGCGTGCTCTCCACCTGGATGGTGCCGCCCATCATCTCCACAATATTCTTGGTGATGGCCATGCCCAGGCCGGTGCCCTGGATGCCGCTCTGGGTGGCGGTGCTCTCCCGCTCAAATGGGTCAAAGACGTGCTTGACAAACTCCGGCGACATACCGATGCCGTTGTCCTTCACCGTAAAGATATAGTCCCCATAGCCGTGGCGGAAGGTGGTTTTCTGGCTGATCCGGAAGGTGACCATCCCCCCGGCGGGGGTATACTTCACCGCGTTGCTCAGCAGGTTGATGAACACCTGGTTCAGCTTCAGGGGATCAGCGATAACGTCCTCGTTGACCACCTCGAAGGTGTCGATAAACAGTTCCAGCTGCTTGGCCTTCACCTGGGGCTGGATGATGTTCACCAGATTGTGCATCAGCTCAGAGATGTTGCACTCCTGCTCCTTGATCTGCACCTTGCCGCTCTCGATGCGGCTCATGTCCAGGATGTCGTTGATGAGGCTGAGCAGGTGGTTGCTGGAAGACAGCACCTTCTGTAAACAGTCCCGGACCTGGTCCTTGTTGTCAATATGGCTGACGGCGATGGTGGCAAAGCCGATGATGGCGTTCATAGGGGTCCGAATATCGTGGGACATATTGGACAGGAAGGTAGTTTTGGCCTGATTGGCGTGCTGGGCCTGCATCAGGGCGTCCTGGAGGGCCCGGGTCTGCTCCAGCTGCTTCTGGACCTGATCCGTAATATCCCGGGACACCACCATGACCATGATATCCCCCGTATCGTAGTCCTGCGTCATGATAAAGGACTGCCGGACACAGATCCGTTTCCCGGCGCAGGCCAACTCCCAATAGTCCGCCGTGACCTCGGCCGCGCCCCGCAGGAAGCACTCCTGTAAGTAAGCGGTATTCACTATGGCGCTGTAGTTCTCCATGGACTCGTCCAGCACATACTTCTTCCACCGCTCAAAATATTCCCCGGCCCCGCAGGGCGCCTGCAGCCCCACCTTTTCCAGCAGGGAGACCTCCTCCCCATCCACAGCGCGCAGGATGTCCCGCTCTATCAGGTCCTGGGTCAGGTTAAACTCAAAGGTGCAGAAGGCGTTTGTTGTAATGGCAATGCGGTACTGCCGCTCCTTCCGGTTGGCCAGCGACATCTCCCGCTGAATGCGCAGTTCTTTCTCCTTCAGCTCAGTGATGATCTGCCGGCTGAACAGGACCTTGCTGGCCCTGCCGTCCTTCCGCTCCAGACAGACGACATTTACATGCTCCCACTCCGGCCGGCCCCCTCGGAACACATGGTACTCCAGGCGCAGGTCGTTCTGATTGGCCAGCGCGTCCACGATGGCGGCACGCTCGATGGCCCGGGAGAGGGTTTGGTAGTTCTCCTCATCGATGGCCATGGAGGACAGGTGCTCGACCAATACCCCATAGCTGCCGCTGATGGGAATCTGGTCCTTCTCCGGCCTGGCTCCGGCCAGGTACTGATAGGTATTCTCCTCCAAATTCACCATAACGAACCGGGAAAACAGAGTGTTGACCCCGCCGATAATATAGCCCATCTCCCGGTTTTCCCGCTCCAGCACCCGCTTTTCCCGGGTGGCCCGGAATATCAGGCTGACCACATAGAGGACAAACAGCCCAATCAGCATGGTCTCCAGACGGACGCCCACCATATTTTCCGCCTGTATCATCTCCTGGGTGACGTTTTTCGGGAAGGTCTGCACCAGGACATACCCGCTCTCAGACAGGTCGCGGACACAGATATTATCCGTCTTGCTGTCCGGAGTGCAGAGGAAGGAGCCGTTCGTCCCCGGATTATCAAATATATCCTGAACAGACCGGGCCGTCTCCGGGTCGATGATCCCTTCCGCCCTCAGCTGTTCCAGCACCTGGCCCTCGCAGATGTCGCTGCCTGAGCTGGCGATGATGGTGCCCTCCCGGCTGCATAAGAACACGCCGGCCTCCTCTCCAAAATAGCTGGTGGCCAGCATATTCTGGAGGTAATCCTCCGCGAAGTACGTGCCCAGGAACATGCCGATGATCTCACCGTCATAGTGGACAGGGGAATAAAACACCATCATCTTCTGGCCGGTCAGCCTGGACTGGAATACCACATCCAGTCCGCTCTTTCCCTGCATCCCCTGGATGTAGTAGTTCCGGTCGCGGCTGTCAGAGGTCCGCCCGTTGGAGGAGAGGTTGACCCCATCGGCCCGGGTGAAACGGATGGCGTCAAAGGCGGCGTTCTCCTCCATCCCCTTCAGCAGCTCCGCGTCGACCACTGGATTCTCCTGGCTGGTGCTGAGAAGGTAGGCGTAGTTGCGCACCCGCAGGAGGGCGTTGCCAAACTCGCTTTCGATCTGTTCCGCGGTCTGCCGGGCGGAATCCTCCGCATATGTCTTGTTTCGGCCCTCGATACGATTGCTGTTCTGGGATGTATACCAGAAAAACAGAATCACGATCGCGGTGATGAGGACCGCAACAGAAATAAACTCCTGAGATATCCTTTTCCCTCTCATAATCGATCACCTTATGTCGTCAGCTTTCCCGCCTCCGTACGGGGACAATTCTCTTTTGTTTCGTTCACTCCTCCAAAATATTAGAGAAAAGATTACAGCTTTTTTTATTATACGCGAAAGAATCGGCTCCGTCAATATTTGGAATTTTTTTTCGGCGGAAAAGGAAAACCATGTAAATTAAACTTGCTGTTCCTCTGTTTTTTTGGTATAATAGAAAAAGTGGAAAATTACGCAATTTTTGTAGGAAAAGCAGCTCCGCTGCTTTTTTGACTGGCATAAGGAGGGACTGAGATGAACCCCGCCGCAGAAGTATGGGAAAAGGTAAAGGCCCTGATGGGGGCCGAGATGACACCTACCACTCTGAACACCTGGTTTGACGACGCCGAGGCCGTCGCCCTGGAGGAGGACCGCTTTGTACTCTACAGCCCTACAAAGTTCAAGCGGGACATCATTGCCGCCCGCTACGCCGCCCCTATCCAGGCCGCCCTCCACGAGCTGTTCTCCGCTGACTTTCAGGTTACCATTCTAACCGAGGGGGAGCGGGAAGGTTTTCAGAAGGCAGTCAAGCAGGGGGTCTTTCTCCCCGGCACCGAGGAATACACCTTTGAGCGGTTTGTAGTGGGCTCCTCCAATAAATTCGCCCACGCCGCCGCCCGGAAGGTGGCGGATAACCCCGGCGAGAGCTATAACCCCCTGTTTATCTTCGGCAACTCCGGCCTGGGCAAGACCCACCTGCTCTATTCCATCGCCCATACCATCCACGCCAACCATCCGGAGTATAAGATCATCTACGTCAAAGGGGACGCGTTCACCAACGAACTGGTCACAGCCATCCGGGAGGGCCGGAACCAGGAGTTTCGGGACAAGTACCGGGGAGCTGACGTCTTTCTGATGGACGATGTGCAGTTCATCGCCGGCCGGGACTCCACTCAGGAGGAGATGTTCCACACCTTCAACACCCTCTATGAATTAAAAAAACAAATCGTTTTTACTTCCGACCGCCCCCCCAAGGAGATGCTCCGGCTGGAGGACCGGCTGAAAACCCGCTTCGAGTGGGGCCTGCTGGCCGACATCATCCCCCCCGACTACGAGACCCGGATGGCCATCATCCGCAACAAGTCCATCCGCATGGGGATGGAGCTGCCCGACTTCCTGATCCAGCTCATTGCCGAGAACATCACCGCCAACGTGCGTCAGATTGAGGGAACCGTCAACAAAATCATGGCCTATCAGGACCTGATTGGGGACACGGTGAACAAGAATACCGTCATCCGGGCGGTGAAGGATATCTTTAAAGAGAAATCCGACATTTTGCCCACCGCCGACGTCATCATCGACGAGGTATGTAAGTTTTACAACCTGGAGCCCGACCTGCTCCGGGGCCAGGGCCGCTCCAAGGACATCTCTATGGCCCGCCAGATCGCCATGTATCAGATCCGCCGCATGACCAACCTGTCCCTGAAGGAGATTGGAGCGGAGTTCGGCGGCCGGGACCACAGCACCGTCCTCAACGCCCTGAACCGCATCGAGGACCTGGTGAAGAATGACCCGGAGAAGGCTGAAATCATCAAGGACATCACCACAAATATCAACTCCAGATACGAATGAGTTCTCCACTAAAAATTGTGGATTCACTGTTAATATCTGTGGACGATTTTTCCCTGTGTGGAAACCTCCCTCTTTTCTTCCACACCCCCTGTTGAGGCTTTTTTCTTACAGCCCCAAGGTTTTCCGGCTTCTTTCCACATTTTTTTCGCCTACGGACTACTGTTACTAAAAAATACCCTCTCCTCCTATTGCGGAGAGAGAAAGAGATTGGAGGAACCGTTATGAAATTCTCCTGTGAAAAGGCCCTGCTGTCCGCCGCTGTCTCTGTCACCTCCCGGGCGGTAGCCGCCAAAAGTTCTATCCCCGCTATGGAGGGTATCCTCATTGAGGCGGGAGACGCGCTGCGGCTCACCGGCTACAATCTGGAGACCGGCATCCAGGCCAGCGTTCCCGCCGAGATCGTCGAGGGGGGTTCCATGGTACTGTCCGCCAGGCTCTTTGGAGAGATTGTCCGCAAGATGCCCGACGACGTGGTGGTGTTCTCCTCCCAAGAGTACATGGTAAATGTGAAATGTGGCCTGAGCGAGTTCAATATTTTGGGCACTGACCCGGAGGAGTTCCCTGAGCTGCCTGCGGTAGACCAGCAGAACGCCTTGACCATCGGTCAGCCCGTGCTGCGCTCCATGATCTCTCAGACCCTCTTTGCCGTCAGCGACAACGAGAGCCGGCCCATCCACACCGGTTCCCTCTTTGAGGTGGATGAGAACGGCCTGACCGTGGTGTCGGTGGACGGCTACCGGCTGGCCCTGCGCCACGAGGCAGTGGAGGAGAAGAAAGGGGCGGACAGCTTTTCCTTTGTGGTGCCCGGTTCCGCCCTTGGCGAGGTGGAGAAAATCTGCTCCGGAGAGGAATCTGTCACCGTCACCCAGGGGGCCCGGCATGTGATGTTCCAGACCGGGGACACCGTTTTGGTCTGCCGCCGGCTGGAGGGTGATTTTTTGGCCTACCGCAACGCCATCCCCCGGAACAACACTGTCAAGGTTGAGGTGGAAGCCCGGACTCTGCTGGCCTCTATCGACCGGGTGTCTCTTATCATCAGCGAAAAGCTGAAATCCCCCCTGCGCTGCGTCTTTGGGGACGGCATGGTGAATATCACCACCAAGACCGCTATTGGCGACGCCGCCGACCGGTGTCCCATCTCAGGGGACGGCGGCGGGCTGGAGATCGGCTTCAACAACAAGTATCTGATGGACGCCCTGAAAGCCGCCCCCGCCGACAAGCTGCGCATGGAGTTCACCTCCGGGGTGGCCCCCTGCGTCATCCTGCCCGCCGAGGGGGAGGAGAACTTCACCTATATGGTGCTGCCTGTCCGGCTGAAGGCGAACTGAAAGGGAGCGTCTAATGACAGAGATTGAAATTCAAGGCTGCATCTATGTGGAAGACAGAGCGTTAAGCACGGATGAGGTGTCGAAAAAATTCATTGAATTTGTAGAGACCAACGGCTGGATGTTCGGCGGCGGTTTCCGGACTGTTGTAGACGGCGAGTATATTTCTGAATGATTAAGAGGTTTCACATGGAACGGGGGAAGCAGGATGGAGACCCATGAAATTAAAATACACACCGAATTCATCAAGCTCCAGGACCTTCTCAAATTCGCCGGGGCGGTGGAGACGGGCGGGGACGCCAAGCTCATCATCCAGGAGGGCCGGGTGGCCGTCAACGGGGAGGTCTGCGCCATGCGGGGCAAGAAGCTGCGCCCCGGAGACCGGGCGGTCATTGACGGCGAGACGGAGCTTGCGGTCACGTGATTGTCAAAAGGCTGGAGCTGGATTTTTTCCGCAACTACCCCCATTTGAAGGCGGAATTTGACCCTCGGGTCAACCTGATCTACGGCGACAACGCCCAGGGCAAGACCAACCTGCTGGAGGCGGTGGCCTATCTCTCCGCCGCCCGGTCCCACCGGGCCCGGTACGACCGGGAGATGATTATGCTGGACGTGGACTCCGCTTTTATCAAAGGGGAGGTATTCAGCCGGGACCGGGATTTTACTCTGGAGGCCCGTCTCTTCCGGGGCCGGGGCCGGCAGCTGTTCTCCAACGGGGTCAGGCTGAAAACGGCAGCGGAGCTGGCGGGGGTCCTGAACACTGTGCTGTTCTGCCCGGAGGACCTGTCCCTCATCAAGGCGGGGGCGGCGGAGCGGCGGAAATTCCTGGACGGGGCCATCTGTCAGCTGCGGCCCCGGTACGCTCAGGCCCTGGCGGAGTACAACCGGCTTTACGACCATAAGACCCGCATTCTCCGGGACTGGCCGGAAAACCCCTCCCTCCTCCAGACCCTGGACGATTTCAACCTTCGCATGGCCCAGACGGGGGCCATCGTGATCCACTATCGGGCCCACTTCATCAAGCGCCTGCGGGAGCATGCCCCCGCCATCCACGCCGACTTCTCCGGGGGCCGGGAGGGACTGGAGCTGGGCTATGAGACGGTATCCACCGTGGATGATCCCCAAAAACCGCCCCGGGAGCTGCTCCCCCTGCTGCTGGAGCACCAGGAGAAGCACCGCCAGGCGGAGATCGACAGCCGGCAGTGCCTGTCCGGGCCCCACAAGGACGACTTGACTGTCACCGTCGGCGGGAAAAACGCCAAGACCTACGCCTCCCAGGGCCAGACCCGGACGGCCGCCCTGTCCCTGAAGCTGGCCCAGCGGGAGATTTTTCAGGAGGAGACCGGGGAGTGGCCCGTCCTCCTGCTGGACGATGTCCTCTCCGAGCTGGACCCCAGGCGGCAGGCCTTTGTCCTCAACCGCATCCGGGGCGGACAGGTGTTCATCACCTGCTGTGAGGAGGAGAAGCTGGAGGGCCTGGAGGGGGGCAGGGCGTTTCACATCCACGACGGGAAGCTGGTATAGCTGTGTATCTGCATTTAGGTCAATCTGTAGTTATCCCTGACCGGGATATTTTAGGCATCTTCGACCTGGACAACGCCAGCTGGGCCTACAAGACCCGGGAGATGCTGGAGCGGGCGGAGGCGGAGGGCCGGGCCATCTGGCTCACCGGGGACCTGCCCCGGTCCTTCATTCTGGCCGACAGCCGCTGGGGGGAGCCGGTGGTCTACCTCTCTTCCCTCTCCCCCGCCACCCTGGCCGCCCGGGCAGAGCGGGGCGGGTTTGAGTAGAAAAAAGGAGCCTTAAAAACAAGGAGGATATGATATGGAATCCATCGAATATCTGTGGAAGGACCGCAAGCGCCACCTGGGGCTTCCCCTGTCCTTCACCAAATACAGCCTCAGCGAGGACCGGTTGTTCTGTGAGACCGGCTTTCTCAATATCAAATCGGACGAGGTCCTGCTCTACCGGGTCCGGGATTTGCAGCTGAACATCAGCCTGGGCCAGCGCATTTTTGGCGTGGGGACGGTGTGTGTGGTATCCTCCGACAAGAGCATCCCCCATCTGGATTTGAAGAACGTCAAGCATCCCAGGCAGGTCAAGGAGCTGATCCACCGCCATGTGGAGGAGGCCAAGGACAAGCGCCGGATGCGGACCACCGAGCTGGTGGGGACCGAGGCCGGGGACGACGACTACCACGACACCGCCGACCTGGAGGATGAAGAACTGGATTGATTTGCGGGGGCGGATGATATCCGTCCGCAGATATGTATAACAAGTCATTGCTCATATGACAGGCGGATGATATCCGCCCCTACAGAATTTCACCATCGTGGAGGTAAGTATGTCTGAAGAACTGAATCAGCTGAACGAATTGAGTACTACCCAGACCGACCACGAGTACGGCGGGTCGGAGATCCAGGTCCTGGAGGGCCTGGAGGCGGTGCGCAAGCGCCCTGGCATGTATATCGGCTCCACGTCAGAGTCCGGCCTGCACCATCTGGTGTATGAGATTGTGGACAATTCCATTGACGAGGCCCTGGCCGGCCACTGCACCGATATCACCGTGACCATCAACCCGGGCAACACCATCACCGTCACCGACAACGGCCGGGGCATCCCGGTAGATGTCCAGCCTCAGACGGGCCGGCCCGCCCTGGAGGTGGTTTTTACCGTTCTCCATGCCGGCGGCAAGTTTGGCGGCGGCGGATATAAGGTGTCCGGCGGTCTCCACGGGGTGGGCGCCTCGGTGGTGAACGCTATGTCTGAATGGCTGGAGGTCCAGGTTCATAAAAACGGGGAAATCTATGAGATGAAATTCTCCCGAGGCAAAATTACCCAGGAGATGAAGGTGGTGGGCAAGACCGACCACACCGGAACAACGGTCACCTTCAAGCCCGACCCGGAGATGTTCGACACACTGGAATATAACTATGATACCCTCCACACCCGGATGCGGGAGGAGGCCTTCCTCAACGCCGGCCTGCGGATTCAGACGGTGGACCTGCGCCCCGGCCAGGAGCAGGAGGACGACATGTGCTATGAGGGGGGTATCCGGGAGTATATCACCTTTATCAACCAAAATAAGGCGGTGGTCCACCCCGATATTATCTACATGGCCGGCGCCCGGGAGGACTCCATGGCTGAGATCGCCATGCAGTATAACGACGGCTACCAGGAGGTCATGGCCTCCTTTGCCAACAATGTCCACACCGCCGAGGGCGGTATGCACGAGGAGGGCTTCCGCCGGGCTCTGACCAACGTGCTCAACGCCTACGGAAAGAAAATCAAGCTGCTCAAGGACGACGAGAAGGTCTCCGGAGAGGACTGCCGGGAGGGGCTTTCGGTGGTCATCTCGGTCAAGCTTACCGAGGCTCAGTTCGAGGGCCAGACCAAGACCAAGCTGGGCAACAGCGAGATGCGCACCCTGGTGAACAATATCGTCTCGGAAAAGCTGGAGATCTTTTTGGAGGAGAACCCGGCAGTGGGCAAGGCCATCCTGGAGAAGGCCCTCATGGCCTCCCGGGCCCGGGAGGCCGCCCGGAAGGCCCGGGAGTCGGTGCGGCGCAAGTCGGTGCTGGAGTCCGGCCAGATGCCCGACAAGCTTCAGGACTGCAACGAGCGGGACCCCGCCCTGTGCGAGCTGTATATCGTTGAGGGCGACTCCGCCGCCGGCTCGGCCATCCAGGGCCGGGACAGCCGGTTCCAGGCCATCCTGTCCATGTGGGGCAAGATGCTCAACGTGGAGAAGGCCCGGGCGGACAAAATTTACGGCAACGACAAACTCTATCCCCTGGTGCTGGGCCTGGGCGCGGGCATCGGAGAAGAGTTCAATATCGACAAGCTGCGTTACCACAAGATTATCATCATGGCCGATGCCGACGTGGACGGCGCCCACATCCGCACCCTATTGTTGACCTTCTTTTTCCGCTATATGCGTCCGCTCATTGAGCGGGGGTATGTCTATTCTGCCGTGCCCCCCCTGTACAAGCTGACCCGGGGCAAGACGCAGCGGGTGGCCTACTCCGATCCGGAGCGGGACGCCATCTCCGCCGAGATGCGGGGGGACAACCCCAACGTAAAGGTGGACATCAACCGCTTTAAGGGCCTGGGCGAGATGGACCCCCATGAGCTTTGGGAGACCACCATGGACCCGGAGAAGCGCACTCTGCGCCGGATTACTTTGGACGACGCCGTAGCCGCTGATCAGATCTTCACCGTCCTTATGGGGGAGGAAGTGGAACCCCGTAAGGACTGGATCGTCAAGAACGCCCAGTATGTGGCCAACCTGGACTTTTAAGGAGGTGACGCAAGATGGCACACAACCGAGATTATAAACCGGAGGATATCGCCTTTCCCCAGCAGGCCATTACCGAGTCCGAGCTGGTGGGGGAGATGGAAAAGAGCTATATTGAATATGCCATGTCGGTCATCGTGGGCCGGGCCCTGCCCGATGTGCGGGACGGCTTAAAGCCGGTCCACCGCCGGATTTTGTATACCATGTATGAAAGCGGGTTGACCAGCGACAAGCCCTTTAAGAAGTCGGCCACCTGCGTGGGCGACGTGCTGGGTAAATACCACCCCCACGGCGACTCCAGCGTCTACGATGCCATGGTCCGCCTGGCTCAGAACTTCTCCATGCGGTACATGCTGGTGGACGGCCACGGCAACTTCGGCAGCGTGGACGGCGACCCCCCGGCGGCCTACCGTTATACCGAGGCCCGCATGTCCAAGCTGTCCAACGAGATGCTCCGGGACATCGACAAGGAGACAGTAGACTGGGAGCCCAACTTTGATGAGAGCCGCCAGGAACCCAAGGTGCTCCCCTCCCGCTTCCCCAACCTGCTGGTCAACGGCTCCTCCGGCATCGCCGTAGGTATGGCCACCAACATCCCCCCCCACAATCTGCGGGAGGTCATCGACGCCACCATCTGCGTGCTGGACGACCCGGAGGCCGACCTGGCCGACCTGATGGAGCACATCAAGGGTCCTGACTTCCCCACCCGGGGCATTATCATGGGCCGGTCGGGCATCCGGGCGGCCTACGCCACCGGCCGGGGCAAGATGGTCCTGCGGGCCCGGACGGAGTTTGAGGAGTTCGGCAAGGACCGCACCCGGATTATCGTCAACGAGCTGCCATACCAGGTAAACAAACGCCAGCTGATCAAAAACATCGCCGAGCAGGTGAAGGACAAGCGACTGGAGGGCATCTCTGACCTGCGGGATGAGACCGACCGCAACGGGATGCGTATTGTCATTGAACTGAAAAAGGACGCCAACGCCCAGGTGGTGCTGAACAAGCTCTTCAAGCAGACTGCCATGCAGACCAACTTCTCGGTTATCATGCTGGCCCTGGTGGAGGTTAATGGCAAGCTCCAGCCCCGGGTGATGTCCCTGCGGAATATTCTGGATGAGTATATCGCCTTTCAGGAGCAGGTCATCATCCGCCGGACCAAATACGACCTGAAAAAGGCCCAAGAGCGGGCCCATCTGTTGGAGGGCCTGCTCATTGCCCAGGACAACATTGATGAGGTCATCCACATCATCCGTACCAGCTACAATGACGCCAAGGAGCGGCTGATGGAGCGCTTCAGCCTGGACGATCCCCAGGCCCAGGCCATCTGCGACATGCGGCTCATCTCCCTCCAGGGCCTGAACCGGGAGAAGCTGGAGGCGGAGTACAAGGAGCTGGAGGAGCGCATCGCCTACTTCAATGAGCTGCTGGCCTCTGAGACCATGCTGCGGGGAGTGCTCAAGGACGAGCTCACCGCTATACGGGACAAGTACGGCGACGACCGGATCACCGAGATCCAGGATGTGGAGGACGAGATTGACATCGAGGACCTGATTGAGGAGGAGCAGTGCGTCTTTACCCTCACCCAGGCGGGATATATCAAGCGCACCCCGGTGAGCGAGTACGCGGCCCAGTCCAAGGGCGGCATGGGCAAGAAGGGCATCACCACCCGGGAGGAGGACTGTGTGGTGGATGTGTTCACCGCCTCCACCCACGACTATATCCTCTTCTTTACCGACACCGGCAAGGTCTACCGTAAGAAGGGCTACCAGATCCCAGAGTCCGGCAAGACCGCCAAGGGCACCAATATTGTCAACATTCTCCAGGTGGAGCAGGGGGAGCGGATTCAAACCATGCTCCACTTCCGGGAGACTGGGGACAGGGAGCTGTTTCTGTTCATGGTCACCCGCCAGGGCACGGTGAAGCGCCTGCCGGTGCAGACCCTGAAGAACCTGCGCAACAACGGCATCCGGGCCCTGCGCCTGGACGGGGGGGACCAGCTGGTCTCTGTCCGGGAGACCGACGGAAGCAAGAAAATTCTCATGGCCACCCATGACGGCATGGCGGTGTGCTTCGACGAGAACGACGTGCGGCCCATGGGCCGGGACGCCGTGGGCGTCCGGGGCATCCGTCTGCGGGAGGGGGACTACGTGGTAGGTGCCGCCCGGATGACCGAGGGGCGGACCGTGCTGTCCATTACGGAGAAGGGCTTCGGCAAGCGCACCCCGGTGGAGGAGTACCGCATCACCAACCGGGGCGGCGTGGGCATCAAGAACTATATGGTCACCGAGAAAACCGGTCCCATCGTGGGGGTCAAGGTGGTGGACGGCTCTGAGGACCTGCTGCTGGTCACCCAGGCGGGCATCCTCATCCGCACCCACGTGGACGCCATTAAACAGTGCGGCCGGTCTACCCAGGGGGTCATTGTCATGCGCTTCAAGGAGGAGGGGGACAAGGTGATCTCCCTGGCCCTGGCCGACCGGGAGGAGACCGCCGAGACCGCCCAGCCCGAGTCTTTGCCTGATGAGGAGAAATCAGAGGAGTAATCTATGTATTTTGTGCCAATGTGGGAGTCCATGGTTGACCCCGGCGGCAATACAGATG